>JBKBWT010000242.1:0-9429 GCA_046314415.1 Saprospiraceae bacterium
ATGGAGGGTTTGGGAAAGGGAATGCGAATTGTAAGATATTGTCACTTCCTAAATCAACCAAATTGTAAGATCATATTCTGGCTATTACAGCTAAGTTTTGCTGATGTGCCAATGTGCTGATTCAAGCGTGTATTGGCACATCAGCCCATTGACTCATCAGCAAATTATAAATATGTACATCCCACCTAAATATAAAATTACAGACATTAATGAAGTTCGTAATTTTATACAAGTAAATAGTTTTGGCATTTTAGTAAATGTCTTAGATCATAAACCCTGGGCGACGCATATTCCCTTGGAATTGGAAGTGAATGCAGATGGTGAGGACGTGCTCCTGGGGCATATTTCCAAAGGCAATCCGCAGTGGCAGGCTTTTACTGAAAACCCGCAGGTGATGGCGATTTTTAGTGCGCCGCATGCTTATATTTCCTCTTCCTGGTATAATCATGAAAATGTGCCGACCTGGAATTACATTGCTGTGCATGTGTACGGGCAATTACGTGTAATAGAAGGCGAGGAATTATATCAGTCTTTACTAAAATTAATCAATAAATATGAAGCTGCCTCAGAAAATCCGGTGCGGCTGGAAGCGATGACGCCCACCTACGTAGCGCGGGAAATGCGCGGTATTGTTGGGTTTGAAATCAAAATAACCGAAATACATGCCGCAAAAAAATTGTCACAAAATCGGGATGAAGAAAATTTTCAGAATATAATAACCGAATTGGAAAAACGCAATGAAGCTTATGATAAAGTGATTGCCGAAGCGATGAAAAACATAAAATAATTCTGTAATATTATAATGTGGCACACTTTTGCAGTATGCCACATTTATCTGGAACACTAATTTAATTTAATCGTACCATCATAACTCTTGATGTTTACTTTCGGAGCATTCGCATCAGCTCCTTTTATTTTAGCTTGTAAAGTAACTTCGTCATTCTTTTCTTTATAAATTGTGGTTTCCATGCTGTTTTCTGGGAAAATAATCTCCCCATATTTAGCATAGGCATCAATTTCGTATTTTACACTGGCAGGAATCGGCAATGTAATATCTGTGTATTTTCCTTCAAACGTTAAACCACTAAAGGTCTCGCCCACGCTGCGTACCCGAATGGCATCATCATAAGAAGCCGGAAATTTGATTTCTTTCCACAAGCCGCCCACTTCATATTCGGTGTATTTACTATTATCCGCTGCCAGCGTACCAACTTTTGCCACCTGCACGGCATCATCATAAGAAGATGTAAAATATAATGATTTGATATCAAGAAATGAATATTCGGTGTATTTACTGTCATTTACTTTAATATCACCGCCGTTTTTAGTAATAATTTTACTATCATATAAATCCAGTGTGGCATCTCCGATATCGCCATTGAAAGTAAACTCTGAATATTTATCTTTAATTTCTACGGCACCTTTTACATTGGCAATTTTAAAATCATCATCATAAGTGTCCATTTTTAAAGACTGTAAACTGCCAATTTTTACCCCGGAATACTTAGATTTTAAAGTCAGATTACCGCCATTTCCCATCGTTATATCACAATCATATAATTCCGACTCGCTGTTATTAAAATTCCCGACCCGACCTTCACTATACTTCATCTCCAGGTTTAATTTATCATAATTACCGGGCGCATCTATTTCACCATCATATAATTTTATACCCAAAATAGCCGTCGTGCCTTCTTCCACCTTAATGGCGTCGTATCTATTTTCGAGCGTGGCATAGCGCAATTTTGGCACATATAATTCCAGGGTCATATTAAATTTTTGAATCGAAGTATAAGTTTTACCGTTTCTCAGCTTAATAGTGGTCTTCATCATTACATTGCTGATACCGGTAGAATTCCACGATTCAATCGCTGAACTGGTCTGAATATCAATTTTATTATCTGCGGCTTCGGTAGCATTCAGGTCAAATTCATTGAGAAATTGTTCCAGTTCCTCGGCGTTTTTGCCGGTTGCTGTCAGTTTTAACACCGCCTTAATCTGGTCGCCGCTGCCTTTCTTCAAGCTCAAATTGCCATAACGATGCGATGCCCACAATGCGGTTTTACCATCAAAGGTTTTTTCTACGGTGCGGGTCTTTTCGGTTTGTGCCGTTAAAATAGTAGTAAATAACAAAATACTTACCAGCAGCAGCATTTTAACTACGCCGTTGTGTATCACGTTCTTGTTCATTTTGTTTAATTTGAATTTCTTTTGTTAATAATTCTAAAATCCTGATTTTCTGTTCATAATAACGCAGTAAAGTTTGTACCGTCCGTTCATCTTTAGGCAAAGCGCGGAAATCCTGGCGAAACTCGGCTTGCACGCTGTCAAGCGATTCCAACTCGCGCAATACCTCGCTAAACGCGTCGCGGTCAATATTTTCAAGGTGCAGGGTGCGCTCTTTTTCATTCACTAACTGTTGATAATATTTTATTTCTTTTTGCCATTCAGGTGATAAATGGGTTAATGTAATATCTTCCGAATAACCATATAATAAGCGATGCGCCCACCAGCCGGCGCTTGCGATCAACAGGATTGCTACACTTGCTGCTACCGCCCGCCACGAGGGATGCTGATAAAAACGACGCGCCGGAGTACCCATTTTGCGCTGTACGCCGCCCCAAATCGCCGCCCGATCCGGCTGCTCCACCTGTTCTAATTCTTCCCGCAACGCCGCTATCCTTTGCTCCAGTTTATCCATAATATAATAAAATAAGTAATTAAAAAATCATATAACCATTAACCATTAACCATTAACCATTAACCATAATCAATTATCAATAATCAATTAAAACTCCCGTTGTTTCAAAATAGTACTCAGCTGTTGCTTCAACAATTGCTTGGCACGCATGTATTGCGTTTTTGAAGTGGACTCACTGATATTCAATGCCTTCGCAATTTCTTTATGGCTCATGCCCTCCACTGCAAACAGCGTAAAAACGACTCTGCTTCCTTCCGGCAATTTTTTAATCGATTCATGTAATGTTTTGGCATCCCATATCATATCTGCCTCATGCTGTTCATCATCCTCCAATTCCGGTAATTGTTGCATTTCAATAATTTGTAATTTTTTCTTCCCACGCAGATGCGTAAGTGCCGTCGTTACAACAATGCGCTTAATCCATGCGCCGATGGTAGCTTCGCTGCGAAAGGTGTGCAACTGCTGAAAAACCTTGGTAAAGCTGTCCTGCAACACATCTTCCGCTTCGGTCTGGTGACTCACAATACGCAACGCTACATTATACATCGCCGTTACATAGCGATTATATAATTCATATTGCGCCCGCATATCACCTTTCAGGCATTTTTTTATCAATTCTTGCTCAATATTCGTCGGCTGCACGTAATGGAGTTAGGTTTTATTTAAAAAGTCGGGTTTTAAATTACAAAATGCGGATTGAGTTTGCAAAACGAGCCGCCTTTTGTAGCTTTTGCAAGAAAGATGCAAGGTTGGCTGGAAAGTTGGAATCCCGAATAAATTATTTTTTATTATGTTGCTAAAATCTAATAAATTAAGCCCGGTATTCGCGCAGCTAAATTCAAAATCACCCTATAACTAATTAATAATCAATACTTTAATTAAAAAAATTAAATGCCATGCAAAAATCTATGAACATCATTCTAATCTTTAATATTATATTCCTTCTTTGCACCGCTTGTAATCCCGTCGTTCAAAATCCGCCCGTAGAAGCGGATACCCTGACGTCATCCATTCCGGCTGATTTTATGTATCAATATTCCATCATTGATGCCTTGCTCGCGGGCGTTTATGATGGCAATATGACCTTCGGCGAACTGAAGCAAAAAGGGGATTTTGGCGTTGGTAGCTTCAACAGGCTTGATGGCGAGTTAATTATGAATGAAGGAAAAGTTTATAAAATGCGTTTTGACGGCAGCATTCAGCCTGTAGCCGACGCGGATAGTACCGGTATTGCTTTTGTCAAATTCTTTAAAGCCGATACTTCATTTTTATTTACCAATAATAATATGACTTACGCCCAATTACAAGAACAACTAAATAACTTACTTCCTCCTAATAAAATGTATGCCCTGCGCATTAAAGGTACGTTTAAAACATTACATGGTCGGGCGCCCGCCCCAGCGTCCAAACCTTACCCGCCGCTCCAGCAATACCTCACTGGTGGTGGGCAAAAGGAATTTCATTTTACGAATACCACCGGCACTTGCGTCGGATTTTTAATGCCGGATTATATGGCACGTGTAAATGTGCCGGGTTATCATTTACATTATATTTCGGATGATCATAAAAATGGCGGACATATTTTTGAATTCACTTCCGACCGGCTGGCAATTGAGGTGGATTTTATCAAAGGTTATGTCGTAGAACCCAATACAGACGCGGATTTTGCCAAAGTTGACTTATCTAAAAACCGGCAAAAAGAATTAGAAGAAATTGAATAAAGTTATTTTAATAATGTTTTTTATTTACTAAACTCCTGATGCATAATCCCGTTTTTATTATAAAAACCGCCGATTTATGATGTCAAATTCACCGGAGCAGGCTACCGAAGCGACTTTTGCTGCCCATCTTGAGCGCAGGAAACATAGCAAAACAGAAGAAGACATTAGAGAAAACTATCATCCTGATGTCGTATTACTCACCAGCAATGGCATTTTTAAAGGGCACGATGGTGTACGCCAATCCGCCAAACTGCTAGCCGATCAGCTCCCGGATCTGGAATTATCATACAAAACCCAATACGTCAGCGGAGAAGTTGCCTTTTTGGAATGGACGGGTAAATCCCACGCCGGCGAAGTACACGATGGCACCGACACATTTTTGATTCGCGACGGTAAAATCCTGGTACAAACCATTCATTACACCGTAACCCGACATTATTTCCATTAAAACATAATATTTTTAATCGTTCGTTGGATTTGTAACAAATCTCTAATAAATTTGGCGGCGTTCTACCAATTTTTAACACCTGAAATGTAATAAATAATGACTTCTTTACAAATCGTCGAGCAATATTATACTTATTTTAATCAAAAAAACTGGCAGGGTATGCTTTCCTTACTCGATTCCAATATCCGCCACGAGCCTAATCAGGGCGAACCACGCATTGGCTTGGAAAAATACACGGCTTTTTTAAAAGAAATGGACGAAGCATATGAAGAAAATCTGAGCGATATGATATTCATGATAAATGAAACCGGCGATCGAATCGCTGCCGAATTCACCGTCAACGGTACTTATAAACGCGCCCAGGCAGGACTTCCGCCCGCACACGGACAGGCGTACACGCTACCCGCCGGTGCTTTTTTGGAAGTAAAAAATGGCAAAATCACGCGTGTAACGACCTATTATAATTTACCGCTGTGGATAAAATTAGTATCATAAAATCGAATAGGACACTGATTTTTATGATAATTGATGATTAAAACGATTTTAAAATCATAAAATAATCCTAATAATCGTATAAAATCAGCGTGCCATATACTTCAAATTACAAAGCTATTTATAAATTTCAACATCATGAAAAACCTGCTTTTTACCTTCATTATTATTACAAGCTTACTTTCCTGCAAATCGCAGTCTCAATCCTTATCTCAATCTCAACCTAAATCCCTCTTCAACGGCAAAGACCTGAGCGGCTGGCATGTCGATGTGCCGGAGATGGATCAAAATGCAAATGCAATCAATCCTTTTATTATACGTAATGGCTTGCTGGTGAGCCTCGGTACGCCCAACGGACATTTAATAACGGATAACATATATGAAAATTATCGCCTGGAAGTAGAGTACCGTTTTGCCGGAAAGCCCGGAAATTGTGGCGTTTTGGTGCATGCCTCTACACCAAGAGCATTATATAAAATGTTTCCCAAATCTTTGGAAGTGCAAATGATGCACGAAAATGCCGGGGATTTTTGGTGTATTGTGGAGGATATCACCGTACCGGATATGGAAAAACGGCGCGGACCCAAGGAAAACTGGGGGATCACCGAAGGCAAAGAACGCCGCATCATCAACCTGACGGATGGCTCGGAAAAACCCCTCGGTGAATGGAATAAAATGACGATTGAATGTCTTGATAATACTATTAAAGTTTGGGTAAATAATGATCTGGTCAATTATGGCACGAATTGTACTGCCAGCAAAGGGCAAATAGCCGTGCAAGCCGAAGGTTCCGAAGTAGAATTTCGTAAATTGTTATTAACGCCGATTAAAAAATTATCAAAATAAGTAAATGAGTACGGCATCAATTATTATGAAGCGACAACTGGCTGATGTAATTAGCCGGCTGATTAACAAAATACATGCCTATATCATGATTATTTTTAATTGGCATAATACCGCGGGTTTCAAATTCAAATTGATCTTTAACTAAATTATAAGTCGCTTCAGAAATATTCACCCGCCAAGCCTGTCCGTTGGTTTCCAGACGCGCCGCAATATTCACGGTGTCGCCCCAGACATCATAGGCAAACTTCATAGAGCCCACCACTCCGGCAATCAGCGGACCGGTATGGATGCCGATTCTCGCTTCAAAGTAAGGACGCCCGGCTTGTTCCCGTTCTTTTTTAAATTTATCCATCAGCGCCTGAATTTCCAGGGCTGCCAGCACTACATCCTTGGGTTCGCTTCCTTCTACATCGGGCAAGCCCCCGACGCACATATAAGCATCCCCGATGGTTTTAATTTTCTCAATATTATATTTACTAATAATAGCATCAAAAGCTTTGAAATAAACATCCAATTCATTTACCAATTGCTCCGGTGTCAACACTTTAGCAATTCGGCTAAACTCCTTAAAATCCACAAACATCACCGTTGCCTGCTCGTATTGGCGGGCTTTGGTCATCCCATGTTTTTTGAGTTCTTCCGCCACCATTGCCGGTAAAATATTGAGTAACAATTGCTCGGAGCGTTGCTGTTCGGCATACAGCGCCTCATTTTTCTGATTTAGAACCGTATTATATTTTTTCGTTTCTTTAAAACGCAAGTAAACACTCACCGCCATAATCATTAAAATTGCAGCAATTGCAATCAATAAGTTGCGTTGGCTGGCTTGCAGGCGGAGTTGATTTTGTTGTAACGCCAATTGGGTTGCCTGATCTTTGAGCTTCATTTCATTTTTCTCCAGATCAAAGGCATCGAGCATGCGCACCATTTCCAGCGAATCAAGATAATTGCGCTGCATCGCCAGCATCAATTCTGCTTTCATCTGCGCGGCACTCAGCGACTCTACCCGCTTTTGCAGATTGACCTTCTCGCCACCCAGCAGTTCCACCGTGCCGCCCAATTGTTCAACTTTCTGGTCGAGTTGTTCTACCTTTTCGGAAAGTGCTCGGTTTGATTCCGCAGTTTGGATTTGATTTTCCACCTCCGTAATCAATTTATCATAAATTGCATACGTTTTTTTATCCTCCTCCACTCTGGCAATTTCCCGTAGCTGCTTCCAGTTGTCCATTTGCAGGGCTTTGTTATCCATGGTAGCAATCAAATCCAGGCTTTCCTTAAATAACCTGGCAGCCGTTCTTCGATTGGCACGCCCCGACTTTTTCAACAAGGATTGTGCCTCCCAATTGAGTGCTTGCGCCATCAACTCGTTATCTTTGGTGGTCTTGCCTAGCTGATAAATAGATTCTGCTTGTTCAATGGCTTTATCATATTCACCTTGATTGTGAAAATGTTGCCAGTTGCGGATGAGCGTATTCTTGTTAGAAGCTTCCTGGCTGTAAGCACTGAAACATAGTGCCGTAAATCCCCAGAAAAGCAGGGTTACATAGTGTAGTTTCGATAGCATTGTTTTGGGTTTAGACCTTGTACACAGCAAAACTACAACAAAAAACGCAAAGACGGGACGGAATAAACTTTGTTGAACAACAATTTTAAATTATGCTGACAATATAATATAAACGATTTATTTTATTTATAAAAATAACTGAATTAGTCATATAATAACCGTGCATTCATTCAATGCAACCATCAAAAAAACATCCAATTCATTACACAAACTAAATACTTTTATAATGAGCTGTATTTATTCATTATTAATTTTTCATTTTTCACTCACACCCGCATCTCAAATGCCTACCTACTCAAAATCCCTGAAATCCACCGGCACTACACTGAAATACTTGTCTTTTAACTACTTTATTCTTTATATTTGTAAAAACGAAAATAGCAAAGAATCTATATCTCCAGCATTTAAAAGACGGTTGGATCACTACGCACGAAGGGCAAAATTAATTTATTACAGAAATGGCAAAAGATATTTATCACAACATCGTTCGGGAGGCGTTAATAAAAGAAGGGTGGACAATTACGCATGATCCATATCTGATACCACGCACTAATTTGAAGCCTTATGAAGTAGATTTAGGTGCTGAAAAATTCATTGCTGCTGAAAAAGATGCAGAGAAAATTGCTGTTGAAGTAAAGAGTTTTACAGCGTCTTCAATGACGTATAATTTTCATACGGCTTTTGGGCAGTACAGTGTTTATCGTTTTTTTATGCAAGAGAAAGATGCCGTGCGAAAGTTATTTTTAGCGATACCGGATGAAACGTACAATACTTTCTTTTTAGACCCGGATATTCTGGCAATTTGCGAACATTTTGAAGTAAATATTATTATTTTTGATGCAATCCAAAATGAAATTATATCATGGATCAAAAGATAAAAAATTATCAACAAATCATTGAAACTTATCTGTACGAAGAAGCGGCAGATAGAAATATACCAGACATTGATTTTCAAGTCATTACAGACAATCAAAATAATCATTATCAATTGGTAGAAACCGGCTGGTATGAAAAACGCTTTTTACACAGCGTCTTGTTTCACTTTCATATCAAACCGGATGGTAAAGTATGGCTGCTTGCCAATAATACCGACATTCTAGTCGCCGAAGAATTATTAAAACGCGGCATTCCGGCGAGTGATATTGTGATTGCGTTTATTCCGCCGTATGCGCGGCAGCATTCGGGGTTTGCAGCGGCGTGAGTTTGTAAATGGTTTGCTTTTGTAATAAAAACTTCAATAAATATGATTGAAATCCCCAGTTTAGCAGTAATAATATCTTATGAAATGGTTTTTAGAGAAACGGCTCCTAAAACCAAAGATGAACGGATAAAGTTAATAAATCATATACCAAAAGTAAAACTAATCCATGAATTTGCTTCTTTAAATTATCGTTTAAGAGCTTACAATGAATTCGCATATAAATATGACTATCAAACTCAATTTAATGAGTTATTTTATTTTTGTGGTGCGAGTGAAGTGTTATATAATTTTTATGAATATAAGATTCTGCAGTATATTGAGGATTATAATAAAAAAGGAAATCAGATTGTTATTTTCAACCGTCCTTCCAATCTTTTTGCTTTACAAGAAATTATATTATATGGAGCAGAATCTTCTTCTGAAAATTTTGAAATGTATAATGTTTGGAACGACATT
>JBKBWT010000243.1:0-8484 GCA_046314415.1 Saprospiraceae bacterium
GGCCGGTATAACGGGGGCGTAGGGCTTTCCACCCCAATTCACTTTGCGCAGTTGGTTCGATCAATGCCGGATTCAATTGCATGTATTCGGCAATATGCCGGGCAAATTCATACCAACTGACGCTCCCCTGGTTGGCAAGATGCCAAATGCCGCTTTCCTCGTCAATCAACAAATCCAACGACGCATTTACCAAATCAGGCACATAGGTGGGCGACGACCAGACATCTTCAGCAACTGACAGGCAGCGATCGTCCTCCAGGTGGGTGATAACGTGCCGAGCAAAATTGTGCGTGTCCCAAGGACTGAAAAAAGAACTGGTGCGAATGATCAAAGCCTGCGGATTTGCTTCGGCTACGAGTTGCTCGGACTGCGCCTTACTCGCGCCATATACATTCAAGGGATTAACAGGATCGGATTCCTGATAATCGGCTGCTTTGGTTCCATCAAACACCAGATCAGAAGAATAAGTGACAAGTCGAATACCTTTTCCCTGGCAAATATTTGCCAGCACCTGCGCCCCCACTGCATTCGCCAGCAAGCATTGTTCCAGATCAGTTTCGGCATCATCCACCCGCACATAGCCGGCAGCATTGATGACTGCCCAGGGTTTATAACATTCAATGATCGAAGCAACTGTTTGATAATCAGTAATATCACATTCCAATCTTGATAGTAAAATGAATGGAATATTGCGTTCTTTACACAAACGCGCGCAGGCACGTCCCAAGGTGCCGCTTTTACCAAGAATTAAAATTGGGGCAGCAGAGGAATGAAATGATTGAGTTGTTTGCCGTAATGGCTTAGTAAATAAGAATCGCTCGGGTCGCTCCCACCAACCTTTTTCTCGTAATAATGGAGCAGTAGCTTTTGTAATATTTCGTATAAAATGCGCCAAAGCAGTAGGTCGGGGTTTACCGCTGCGCACATCATATACGCCCGGTTCATACTCTCCGTACGGTTCAGTTAATAATTTATTCCACCCAAAAGAGCCCAAAGCTGCCCAGGCGGTTATACCTTTTAGATTAATTCCCCTCTGTTGAAGGGTGCGGCAGGTATCATAAACCTGCTTAAACCAGCGCAGTTGCTCTTCCCGGGTGCAATGTAAGTGCACTTCTGTAATCGCCATTGGCAGTTGAAAACGATTCCAGGCTTCGGTAAGCAACTGCGGCAGACCCGATTTTTCCAGCAAAGGTACACGAACTGCCTCCACGTCGGCGTACCAGTGTGTGTCATTGCTTCCGTGCGTCGCTTCGGGATAAAGTTCGATCGCCTCATCTAAATAGCGCTCTGAAGTGATATAATAATTCCAACCTATTATATCCGGCGGGCACTTATGTGCTTGAAAAAACGTCAATTCTTGCTCCAGATCATGTTTTTTGAAATAATTCCATAAAGGATGTGTTTTATTTACTTTACCACATAAAATATCAAGGGTCAACCAACGACGTGCATTTTCAAAATCAGCCTGATATTGCAAAAGCGGCGTGCTATAGGTTTTTGCCAAATCCTCCGTTTGTACCAGTTGAGCTTGCGGATTCACCGTGCGAATTGCCTGCATCGCCAGTACCGTTCCTTTTAATTCATGTAATAATATTTGTAAAAAAGCCCGATCATTACACTGATGGGGATACCAGAAGCCATATAGCCCGCTGAAGCGAGCCGTGGTTAAAGGTTCATTAACCGGCGTGTAATAATTGACCCAGGGAAATGCCCGCGCAACCTCCAGCGCATAATCCGCGAATAAATAAGGAAAATCCGGATCTAATAAATGGGTAAATGCCGGACCACTACCATGATGTAATAATCCGACAACGGGTATAATATTATTATTTTTTATATTTTGTAATTGACTGGAAATCCATGAAAAATCAGGTGCTATATGACGCTGCGGTTGATGTTTTTCCCACAAAACCGGATAGCGCAATCGGCTAATTCCGAGTTCTGCCAGCAATGTAATATCGGTAGGGCGCTCATAATGACCGGCATATTGCAATTGATCGAAATACACCTCACCCACGCGATTGATCGTACACTCGATACCAGCCCAGATTTCGAGTGTCGGTGCTTTTTGTTGATTGTTTGTTGACATAGTTTTTTCTTTAACCTGACGTTATGCCAGGAAATAAGCTCATTGTATGCTAATTTTGTTGCTGATTTTGTGTGTCTGCAATGGCTCCAACACCACGTTAACAGATTGTTACAAATTTCGGAGTTACGCTGTTTATTGGTTCACTGTCGGATTAGATACAACAGGCAGCATAGTGGCTGGTTCAACAAAAGATTAAAAATGCAGGCGAACTATCTGTAGTTTCCAAGGATAACGTTGACGCAAATAGTAATAAATAAGCAAAAACCAGAATTTATAGATCATTATAAATGAATAATTTACAAGTAAAAGCGCCCATTATTCACTCAAATACAAAATTTGCGCAAAAGTTGAATAGTGAACGCCTTGGCGCGTTCTGTTGAAGTGTGGCACATTTATCATACATGCACCACACTGTCACTTTGTTATTTATTGTTTTATAATTTTTACATTTCTTAATTCATCCTCGACTTGCAATTCAATAAAGTAAATACCAGCCGGGTAGTCTTGTAAATTCATTTCTAATTTACTGTTTCCCAACAAATTGCGATGTAAAGTCCGATTCATTTCCGCTCCCAGTACATTTCTTATAATTATTTTTATATCCTTCGCTTCCTGCAAGCCAAATTCTAACCACAGCTGCCCGTTCGTAGGATTGGGAAAAACCGTCAAATCATTAACCAATTCATTAAAACGATCTTCGGTAGCGGTAGTACAGCCCGCAAAATTGGGATTAAAGGTAATATTACGCGAGTAAGTATTATAACAACCGGTTATATTATCGGTAATTTTTAATGAATATGCACCGCTGGCATTGGCACAGAGGGTCGCGCGATTGGCACCGGCAATTACATTGCCATTTAAAGACCATTGCGCCGTATAATTAGCCGGAAGTTTAGCCGGTTCTAAAAGAGATAAGAAATTTTCTTTATTTAAAAAGATCGGTATTACAGGTGGTTCGGCAAAATTGAGCTTTACAGAATCGGAAAAAGCCTGACAACCATCAGGAGACGTGTAAGCCACCCGGTAACTGCCGGTTTCGGTCGTGGATAAAATGGAGGCGGTTTTACCAATCAAAAAATCATTGTTTTTGTACCAACGAAGATTATTATTATAATTGGTTAATAACTCTACGGTATCTCCTTTACATAATAATTCTCCATCATATCCTATTAATAAAGGCGG
Source organism: Saprospiraceae bacterium (assembly GCA_046314415.1). GTDB lineage: Bacteria > Bacteroidota > Bacteroidia > Chitinophagales > Saprospiraceae > JADJNW01. The sequence goes on from JBKBWT010000243.1 coordinate 3,272, forward strand.
TGTGGGCTGCGCAAATACCCGAACCGTATCCCTGGAACGAATGGTATCAACTGGATGAATAATCGTTATAAGTGCCTTAAAATCAACCCCTTCTAGTGTGCCAGTTGACAAGCGATTGAACACAGCGGTGCCACATTCGTCATCGGCTCCTTCCAAACCTTCATCATCATCGATTACCCGAATTTTATAATTGCCATTTCCAATTGGAACATTTAAATTGACATTATACGGTAAAGTAATGTTATTCACTTGTTCTGATCGGTATATCACACTATCCTGCGGACTCAAAAGCTCCACGTATAAATCCGGACGGCTCAAAAAATCACTACAACTTATTTCATTCACCTGTAAACCCGTAAGGAAGTAACCGGTTGTATCTATAATTGCCTGATAATTAACAAAATAGCTACCAGGCTGACGATAAATCTGGTTGCCCGGATTTTCATCCAAGGAACTACGTCCATTACCAAAATCCCATTTGTAAGAAAAGCCGCTTTGCCCTCCGGAAGGCACATTATTTTGAAAAGAAACTTGCACCTCACCGCAGCCACTGCTGTTTTCCATGGTAAAACCCTCGGTCACGCTCACTGCCGGCTCAATCAGAATCGGGAAAGAAAAGGAAGTTGTTTGCGAAATAATCAACACTTTAGCGGTGACGACCACCTCCACCTCGTACAAGCCCGGCTGCAAAGGCGTGCCACAAAAGCGTACACATCCGTCCGTCTGCTCAGCAACTTTAAATTCCAATTGATTCGCTTGCCAGCTTAATCCGGGCGGCAGATTAGAAACAGATGTAATATTAATTTGACTGATGGTAATATTCGGCGCAACCGTAGAATCATTCGCAGCAACCGGCGTGGTCGTTTTGGGCATCCGAAAACTAATATCAGCTTCGTAATATTCACCGGCTCTGCCATTCGGTGCATCCGCCAGATAAAGGGTATCCGCAGGTAGCGTGCCGGGCAAACTTACCACACAGCCGGGGCAGCCAGCCTGTGCAAACAGTGGAGTGACGCAGGGAACACTTGCCAACAGGCACAAACAAAGGTACAGTTTTCTCATATAATTAAATTTAATTTTAATATTATAATCTTTGAAAATTATAATACAATTATTACATTAATAATTAAAAGAAAGGATTACTGATTCTGATTGAACCAGTTACAAAGGTGTTTATTTTATGAAAAGGCAAAAAAGGAGACCTGGAGATTAAAATAATAAACCACATGATGAAGCAACTAAGTGATGATAAACGTTTTACCCGATCTTTTCATCACTTAGCCGCTTGGTAAATTTTTATTTACTAACGATCATTTTACTGGAAAACTGACGCACGCCATCGCGTAATGTATAAATATAAATGCCAGGTGCCAATTGGCTGGCGTCATAACGCAGGTTATTTTCGCCTTCCCACAGATTGATGCGCTCGCGGTGGATTTGTCTGCCGACTAAATCACTCACGATAAAGTCAAAATTGCCGCTGACCTTGGAGTTGACAACTATTTGCGTCCAGCCGCTAAATGGATTGGGACGGTTGAAAGCACTCACTTCCAGATTCTCAAGATCGTCCGTCGAAGTCAGGCATTGCCCTGCGGGCTTCACGTGTAAGTAATAATTGCCCCGAAACAGCGTCGCATCGGGAAATGTAAGCGGTAAATTGAAAAAACCGGTCGATAAATTACCGGTAATGCTTACATTATACACGCCAACCGTGTCTTGCACCGTTCCGAATATTTTGATACAGCCTCGGCTATTTGCGGGAAAGACGCAATTAGGCGGATTACAAACATAGTCCAAACCTTTCGGCAAATTTTTGACCGCCGTATCAGCGTTTACGCTGATGCTTTGAATCGGAAGCGTATTGCCTACAATGGAAATGGTAGTAGGTATCGCCAAAGTCACTACAAACTCAAAGTCTTCATTGACACAAGCCGTATCGGTAATACCACCGGTTGGGTTGGTTTCGGCATCGTATGGACGAGGATAAGGACCAATCGCCGTGTCTGGCAAATTTTGCTGCGGCAAACATTCTTGTGCGTTGCTGAGGTTAAAGAGTAAAGTCACTAAAAACAGAAAAAGTACAAGTTTCTTCATAGTAAGAACGATTTTTGTTTAATAGTGTGATTCATTTTAGAATTTCGGCAATATAGAACTTTTGCATCTTGTCAGAAAAAAAAATTTGGCTTTTTGTCCAATTCGCTGCACGAGGCACATAAAAAATTTGAATTTTGCATTACCTTCGCTTAATTTTCCGCCCTAATTGCTCTGTGAACACTCCTTTTTTAGATTTTAGACAATAGACCTTAGACGATAGCTTTTGTTCGTTGGCAACTATCTGTCTGGCAATGAGAAGCTTTTTACCAGACAGCTCATGTCTAAAATCTACCGTCTAAAGTCTTCAAATACAAACCTAAGCTTTTTATGCAGCAGCAAACACTCATTTTTATTTTATTCTGGACACTGTTTACAGGTTTTCTACACGCACAAACTGCTACCCTCACGGGTAAAGTTACCGATCAAACTTCTGGCGAACCGCTTATTGCCGCCACTATTCTCGCTGGCGCTAAAGGAGCAGTAGCCGACGCCGAAGGCATTTACACCGTTATATTAGAGCCCGGTACGTATAAGGTAGAAATTAGCTATGTAGGCTATCAACCGCTCCAGCAAACGATTACCCTCGCCGACGGCGAAACGAAAACCCTCGACGCCGCCCTGAGTAGTGAAACCAATGTACTGCAAACCGCCACCGTCACCAGCGGCAAATATCAAAAACCACTAAGTGAAGTCACCGTCTCGCTGGAAGTATTGAAACCAAATTTGATTGAAAACACCAGCAAACTTACCATTGACAAAGCCCTCGACAAAGTGCCGGGCGTGAGCGTCATCGACGGGCAAGCCAATATCCGCGGGGGTTCTGGCTATGCCTACGGTGCAGGTAGCCGGGTATTGCTCTTGGTCGATGATATTCCAATTCTGCAAGCCGATGCCGGTTTTCCCAATTGGGACGACGTACCCATTGAAAATATCGAACAGGTAGAAGTCCTCAAAGGTGCTGCCTCCTCGCTTTTTGGTTCTTCCGCATTGAATGGTATTGTCAATATCCGTACCGCGGTGCCCAAGAGTGAGCCGGAAACCAAATTAGCGGTTTTTTACAATCCCTACTTTGCCCCGCGCGATGAACAGTTAAAATGGTGGGACAGTGCCCCCTACTCAGCCGGAGCCAGTCTCTCCCATCGCCAACGCTTCAAAAAACTGGATTTGGTACTCGGCGGATTTTATCTGAATGAAGAAAGTTTTAATAAAGATACTTTTAAAAAATTCGGTCGCTTTAATTTCACCACGAATTATCGCATCACCGACCGCCTGACGGTTGGGCTGAATGGCAATTTTAATAAAGGCGAAAGCGGTTCCTTCTTTTTTTGGAAATCGGACGTGAATGCCTACGAGCCTCCCACTGACAGCGCAGCGACTACCCGCAAACGTTTTCGTTACAATCTCGACCCGCACATTACCTATTTTGATAATGCGGGCAATCGGCATAAGTTTTTGGGACGTTATTATGATGTCAATAATGATAACAGCGCTAACCAATCCAATTTTTCTACCATATTATATGGTGAATATCAATTCCAGCGCCGCTTTGTCAATGCCGATCTGGTTATCACCGCCGGCGCAGTAGGCATGCGTACCAAGGTAGAAGCTGAATTGTATGGCGATACGACCTTTACCTCCGGTAACCTGGCAGCTTATTTACAACTGGAGAAAAAATTTGGCGAACGCCTCAATATTTCTGCGGGTTTCCGTCTGGAAAACAACGTTTTAAACAATCCGGGTTTTCAATATCGAACCGGCAATACCATCAATACCATCACCCCTTCCGAAGAGCGCGAAACCAAGCCGGTGATGCGCCTCGGTGTGAATTACAAAGTGACGGATTACACGTATTTGCGGGCTTCCTGGGGGCAAGGCTATCGTTACCCGACCATTGCCGAGAAATACATTTATACCGATGCCGGTGGATTTTTTGTCGTTCCAAGTCCTGATTTAGGCTCAGAGACCGGCTGGACCGCCGAAGTAGCCGTAAAGCAGGGCTTTAAAATCGGCAATTTTGAAGGATTCGTTGACCTGGCTGCCTTCCAAATGAATTTTAATAATATGATAGAATTCAACCCCTTCTTTGGCGGCTTCTCCATTATTCCGAATTTCCGGGCAGTGGACGTCGGTGACACCGAAATCAAAGGCGGGGAAATCTCCATTGCCGGTCGGGGCAAATTATTTGGCGATTGGCAGTTTGGCTTGCTCACCGGTTACGTTTATACCGAACCGCGTTATTTAGAATATGATGCAAAAGCAGAAGTTGGTTCTAAAGCATATAATAATTATAATAATTCTTCGCTTAAAACGGATAATATTTTAAAATATCGTCCACGCCACAGCTTCAAAGCCGATCTGGAAATTACCAAAGGCGCCTTTAGTTTTGGCGTAGAATCCTTTCACAATAGCCATGTCGAAGCCGTTGACGCCATTTTCCTCCTCATTATCAATGGGTTAATCAAATTCCGCGAAGCAGACGACAATGGGTATTGGCTCAATAATGTGCGCACCAGTTATACCTTTGCCAATAATTTAAAGTTTTCTTTATTACTCAATAATATTTTCAATGAGGCTTATTCCGTGCGTCCTGGTTTGCTCGAAGCGCCGAGGAATATGACGTTCCGCATTGATTATAAATTTTAAATTTTTCGTTAATGGTTATTGGTTATTTGGGAATACCTTATGACCAATAACCATTAAATATCATTTTACCTCTGTCGAAATTCCCCCTAATTTACAGACTGTAATTCTTAATTGTTTGTGGGTTTTACCTTTTTTCTCGCCCGAAAAATAAAAAATAGAACAATTCCAAGTGTTAACAGAAGTGGCCAAAGATAAAGTAATCCCACTAGTACACTCAATAATCCTTGCCAACCGCCTGCAAGCGCATCGCCCAAACGGCTACCGAATCCTTCGTGTCGTGCGGCAATATTGTTGAAATTTTGATACATAGTCAAATGAAGTGTACTTAATTGTACTTGGTCGCGTAATGTTCGCAGTTGTGCCTCTGCCGATTCCACCTCTTCTATCATTACATTCATTTTATCATGCACTTCCAAAACTTCGGCAGTTGTTTGAGCACTTTTCAATAATTCCCGATATTGTTCAATTGCAGCGCG
>JBKBWT010000243.1:8494-9376 GCA_046314415.1 Saprospiraceae bacterium
GCGTTTTGTTGCCAGCCGGGATTCTAAATCTACATATTGGCGCGTGACATCCTCTACACTTATGTTCTTACTATCAATTTCCGATGCAATGTTCTCAATAGCTGCAATTAAACTATCCAGTTTTGTAGGTTGAACCCGGATGACTAAATTGTTTTCGATTCGATAAGATTGTCTTAATTCTGATTCCTGACTCACTTCTGCATTGAATCTACGGATTATGTTCTCTATTTCTTTTCGCAATTTGTTATAATTATTCACCTCTATGGTAAGATAAGCCGTTTTAATTTGCTTTCGATTTACAATTGGTTCAGCACCAAGTGAAGATGGAGGCGCATCCTCACCTGACCTAGGCGCTTCTACTTCTAAATTGTCTGTTGGGTTTTGAGCCGATTTTGTATCAAAACTTGTGTTTGATTGATTAGAACACATTACCAGTAGCAGGGCTGTGAATAGTAGCAAAAACGTTTTCATAAGCAGGGATTTTTTATTGAATAGATGCAATTTGCAAAATTTTTGCACACGCCAGGGGGAAAAAGTTTCGGTTTTAACACTTTTAAATTGCCCTTCCACTCCCTTGAAGTTTTGCGAACAACGCGATCTTGTCAATCACCTATGATATTCCGGCAATAAAATATGATATTCTGTCAACAAGATGTGATATTTCGTCAATTAAATATGATGTTATGGCAACCAAATATCATTCTACGGCAATTAGAAATGATATTCCGCCAATTACTTATGATATTCTGGCAATAAAATATCATTACACGGCAATTAGATATCAATTCTTGGCAATGAAATATCATATCTCGTCAATCACCATTGCTATTCCGGCTGTGGATAGTCCGATTTTGACCATAAAAATAGAGGTTTTGACCCTCC
>JBKBWT010000244.1:0-9363 GCA_046314415.1 Saprospiraceae bacterium
GGATTATTTACAACCAAATCAGAATGAAGCGCCAATATGATATGGATATGATATTGGGTATTTGTGCCGGTCTTTGGAATTTTTTAATATGCTGATAATCAATTTGACGCAAGTCTAATTTATATCTTTAATTTATTAACACAATTTTTGCTACCACTGCGTCCGGTTTGCCAAAGCCCACATTCCGCGCATTGGTGGTGCTGAAAACCAGATAAACGCCTGACTTTGCCCGCTGTCCGTTGTAGTCGCGCCCATCCCAGATTGCCTGCCCGCCTAATGCCTGCGTTTCATACACGAGCCGACCGGTTACATCGGTGATTTTTACATCGGCATCACGCGCCAAGCCACGGATCGCAATAGGTCCAACGTACTCCGGGCGTACGGGATTGGGAAAAACCTCTACATTGGCTTTGTTGACTACGCCGCCTTCCACGGCATCGCTCTGATACGCAATAATGCCTTTGTCCGTGCCGATAAAAACCTCGCCATTATTAGGATTAATAGCAATATCAGTAATGTTGTTATCAAACAACGGGGAATTTTCAGTCGTGAAATGCGCAATTTGTTCTTCCCCAGTGGGAGACAACAGGAAAACGCCATTTTTGGTGCCAATCCATTTGCGATTCGCGCCATCTACCGCAATGGTTTGAATTTCTTCGTAGCGCAATAAATATTCATTGAATCCGTCCAATTCTACAATGCGCAGCGTGCCCCGACAATTGGCATCAAAAGCGCTGCCGCCGCATTCAAAGATGATAATACCCTGGGCAGTGCCCACCCACACATCACCATCAAGATCCACTGCAAGGCAATTGGCGATATTAGTCGGTAAATTGCTGTTCAATTGTGTAAAAATACGACAACGATCATCCCCTGCATTCGCCAAATCACCCTCATCAAAAAGCACTACCCCAACGCTACTGCCACTGGTTACAAACCATTTATACCCATTTTGGTCTATGACTACCTGATGCAAATCGGTAGGGCTACAATTGGGTTTAAAACTTTGCCAGGTACCATCCGCCTTTAAAACAGAAATAGGGCGCTCCGCGCTATGATTAGAAACCCATAAGTTGCCGTCCTCGTCAAAAGCCAAGCCACTAACCCGCGTACGTGCAATGTCGCCGATGGCATTATTCAGGGTAGAATTTTTATCATTGTACAAGGTCATATTGGTACCGTCAAACTCGATCAGCCCTTCAATGTATGAACCGGCATACACTTTTCCATTGTCGGGATGCACCGCCACCGTCAGAAAATCAAACAAATCATCGTTGACATCATTGGGGTTTTCACCACGCAACTCCCTGCGATTCAATCGGTTATAAATACTCCATTGCCCATCGATCAGCGAAGCAAAACCATGATCGAGAAAACGATAGCTGAATACCTGATTGACCCCGCCGGAAGCCAGCCATAATTGATTATTGGCAACCGTCAATTCACGGCTAAAATGAGAATAGGGTGAATTAATATTGATAATTGTACAATTGGCATCTGTTACCTTATTGACCATGCGAAAATTGCGACCAATATCGCCAAACCATACCCGCCCTTGCTGGTCTTCCACTGCATAAGTCGGCGCATCTGCACAATCGGCTGCCAAAATACCGCCGCTGCCATTTTCATCGATATAGACTACTTTGCTTCGGCTACAGCCACTTGCGCAACGATAACCAACTAGCAAATGCGCCCCTTCGGCAGACAAAAACTGCAGTTGAAAGCCGGGTTCCGAGCGCACCTGTTGTAATTTATTATCTTGCCAGTAAAAAAGCGTGTTGGCCACATCCATGTACAGGCGATTTTTATAAACGGCTAGCGATGTGCTTCGGTATGTTGCCGGAAAACCCTGTGCCTGACCCAACAACTGCCAGGTCGTCAAATTTTCGATGTTTGGATTGTTCTTAGGGGTGCGATAAATACCGGCATCCGTAGAGATATATAATTCATTTTCAAACACTTGTACACTTCGGGTATCTACCTCGGTGAACGTAGTAAAAGTGAAGCGATTGGTAAGAACATTCAATTTAGAAACCCCATAATTACCCGCTAAATAAACGACCGAATCATTTTCAATAGTGATATCATATATCAATTTTTCACCCACTATCCCCTGAAAATTCCGCACCTGATTCAGGGTTATTACTTCTTTTTCTTTTACTAAATCTATTACACTGTTATTATATACTACGATCAGAATATTACTTAAATCGTTATATTTTATTAAACGGATACCCGTATTACTCAACCCTTCTACGGTGGTGAGAAAATCGGTGGAGCGTTCGGTTTTATCCAGCAGCAATACCGACCATTCAGTTGCATAGTAAACCGTGGATGCACTCTGCGTGACCCATTGACCGCTGACATAGGGCAGATGCGAGCGCCACTGACCTATTGCGAGTTTACCTTGGGCATACAAATTATTAATAGTTATTATAAAAAAACAAAACGGGAGTAAATACGTGCGCATATCGCTTTTTTTACCATGTCAAATAAACAGATTTGCCAGGCAAGAACAATCATGCGCCTCCTGGCAATTTGATTCAGCAGAAAAACTGTCAGAATCGGGTTGTTATTGTCTGGCAAAAATACTTTAAACCGTCAGAAAAAAGACGATTGTAATGCTTTGTTTAAAACAGCAAATTCAAGCCGACCCGCACATTCGCGCTATGGCTGTCTTTTGGCTTTAAAGCACTTAAAATATTATCGGTCATGGAGAATAATTGAATCGGTCCCAGTTTTGCAGTGGCATTAACGCCCAGATTATCAAAGGTTTCGCTGCGGAAAGCATAGGAAGCGCCCAGATTAAGCCAGGAGAGCAACTGCATATTGCCGCTGACGGCTACCCCCGGAAAACTTTCGCCACGATAATTTTCTCCGTAAATCATGCCGCCAAAGCGCCAGGTGTCGTTGAGCTGATAGCTCGCGCTCAAGTAATAACGCAGTGGTAATGAAGTAGAATACGCATTATTTGTTTCTGTAAAATCATACAATTCAAACAGAGAATCAATCGCATTATTGATGGTGGTAGAATCCTCAATCACGTCCTTCGCAATATCCAAGCCCTGATAAGCATACGAACCCATTAGTGAAAAATTCTGGGGATCTTCTTCCCAGTTAATTTTACCGCCCAAATCCAGCACGCTGGCAGCGAGGTCGAGCTTACCAAATTTTGCGTACACGCCAAAATCAAAGGCTACACCATTATTCTGATTGAAAAGTTGCGCCCCGTCAAAATCATTTATATCATAATTTATAGTTATATCTCGTAAGCCGTTGTACTCAATCGAACCGGTGGAATTCACGCGAAAATCGGCGTCGAGGGTTAAAGCATATGCCTCTTCTTCAGTAAGCAAATTTAATTTGGTGCGGTCGGTCGAAACATCGCCAAAGCCGCTCAGCCATTTGAGTTTACCACCAATGGTAATATTTTCTGTCAAGGGTATCGCTGCGCCAAACGCGAATTCATTGTAACCAAAGAGTTGCAGGTTGGTGCTGAAGTCAACATTCTGCCCCAAAAACTGGGCGTTGCCTTGCCAGATCAACTGCGGCAGCGTTTTTGGATAATCAATATAAGCATTAAATTTAATACTATGCCCGGCACTCAACCAGAACTTCCCCAGGCGGAAGGCCAGACTTACTGTTTCCACTTCGAGGTTTTCCCGAATTTGATTGTTGGCATCCAGTTTTAAAATGGCATTGTCAACGTTTAACTTGGTTTGACCATTTTCCGTCGTAAATAAATCATTATACGTGATATTATTTATATTTAAATTATTATAAACGCCTGGTAATCCGATAATTAATTTTTGATCCGGGAAGATTGCCGGATTGGTACGATTTACTTGCCATACATCGCGCAGCAGATGGGTGCCGAGTTCTTGTTGGGCAAAAGCCGGTGTAATAACAGTTATAATAATTATAATAAAAAATAAATTTTTCATGCATATTTTATTTAAAGCGAGTGCTTTGTCATTAAATGGATTAGTTCCGAACGCCTAGCTTTGCCCCCAGGCGAATGCGCACATCCTGCGTACTGAGTACGCGCACCGAAGTGGCACCGTTATTATTGGTAGAAAAAGCGGCATTGAGCCAAAGGCGCTCGGCATTGTCGCGCAGCCGGGCAAAACGCGCTTCATCATAAGGAATAAAAGTAATTTTCTGCTGTGCGCCGGTCACTTCGCCATTGCTACCCACTGGAGCGGCTTGTATCAGCGTTTGCGGCGCTGCCAACAGCGAATCAATAATGACATTATTTGCATTCACAAAATAACCTTGCACGGCTACGTCGAGCGGAATGCGATTATCCACCACCAGCTTAAATTCTACGTCGTCCACATCATCATAATTGCTGAAATCCAGATCAATCGTGTCGCGCACTGCAAAGCCCGAAGCCCGCCCGTACAGCGGCAGTTCTACTTCCATCTCTACTTTGTAAAAACTGCTGTCGGTAATAAAGCCGATGATTCCGGTGTTGTTATCAGGATTGGTCACGGCATCCACATCATAATCCACTGCGACCGGTCCTTCACCCAGAATTACATCAATATTGGAATTTTCTTTGGTAAAAGCGAAGGAACCAGTCGCTACCTGACCGACTTGATTCATATTCGGATACGGAAAATCAATGCCATTGGTCACGAAAGTGCTTTCCAGCGGCAAAATCTGATTTTTTACCGTCATTACATTCAACGTATTCACGCGGGCACGCGTCGGAATACCAAATGAATTCTGGACATTCAGGGTAATACGCGGATTTTCAAAATAGACGTCGCCGCGAATCCAATTGTCAAAAAAGTCAATATTCAAGGTATCGCGGGTGCCTTCGTATAAGAAATTACCAAAATATCCCTCAGCATAAGAGAATGCCAGATTGCTGAGTTGGATGGTAAAATTAGACAAATTGACCTGCGTACCGCCGGGCGTTGTTGCAACGTATTGAATATAAATTAAATTATTGATAGCTTGAAGATCATACCCTTCTAAGCTAATCGGCATATTGGCGCTCGTAGCAGTGGGCGCGGCACCACTGCCACTGTAGGCGGGCAGGCTCGCCTGAAAACTCAAGGGTACATTATTTTTGGTAATTTGTGGAAAAGTGACGACCACATTCACAGGCTGGTTATTGCGATTTTCAAAGGTATAATTCAGCGTACCCGCTTTAAAGTTTAAGCGATTGATTTTCAATCCACTAGGCAACGATAAGGGCAGCGGCATCGTGGGAAAAAGAATCGGAATGGGCTGCTGTAAGGATTGATTGATCCGGGCAAAAATATCACTACTATTTTGCGACACCACCTCATCGCGGTACACCAGCTTCAATGACCCGTCTGCATTTACAATCAGCGTGGCATCTTCTTCAAAATCTTCGAGTAAATCTTCCAAGGTAAGCCGGGTGTCCACGAGCGGCACAGCGTACTCGGCATCATATTGGACGCCATCCAGGTTGTCCAGTTCTTCAAATTGATTGCAGGCAAGCAAAGTTGCTGCGCAAAACGACAAAAACCAATACAGTTTTCTCATGTAACAAATTTTGTATTTAAAAACAGTCAATAAAGATGTTTTATTATCAGAAACGAATTGACCGGCGTTCGTTCAATTGGAGCGAAACTAATTTTGGAAGGCAATTGACAATAGATATGTAACCCTAAATAATGTCTTAAAAATCAACCTGGTACAAGATAAAACAATTGCAATATTTACTGTATGAAATCTTGAAAATAAGCCGTTGCAATTGCAAAGTTGCGTAAAAAAATCAGGATTGAGAAATATCATTTGGTTTGGAATCTGACAAATCTGCTAAGGTTTGCGCTAACAACTCCTGGTTAAGCCCGGATATGGTTTGTAAATGTTGCAAAATGGCTTTGGCAGGCGTTTTATCTGGCAAGGTTGCAATGGCTTGTAACAAACTGTTCAAGGTCGCGGTATTAGCCGGGGCGCGTTCAATAGCTTTGGCAAACCAGGGCAAGGCTTCGGCATTGCGTCCTGCTGCTACCAACACTTCGGCAATACGCGCATAATACAAGGCTTCATCGGGGTCAAGTGCAATTGCCCGCTCGTAGGCGCGTATGGCTTTGTCCCATTGCTGTTGCTGCTCAAAAACAAAAGACAGATTATCATAATACATAGATTGGTAAGGATCAGCTGCAATGGCGGCTTCAAATTGCTCCTGCGCCCGCACCGAATCGTGCATTTTTAAATATAAATTGCCCAGCCGGGTATGATAGTAATCTTTTTCATCGGCCCGGTCAAGCGCCTGGAGGTAGGCTTGTTCCGCCGCTTCCAATTGGTAGGCATATTCGTAAGCCAGACCAAGATTGTCGTAAAAAATCACATTGGACGCGTCCAATTTGATCGCTTGCTTATAGTATTCAATGGCTTTTTCATTTTGCGATTGTGTATAATAAAAAACGCCTAAGCGATTGTAATACAGTGCCTTATTATCATCAAATGCGACTTCCAGGGCTTTTTGATACGCTGCTTCTGCCGCCGGAAATTGTCCTAGTTTTTCATAAGCCAAGCCAAGATTCTCATGGTTGTAAGGCACATTAGCACTCAATTCTGCCGCCTTTTGGTAATAAGGAATTGCCGCTGCCACATCGTCTATTCGGTAAAGCAAATTGCCCAAAATATTGAAGACCGCTGCATTGTCTGGGTTCAGCTCTGCCGATTGTTGATACGCTTCTATTGCCGCCGGCATTTGCCCCATCATATTATAGGCTAAGCCTATATTTTCGTAATAGGTTGGTCTAGGCATTCGTGCCACTGCTTTCTGATAATATTCAATGGCTTTTTCGTACTGCTGCCGATTGAAACAAAATACGCCTAAACGATTCAAATACAGGTCTTTATCCATATCGCCAGCTTGCTCCAGTGCGCGCTCATAAGCATGTTGCGCCTCCTCCAATCGTCCCATTCGTTCATACAAAAGCCCCAGATTTTCCAGATAAATTGATTTAGAAGCTAAGGCAATGGCTTGCTGATACGCGTCCAGGGCTTCGGCGTCACGCCCTTGCTGATAAAGAAAAACGCCCAAGCGATTGAAATACAAATCCCGATCTTGCGTCGCTACTTCCAATGCCTTGCGGAACGCAGCTTCTGCTTCGCCAGGCTGTTTGAGTTGCTGACATACCAAGCCCAGATTTTCCCAGTTAATGGGGTCTTGTGGCGCCACCTGCACGCTTTTTTCATACCAGGTTTTTGCCTGCGTAAACTGCTCCTGCCGGAAGTAAAAAACACCTAAGCGATTCAAATACAATACATTACCAGGTTCTAACTCTGCTGCCTTTTTATAAGCGGCTTCCGCCTCATGGCTCCGGCTCAGGTTTTCAAAAGCTAAGCCAAGATTATCATAATACAACGCATAATTCGACCGTAATGCAATGGCTTTTTGATAAAACTCAATGGCTTTATCATATAATTGTAAATTGTAATAATGCAATCCTAAATTATTATTAAAAATATCCCGACTGCTCTCCGATTTTTCAATGGCTTTTTTTAATACCTGCTCGGCTTCTGCCATTTTGCCCTGCTGCTGCAAGGCCTGCGCTAACAGATCGTACGCCAGTCCCTGCGGCGGAGTTGCTTCCAGCGCGAGCCAGGCATACTGTTCGGCTTTGGCAAACTGCCCCTGCCGAAAATAAATCTGGGCAATGCGTGCGCCCTGGACTTTATCATATTTTACCGCCTCCAGATAAGCCTGTAATGCTGCATCTATGTTGCCCATTGCTTCATAGGCAAAGCCAAGATTACTATGATATACCCCCAAATCGGGTTTTAATGTAATGGCTTTTTGATATTGTGTAATTGCGTCTGCATATTTACCCGAGTTATGATAATAAACCCCTAAATAATTATAATAATCATGATTATCCGGGGCTAACTCAATCGCTTTTTGATACGATTTTTCTGCCGCATCTAAAGCTCCATTATATTCCTGCGCAAGTGCAAGATTATTCCAATAAACCGGATTGGCTGCATCGAGCCGGATGGCGGTTTCGTAAGCAGCAATTGCTTTATCGAAATTTTTAATATTATAATAAAAGATACCCAGTCGATTGTGATGAATTGCCGCATCGGGCGCCAGCGTCACCGCACGATTGTACATGGCTTCGGCCTCCTGCAACTGGGCTGCGGCTTCGTAAGCTAGTCCAATGTTTTCATGCTGAATGGCATCGTTTGGTCGTAGGACAAGGGCTTTTTTATAATGCGCAATGGCTGGGTCATATTCTCTATTTTCGTAATATACAATGCCGAGGCGATTGTGAAATTCTGCTTCATAACCCTCCCCTTTACAGTCGCGCATTTTCTGCAACAAGTCCAGGGCATGCTGCCATCCGGATGATTTCTTCCAATTATCTACCAATGCGTGGAGCGATTCAGTCACCTTGGAATCATTGGGATTCAATTGCAAAGCTGCCAACAAACTCTCCTCGGCGGCTTCCGAACGCCCCAGTTTCTCCTGCATACTGGCAATTGCATCGAAGATATACTGATTCCATTCGGGTCGCAGTGGTAAACTTTTTTCAAAAGCTTGGAGCGCTTTGTCCCATTTTGCTTGTTTTTGGTAGAGCCACCCCAATTCCCAATAGGCATCAAAGTGGTCGGCATCCAGTTCCAGAACTTTATAAAATGCCTGTTCGGCTTCGGCAAATTTTTCCTGATCGCGATACAAATAGCCCAGATACAAATGCCCGCCAAGTCGAAGCGGCTCTTTTACAATGGCTTTTTTATACCAATTTTCGGCGGTTTCGTACTGTTCATTTTTTTGAAAAGCATACCCGGCATCCAGGTAGGCACCGTATTCACGTTTGGGTTCGAGTTTTGCAATTTTGTTGACCCAATCGGCTATTTCCGATTCATGTGCCTGAAAGAATTCGGCTTTGCCACATAAGGCAATCATACGGGCATAAGCATCGGGCACGCCCGGATTTTTGCGAATGGCATCGCGATACCACTCCGCTGCCACCTCAACTTTGCCTTCTTCGCTGTAACTATCGCCGAGGTAAAGATAATTTTCAATTTGTTCAGCGTCGAGTTGCAAGGCTTTTTGAAAATGTTGCCGCGCCGTTTCAATGCGCTGCTGCGTATCTTCAATGGTCAAATCCTTGAGATAGTACTCTCCAAAACTACGCGCGGTGCGCGAAAGCTGAGGCGCCAAGGCTTGAGCTTCCTGGAAATATTGCAGCGCTTTTGCGTTATCCAGCAGATGATACAACTCAACTTGTCCGGCGCTTGCCCAGAATTCTGCACGAATTTCATTTACTAATAATGGTTCTTGCGCTAGTTGCAAAAATAAAGGCTGACTTTCCGTCCAACGTTCCTGCACGATGTAAGGCAAGGACTTGCGAATCAAATCCAGCG
>JBKBWT010000245.1:0-9310 GCA_046314415.1 Saprospiraceae bacterium
GGAGCTTCAATCTACGGAAAAATCGAATCCAAGCGCAGAAAAAGATTGCGCACCCAAAGGAATATCGCCGCAGGAAATCCGGGTGACGGTTGAGACCGCCAATGAAATATGAAATGTGAAATGTGAAATTTTGGTTATATTATATAAGGTGTAGAATTTTATATTCTACTGAAAGCCCATTGTAAAAAATCGGGGAGTACACGGCTCCAGGTGGGTAGATTGTGCTCACCGCCAATGACTTCCACATATTTGATATCATCCCCTTCGTGGTATCCCATTTTTTTGAGTGCCCGAATCACATCCAAGGTGTCGTCAATCGAGTCAATAATGCCATTGTTATTGCGGTCGTCTGGCTCATCGAGGGTACCCGTTTGCAGCCAAAATTTCATGCCGACACGCTTTACATCATTTTGTAATAAATCAATCAAAATGCGGTGTGCATCAGGATCATCCTCGCGAATGGCTTGCGAACGCCACCAGAACGAACCCGAAAAAACGCCGATTTTGTGAAACAATTCAGGGTGATGCCAGGCAATATCGAAGGCAGATAAGCCCCCCAGCGAGAAACCCGCATAAACCCAATCTTTTGCGGTACAGCGATAGCGCCGCCGCAACGCCGGCGTGAGTTCCTGCAAGATAAACTGAGTATATGCGCCCGCTTTAGCGCCGCGGTGTTTGTAGTCGGGCTGGTGGGCAGTGCCGTACTCATGAATGCGATCGAAATTGGCGTGAACCGCCGCTACAATAACTCTTGTAATGCGCTGATGCTCATAGAGTTCGTCCAGGATGTCAGCCATACGTACCGCTTCCATATCCTGTCCATCATTGAACAGCAAAACCGGGTAAACCGTATCGCTTTGCTCAAAGTAATACGGCGGCAGAAAAATGGAAACTCGGACTTCGCGTTGCAGAAAGCGAGAGGGAAAATTATCCAGCACCTGGACTTCCGTCAGTTGGGTGGTCCGCAGGTTAATTCGCGTCGCGAGGCGAAATTTTTGTACATCAGGTCGTCGAAAAAAGCGCATAGTATGAAATGCTAATTTGCTAAAGTGTTGATTTTCTGTCGTTTACAAGAATAAACACTTAACAAAATGCCTTTATTTGAATGATAACCGGGTTTAATGGGAGGGTTAATTTAAGTCAAAAAATACAAAAAGCAGCATATTTTGTCCACAAGTTTTTAACAACGCGCATGTACACGGGAGCGCAGGCAAAAAAGCAGGTTTATTTTATAAAAGCAGGTCTAGTGTTGGCGGATTTTTATAATTTTGCCGGAAGTGATTACGTCTTTACCCAATATCCACTCATTTGACCTCCTGCGAATCCTGTATGCTGCGTGTTAAGCATCAAATGCAAGGTAAATATCAAAACTGTCACAATGAAAGAAGCTTACTACAAATGGTATTCCCATACCCTGAACAAAGACATTGAATTGCTGGTGTTTGGACATCAAGGCTACCCGCTTATCATTTTTCCCACTTCGATGGGGCGTTATTACGAAGCCAAGGATTTTGGGCTGATCGAATCGGCGCGGTGGTTCATAGAACGCGGATTTGTGCAAATTTTTTGTCCGGACAGCGTGGACGTTCACAGTTGGTACAATAAGCAAATACATCCGGCGCAGCGCGTTATGAATCATATCTGGTACGACAAATTTATTTACGAAGAATTAGTGCCAGGTATCCGTTGGAACACCCCGGTCGGCAAGGTCGCTGTAGCGGGAGCGAGTTTTGGCGGCTATCATGCGGTCAATTTTGCTTTAAAACATCCGGATGCGGTAAGTCACTTATTCAGTATGAGCGGCGCTTTTAATATTAGAATGTTTTTAAATGAATATTATGATGATAATGTGTATTTTAATAATCCGCCGGATTTTATACCTGGCTTAAATCATGGAGATCTCTGGCGTATGAAAATTGTATTGGGCACTGCCGAATGGGATATCTGTCGTCCGGATAATGAACATTTGTCCTATTTATTGGGTCAGAAGAATATGCCACATTGGCTGGACATGCGTGGCTGGGTACAGCACGACTGGCCCCTTTGGCGCGAGATGTTTCCGCATTATTTGAGCTTGATGTGAAAAGCGCACTGAGACAAGCGACAAGCGATTAAGGAATAAGCGGCTGGTGAGGGATCGCTGCGCCCTAAAAATAAACCGTCTAATATTTTATTGAATCAACACTTTTAAATAATATATTTGCTAACAGCAGGAATTAAACACCAAACTTTGATTAACTAAACTTTGTATGAAAAAAATCGGAATATTATACGGTTGGGAACGTTCATTTCCACCAGCCTTTGTAGAACGGGTCAATTCAAAAAATATATCGGGCATTATTGCTGAGCCGGTGCATATTTCCAAAGTGCAACAAGCCGCGCCAACAGATTATGCCGTTATTATTGATCGGATTTCGCAGGATGTGCCATTTTATCGGGCTTATCTGAAGAATGCAGCACTGATGGGCACGGCGGTGATCAACAATCCTTTTTGGTGGAGCGCCGATGAAAAATTCTTTAATAATGCACTGGCGGTACAAATTGGAGTGCCGGTTCCTAAAACGGTCATTTTACCTTCCAAAGATCGCCCGGATGATACCAAAGCCGAGTCTTTTTCCAACCTGGCTTTCCCGCTGGACTGGCAGGGCATGTTCGATTACCTGGGTTTCCCGGCATTTATGAAGCCTTATGCTGGTGGCGGCTGGAAACATGTTTACAAGATCAACAGTCCAGACGAATTTTTTGAAAAATATAATGAAACCGGGCAACTGGTGATGTTATTACAAGAGGCGATAGAATTTCACTCTTATTTCCGGTGTTATTGCATTGGAGGTAAATATGTGAAAATTATGCACTATGAACCGCGCAATCCGCACCACCTGCGTTATGCCGTGAAGCATGATGTGCCCGAGGCCCTGCTGCAACAAATGGAGGCTTATGTCATTCAACTGAATCAGGCACTAGGCTATGATTTTAATACGGTAGAATTTGCGGTACGCGATGGAATTCCTTATGCGATTGACTTTTGGAATCCGGCACCGGATGCAGATAAACACTCTGTGGGAGAAGAAAATTACGAGTGGGTGCTGGAGACAGCGGCAAATTACGCTATCGAGCGGGCACAAATGCACCAGGAAGGTCAGAATAACCTCACCTGGGGAACCTTCATGCGCGAGGCTGTCGTGGGTAAAAACAACGGCATGGCAGCAGCACCTCTAGCAAAAGCCAAGGCAAGTGGAGGTGGCAAACGAGCAGCAAAAACGAAGAGTAAATAGGATAAACAAGGGAATTGGCGAGTAGAAAAAATTTACTATTCATTGTTCGTCAATTCCCGAATTTCCACGCTACTCCCGCGAATCAGCCGATAAAACCTGTTAAACAAAATCCATTAAGATTGGTTTCCCTCTTTTATTGGCATTAAAAATCTGAACTACACCATGCAAACTGCAAGACTGGCGATTTTGGATATGTATGACAACACGCCCAACCAGGGGATGCGTTGCATCAGAGAAATCGTGAGCCGTTTTGGAAAACAATTGGATGCAACTATTTTTGACGTGCGGGGCAGGGCAGAAGTGCCGGATTTGGATTTTGACATTTATATTTCCACCGGCGGTCCGGGCAGCCCGTATGATGGTGATGGTGTTTGGGATGCGAAATATTATGATTGGCTGGATAGCGTATGGACTTGGAATCAAGTGCCGGGTAATCCCAAAAAGCACGTGTTTTTCATCTGCCATTCTTTCCAAATGGCGTGTATTCATTTTCAGGTGGCAGAAGTGAACAAGCGCCGGTCGAAGTCATTTGGTACTTTTCCTGTACACAAAACGGATATTGGCGTTGACGAACCTTTATTTGACGGGTTACCTAATCCCTTCTACGTGGCGGATTTTCGCGATTGGCAAGCAGTAAAGCCCGATCTGGAGCGTTTGGATGAAATGGGCGCTGAAATTCTCTGCCTGGAAAAAATTCGCCCCCATGTGCAGTTGGAACGCGCCATTATGGCAATTCGTTTTTCGGAAGAAGTTTTTGGTACCCAATTTCATCCGGAAGCCGATTCTGACGGGATGCTGCAACATTTTCTCGACCCGGAGCGCCGCAAAGTCATTATTGAAGAGCACAGCGAGAAAAAATACCTGGAAATGATTGACCACCTGCGCGATTCAGACAAAATCGAGTTGACGCACAACATTATCCTGCCCTTATTTCTGAGTCGTGCCATTCGCGCCCTGCGTCGCGAGCCGGCAATGGTTTAGTAAACCAGAGCGGGTTGAGGAAGATAAATCGTACTTCGTAAATTGTAAATCGTACCTTGTAAATTAATATGATTGCTGAACTCCGCGACCAATTCAACCGCAATTTCCGGCAAGCGCAATACGAAGCCATGCTGGACTGGATCGAAGCTACTTACCAGCATCGCCCGCCTTTTCACGTGTGCGAAACACCGGTTTTTATTCCGAATGATTTGAAAACCAAATTGTTAGCTGCTGTTTCGGAAATTACCGATGTGTTGGTTCGACCAGATTTCAAGCAATTGTCGGAAGGTGCTTTGCAGCCCGGGCAAATTGTGCCCAATGAGCCCTCCCACCCTAATTTCCTGGTACTGGATTTTGGCATTTGTAAGGATGAAAATGGCGAATACATCCCGCAACTCATTGAAGGACAGGGCTTTCCATCGCTTTATTTTTTTCAGAATATGTTGGCGAATGCCTATTGCCGGTTCTTTGATATTCCGACACATTTTACCCATTTTTTTAATGGGTTGGATGAAACGAGTTATCTCCATTTATTAAAAAAAGTCATTTTTGCCGACAGCAATCCGGCAAGTACGGTTTTATTGGAAATTGAGCCAAAGAAACAAGCTACTGCCATCGATTTTTATGTGGGGCGCAAAGAAATCGGCTTGCCGTTTATATCGGTAACAGAGGTGCAAAAGGAAGGACGTAACCTCTTCTATATCAATGAGAAAGGTGAAAAAATCAAAATTGAACGCATTTATAACCGCGTTATTTTTGACGAATTGCAGCAGCGTACGGAACTGCCCATGCAATTCAAATTCACTGATGACCTTGACGTGCACTGGGTAGGGCATCCCAATTGGTTTTTCCGCATTAGCAAGCATACGCTGCCACTGTTTAAAAGTCAATACGTGCCGGAATCTTATTATTTGAATGATTTGTCGGAGGTACCCGAAAATCTGGATGCTTTTGTGTTAAAACCCTTGTTTTCCTTTGCCGGACAGGGCGTTATCATGCACCCTACCCAAGCGGATATTGCCAACATTGATGACCGGTCTAATTATATCTTGCAAAAGAAAGTGCAATATGTGCCCGTCATTCCTACCCTCGACGAACCGGCAAAAATCGAAGTACGGATGCTCCTGATTTGGGAAGATGAGGCGCCGCGACCGCAACTGGTCACCAACCTTATCCGCCTCGGCAAAGCCGAAATGATCGGCGTTCGTGCCAATAAAAATAAAACCTGGGTGGGCGGAAGCATTGGCTTTTTTGAAGAGTGATAAATATTATAATATTTTCAGCCAACTTATGATATAAAATGTCGGAATATTTAGTTTTTATTTAAAAGCTATAAATCTCTATCCGGTCTTTCTTTTGTACAAATAAACGCCCTTGCTGCACCTGCACCTGGTCGGATTCATTTAATCCTGTCGGTAAGGACATCACAGAATGCTGGGATGTTATCAAATTATATAATTCTAATGTATTTCCTCTTTTGTATATCAACAACTTATCTAATATTTGAAATTTTGCAATATTTTGTAAAGGAATTAATTTCAAATATTGTCCAAAATTATTAAATACCAGAATGCCTAATTGCGGATCGCTCAGATACACCAAATTTTCGCGGGCTGTAAGCTGATGCGCTTGTGGTGCCTGTGGCAAGAGCAAGCTCAACTGCTGACTCTCCAGCAAAGCCTTCCCCGTTCGATTTAATTGCCGTAATTGGAAAGCTGCTTCATCGTACACCCAAATATACCCGTCGTTGCTCAAAGCGGCGGTACGCGCCTGCACCACCCCTGCTGCGATCAGATTAAAAGAGCCGGTTTGATTCAAGGTGCGATCCAGTGTAATAATTGTTTGATAGTCAGGATAGTACAACAATAAATTAAACGGATCCGTTGCATCGAGATGGTCGAGCTCGCCCAGTGTATTGTTGCTAAAACGGTATTGTTCCTGATAGTCACTCGTGCCTTTCGGTACAAATTTGATAATCGTATTGTTGGGCGTCACCGCATAAATTTGCTGCAATTGATCGGTTACAATAAATTTAGTTTCCACCGGAATATGCGTCAGCATGGCATAATTGGGCGAGTTGACGGGTTGCGTCTGGGCGAATGCCAGCAGCGGCAATGCCGATAAAAACAGATAAGCGATGGAAGTACGGGCAGTTTGCAAGTTTGTAAGTGATTATCAAAGCCTAACGAAATTTATAGCCTGGCTATTACATGGCTTTTTTCAGATAACATTATAATTTTATAGTCAGATTCCTTTTCTTCATTTGTGTTTTTTTTCGTATTATTCGGAATATTTTGGAGTGAATAAACGCCTATACTCATGATTCGCAATACCATATTACTCGCTTTATTCATTTGTTTTCATAGTATTATATTTGCGCAGCAGCGCTACGAACCTACCTGGACCTCGCTTGATGCGCGTCCAATCCCTGCCTGGTTTGAAGATGCCAAGTTCGGTATTTTTATTCATTGGGGTGTGTATGCAGTGCCTGCCTATAGCCCCACGGTGCGCGACAGTGTACATATTTATGATCGTTATGCCGAGCATTATTGGCGCAGGTTGGTCAACCCTAACAGCACTCAGCAGTATTTTATTGATTTTCATAATAAAATGTATGGAAATAAAACAGTATATCAAGATTTTGTAAAAGATTTTAAAGCTGAATTATTTGAGCCAAAAGATTGGGCGGAGCGCTTCAAAAAAGCGGGCGCCAAATACGTAGTGCTCACCTCCAAGCATCATGAAGGCTTTCCATTATGGCAGTCGCCACATTCGTGGAACTGGAATGCCGTGGACGTAGGACCCAAGCGGGATTTGTTAGGCGACCTTACCACTGCCGTACGCGATGAAGGCTTAAAAATGGGGTATTATTATTCTTTATTAGAATGGTTTCATCCATTATATAAACCGGAAACGATTGATCAATATGTGAATGAACATATGATGCCCCAGATGAAAGATTTAGTAACGCGTTACAAACCCGATATTTTCTGGCCCGATGGCGAATGGGACTATCCCTCAAGTGTACTGAAAAGTACGGAATTTTTAGCGTGGTTGTATAATGAATCGCCGGTGAAAGCAAGCGTTATTACCAATGATCGCTGGGGCAAGGAAACCCGCGGCAAGCACGGCGGTTATTACACCACCGAATATGATTTGGTGCATGAAGGCATTTTTATGGATCAGGGCTACGCGCATCCCTGGGAGGAGTGCCGGGGTATTGCCGGCTCATTCGGGTATAATAGAATGGAAATTCTCGAAGATTATTCCACTTCAGCAGAATTGGTGCATATTTTAATCAATAAAGTAGCGCGCGGCGGCAATTTGTTATTAAATATCGGACCCACTGCCGATGGGCGCATTCCGGTGATTATGCAACAGCGATTATCCGATATGGGTAAGTGGCTGGAAATCAATGGAGAAGGCATCTACGGTACCCGCCGCTGGGAAAAAGCGCCCAAAATTACATCAGAAACCACTGTTTATTATACTAAAAAAGGGAAGGATTTGTATGTCATTTGCACACAATTTCCGACCCAGCCGCTGGTGATAGATAATATTAAAAATCCTTCTAATGTTACTATGCTGGGTTTGAAAAGCCCGGTTAAATCAACATTTAAGAATGGAAAATTGACCATAACGCCACCAGTGGTAACCCCGGCAAACAATCCTTGTGATTATGCCTGGACTTTTAAATTGACAAATGTATTATGAATATAAATTAATAATAACTGATAGTCAGTTAGTTATGATAATGTAATTCATGTATTTTATATTTAAACAACCTATAATTTATATCACCGTTAAACAAAATAATCTTTGTTACAGCGGGTTTTGGATAGATTTATGGTAAATTTCAAATTAAATTGGCTACAAGCAAGCACTTGACTATAATTTCTGTTTGATAATGAATAATTTGTTGCTAATTATCAAACTACATATTGTGATATTAATTAATTTATTTTAGTAAATACCAAAACTGTATAATATATTTATAATGAGTAAGAAGCATATACTGGTTTGTGATGACGATGCTGAAATTCTGGATTTTATTACCCAAGCGCTGGAGCTGCATCCTGATTATAAAACCATTAGTATGGGTACGGGAATTGAAGTTTTAAACTATTTGAAAAACAAAAAACCACTGCCAGATTTGATGATTTTAGACTTGTGGCTGCCGGATATTGACAGTGATGAAATTATCCCGATCATTCGCAAAGATGATAACACCAGGCATATTCCCATTATGCTTATTTCGGCTATTGTAAATGTTGAAATTATTGCTAAAAGTCTCGGCATCGAAGGGTTTCTTTCCAAGCCTTTTTTTATAGATGAATTGGAATACAAAGTAAATCAATTACTAAAAAATTAAAAATTTTCTTCATTAGTATTCGGTGACAACTCGGTTATAATATGCAAAACCGTCATTCTTAAAATCAGAATGATGCTCGTCATCAAGCCAGCCAGCAATCCATTTAGTAAAGATAATATGTAGTAAATATATTGAAACCAATTACCGGGTATTTCTTTAAATTCACCGACCGGCAGGCATAAAGTTAATAATAGTAAAATGCTGCCTAAAAAAGTATAAGTAGAAATCACTGCCGCTGCACGGATATTATCATATAAGTCCTTGCCAAACTGCTTGTCCGCATTGTGCGTAAGACTCAGAATCGTCAGCATCAGCGCTAAAATCGTAGCCGAGGAAGTCGCCACCGCACTGCCAAAAAATAAACTTGGATTTTGTAAAGCATATAATAATTCCCTGGCTTCAGCTGAACTATAGATGTAACCAATGGCATAAGGTTGTAAAATAGCAACAAAAAGTCCGATGGTCAGGGCTATCCACAAGTGTCGGCGCACGACGCTCTGGCGTAATATCGTTGATAACTTCATAATGGAGTGGCACTTTCAGTTTAGGATAGAACGTAATTTATTACAATTGTTCGCGGGGATTTCCATAAGTTTCTAGGCAAACTTTATTTTCTTTGTCAGGAAATCAGGGGAAGTAAAGATGCAAAAGAGAATTAATATTATATGGAGTATCATTATAT
>JBKBWT010000246.1:0-9301 GCA_046314415.1 Saprospiraceae bacterium
CAATGATTTGCTGGCGCCGTCGGATGATTTGACGCATGCAGCGAATGACCTGACGCATGCAGCGAATGATTTGACGCATGCAGCGAATGATTTGACGCACGCAGCGAATGATTTGACGCACGCAGCGAATGATTTGACGCATGCAGCAAATAATCTGACGCACGCAGCGAATGATCTGACGCATGCAGCGAATGATCTGACGCATGCAGCGAATGATCTGACGCATGCAGCGAATGATTTGACGCACGCAGCGAATGATTTGACGCACGCAGCGAATGATTTGACGCACGCAGCGAATGATCTGACGCACGCGGCAAATGATCTGACGCATGCAGCAAATGACCTGACGCATGCATTTTTATTCTTTCTATGCTGTAATTGCTACCTTTTCAAAGTTCCTGTCTAAAATTTACTATACAAAAACCGCTGGACGCTTATAATGAGTAGCAAAAAGCCACTATGCAACTAAAATTGCGCATTAATAACCAAACTTACGAAGTGGATACCCCGGCGGAGATGCCGCTGCTGTGGGTATTGCGCGACAAACTGGACCTTACCGGCACCAAATACGGCTGTGGCATGGCGCAATGCGGCGCCTGCACCGTGCTAATGAATGGCAACGCCGTGCGCTCCTGTGTCCTCCCCGTCGCCTCTGTACAAAATCAGCGCATTACCACCATCGAAGGCATTGCCACCGATGGGAAATTGCACCCCTTGCAGGAAGCATGGATCGAAGCCAATGTGCCCCAGTGCGGGTATTGTCAGGCAGGACAGATTATGTCAGCCGTGGCGCTTTTGCAAAACAATGCCAAGCCGAGCGAGGCGGAAATCAAGACCGCCATGGCAGGAAATATTTGCCGCTGCGGAACGTACCAGCGCATTTGCCAAGCCATTCAACAGGCAGCGGAAGCAATGGATTGAGTTAAAATTTGTCTCCACTTAATTCTATTTATTTTTTAACAATGATCAATCATCCATTTTCAAGTATCAATTCAAACATGGATCGCAGAAATTTTATCCGCGTTGCCGGGTTGGCGGGTGGTGGCATGCTACTGAGCGGCACCGTGCTGGCGCAGCCAAAACAACTAAAAGCCATTTTAGGCGAGCAAGCCGCCGAGGAAATCGAACCCACCCGTGAGCTGGCTTATTTTGTAAAAATAGATGCCGACAATAACATCCGCTTTCAACTCACCAAGCACGAGATGGGGCAGGGCGTCAATACAGGTTTGGCAATGATTTTGGCAGAAGAATTGTGCGCCGACTGGGAAAAAGTGCAGATCGAATTTATTGGTTTTGACCAGCGATTTAGCTACGGCACAGGCGGCTCTACTACTATTTTAGATATGTGGCAACCCTTGCGCAAAGCCGGTGCCACTGCACGGCAGCTATTATTACAAACCGCTGCCCGTCGCTGGCAAACGGATATTGCCAATTGTACTGCCGACAAGAGCATCGTTATCAACACATTGACCAAAGCCCGTTTCACCTTTGGCGAATTAGCAGCCGAAGCGGCGCAGCTACCCGTGCCCGAGAATGTAAAACTACTCAGTGAGTCGGAGGTACCGCTCAAAGACGCAAAGGCGTTCCAACTCATTGGAAAGTCCCTGAAAAATAAGGTCGTGCCCCAAATGGTCACGGGCAAATACCGCTACAGCATGGATGCCAAAGTGGAGGGTATGCGTTATGCCGCCGTGGCGCGCTGCCCGGTCTTCCGCGGCAAGCTGAAAAGTTTTGACGCTTCCGCTGCCCTGCGCGTCGAGGGCGTAGAGCAGGTGGTGCCCATCACCGGCATAGATGCCGGGTCGCCGGGTTTTCCTTTTTTTGTACGAGACGGCGTAGCGGTAATTGCCGATTCTACCTGGGCAGCCATGCAAGGTAAAAAAGCCTTGAAAATAGAATGGGAAGACAGTGTCAACAGCCAGTACGACACCGCCACCTTTCAGGCGCACGTCGCCGGGAGAATGGACGGCGCCACCGAGCCACGCGGCGTCATCGGTAATGCGGATGCGGTGGCCGCTGCTGCTAAAAAACTTACAGCGGACTATGTGTATCCCTACCAGGCGCATGTTTTTATGGAGCCCTTGAATTGTATTGCCCAGCACCGGGGCGACCACGCCGAGGTGTGGATTGGCACGCAGTCGCCGGTCTATATTGTCAATGAGGTGGAAAAACATTTCGGCATTGCCAAAGATCGTACCACCGTGCATTTGTTTCCTTCCGGTGGCGGATTTGGACGGCGCTACTATCCCGATGCGGCGCTTGAAGGGCTATTGGTTTCCAAAGCAGCTGGAAATATTCCCGTCAAAGTCGTCTGGTCCCGAGAGGATGACGTACAGACCAGCCACTATCACATTTATTACCACGGGCACTACGAAGCCGGACTGGATGACAAAAACAACCTAATTGCCTGGCTGCACAAAGAAGCCCGAACCTACTGGGGCAGCGTAGAGGAAGGTGAAATCTCCTGGAATGGCTATCTGATTCCCAACAAGCGCTACGATTTTGTAAATATGCAACCTGAAAGCGCGCTGCCCTCGTGTGCGTGGCGTTCGGTGATTGCCAATGGCTGGGCATTCGGGCAGGAGTGTTTTCTCGATGAGGTGGCACATGCCGTAAAAAAAGATCCTTTGCAATTCCGGCTGGAGCTACTGCGGGAAGATCAGGACCTGGAGGTACATCATAATTATAAACTCAGTACCCATCGCCTGCGGCGGGTTTTGCAACTGGCAGCAGAAAAAGCCAACTGGGGCAAGCGCAGCAAAGCGGGCTTCGGGAAAGGCATTGCGGTGTATCCGTACATGCATGGGAATGGCTACTGCGCGCAGGTGGCGGAGGTGTCCGTGCGCAACGGGCAGTTGAAAGTGCATAAAGTCGTTTGTGCGGTCGATTGCGGTCACGTGGTGAATCCCGATCTGGTGAAAAACCAAATAGAAGGCGGGGTGCTATGGGGCATGTCGGCGCTGCTGTACGGCGGAGTCGAATTTGAAAACGGACAGGTGCTCAACAGCAATTTTCACAACAACCGCGTGGTGCGCATGAACGAAGTGCCGGATATTGAGGTGTATTTTGTAGAAAATCCCGGCGAGCGCCCCTGGGGAGTCGGCGAACTGGCGCCGCCGCCTGCTGTGCCCGCTATTGCCAATGCTATCTTCGCCGCGTGTGGCGTGCGCGTGCGCAAACTACCGGTACGCCCAGAAAGTTTAGTGGATCATTAAAAGCTTTATCATCAATCCTGTATTTGAAAAGATGGCGGCATGTCCACCCGACGGTGCTCCATCTTTTCTTTTTTGGTGAAATAAGCAAGCGGTTTTTACCCGATAGCCAATGGCGCTGTTCTTTTGAAAAGATTATGTTTTAGATTGACACCTTTTTGTTTTGAATTATCCGTTCCTTTCCGCAAATTTGTACCTGCTAATCTTCTGAACCTTGATCTGTCAAATCAATGCCCGGCATTTCATTTTACCAATTTCTCAACATCTTAATATCTAATATCCTAATATCTAAATATCCTGATCATGACCCTCGGACCCGACTTTCTCCTGCGCGATGTCTTCAGCCCGCAAGCCGTGCAACATTTGGCGCAAGCCATCAAACACAATTATCCTGAATTTGCCGAAGCCGCTTTTGTGCAAACCATTTGCAGCCAACTGCCCGATTCGCAATTCGGCGAGCGCTCGCGGCTCATTACCAATGCTTTGCATGAGTATTTGCCCAAAGATTTCCCCACGGCGGTCAACATTTTGCTGGCTTCCCTGATGCCGGAAATCAATGGGCAAGCTGGCGAAACCGAGTGGGAACGCTTCATTGTGATGCCGCAATGTGATTTTGTAAGTCGCTATGGCAAAGCGCATTATGAGCTGTCGATGCAGGCATTGTACGAAATGACCAAACGCTTCACCGCCGAGGGCGATCTGCGTACTTTTGTAGAATTGGAACCCGAGAAATCGTTGGAAATATTACATCGGTGGGCGGAAGACCCGAATGTACACGTGCGGCGGCTGGTGTCGGAAGGTACGCGCCCGCGGCTCCCGCTGGGGCGGCGGCTGAAGTTGTTTATTGAAAATCCTCAGCCATTATTAACTTTATTAGAAAAATTGAAAAACGATCCGGAGTTATACGTTCGGCGCTCGGTGGCGAACAATTTGAATGATATTGCCAAAGATAATCCGGATGTGGTGGTAGAAACGCTGGAGCGCTGGCAAACCGAAAATACGCCGGAGATGAATTGGCTCATCCGTCATGCTACGCGCACGCTGATCAAGCAGGGGCATCCGGGAGCCTTGCAATTATTGGGTTCTAGCCCCGAAGCGCTGGTAGAAATTATGTCGTTTTCGTTAGCGCAAACTGCGATTCATTTGGGTGATTCGATGGAATTTTCCCTGGCGTTGCAATCAACCGGCGAAGCACCGCAGCAACTGATCATTGATTACGCGGTCTATTTTATGAAGAAAAATGGCACGCACGCGCCGAAGGTGTTTAAATGGACGAAGCGCACGCTGCAACCTGGGGAGACAGTGTTTTTGTCACGTCGGCAGCATTTTCGCCCGATCAGTACCCGGCAATATTATAGCGGTGAACATTTGATTGCCATTCAAATAAACGGCAAAACATTCATCCAAAAATCCTTTCAATTGCAAGTAGATGAGTAGGAATAAGTAATAAAAGCCCTGGTTATTTAGTAAAATCATTATAATAGAGCTATGAATATTAATTTCTGGATCATTTTATTCACCATTGCGGCGGCGCAGGGCTATTTTGTGGCAACGGTGTTGTTCGTCAAAAAAGAAAATCGTGTACCGAATCGGCTGCTCGGAGCATTTTTGCTGCTGCTGGCAATCACGCTGAGCGAGTGGCTGCTGTGGTGGACGGGTTTGATCCGGCAGGTGCCGGGGCTGATGGCGGTGAGCGTGGCGTTTCCGCTGTTGTACGGACCCTTCTTGCTGCTGTTTTATCAGGCGACGTTTCAGAAAATTACGAGCAATTGGGGGCTGCATTTTATTCCGGCGCTGCTGCTTGTGCTGTTGATGACGCCGTTTTATTTACGTTTTGTCTATCCGCAACCCACCGTGATTCAATCGGTTACCAGAATTTTACAACATCCATTGTTCCCGATCACCGTTTTTAGTTTGATGAGCTTTTATGGCATCTGGATGGCGCGTCGTTTTCGTCCTTTTTTGCAGGGCAATTCGGAATTGCAACGCTGGCACCGCCTGATTTTGCTGGCTTATCTGGGCATTATACTGGCGTACATTTTCTATCGATTGCTGCCGACGCTCGAATTGCAGGCGCCGGTGTGGAAATATTTGATTGCGCTGTCACTCACGGGGTTTATTTATCTCATCGCGTGGTTGGGTTATGTGCAGCCGCAGGTGCTGGCAGGGGTGCGATTGCAGGAGGCATTACAACCGAAAAAGTACCGTAAATCTTCACTTTCAGCATTGGAATCGCAGCAGCTTTTCCAGCAAATTACTCGCTTGATTGAATCCGAATCGCTTTACGCGAATGGCGAATTGGACCTGGAGACCCTGTCACAAAAGTTGAAAAAATCCCGGCACCACATTTCGCAGGCAATCAACGAGCAAACGGGTGGCAATTTTGCTGATTTTATCAACCGCTATCGCATCCAAGCCGCACAGGATTTATTGGCAAACCGTTCCAAGCGCGAAAAAAATGTGATCGAAGTAGCTTACGAAGTTGGATTCAACTCTAAAAAGGCATTTAATCTAGCTTTTAAAAAAATAACCGGCATGACGCCCACCGAATACCGCCAAGTACAGGAAAAAAGAGGGTAATCAGATCGGCTGCGCCCTTTTCCCGACATTTTTTTCCTTTTTAAAACCTTCCAACCGGCATTTTTGAGCTAAAACAGAAAGCTATGAAGCGGATTTTACTCCTCTTTGCCCTGGGTTTGGGCATTACCCTTTTTTTTATGAGCAATGAGACCGGCGCACTCCCCGAAAATACGGGCGCGCCGGGCGAATTCACCTGTGGGCGGGCGCCTTGTCATAATATCGCCGCCAATGTGGGCAACGCTCAGATTGCCATTGTGACCACCGATGGGAAAATCAATTACTTCGCCGATTCTACGCTGGAGCTGAAAGTCAGCATTACCAATCCATTGACCGCTAAAAACGGATTCCAGATTTTAGCATTGAACGAAAACCGCCAGAATGTAGGCACGTGGATACTGACTGAGCCAAGCAAAATGAAAATTATCAACGGCATTGGCTTGCCCAATCGTTTTTACGTCACCCACACCGCCGCCGGCAATCGCCAAACCGAGTGGATTGTAAGTTGGAAAGCACCCGGAACGAATGTTGGAAAAGTAACTTTTTACGCGTCGGTATTGGCATCTAATGAAAGCGGCACCAATCAGGGCGACCAGTTATACACGACCAGCCTGAGTTTGGCTTTCAGCCTCTCAACGCCGACGGAGGAAATCCCCTACGAACAATTTATCCGGATTTATCCGACCCTTGCATCCGATCTGCTTTTTGTAGAAAACCTGCTCGACTTAGACGATCTGCCTACCGCCTTAATTGACAGCAAGGGTGTAACCTATTGGTTAAAGCCCTTACAAAAAGGCAGGAATGAACTGGATATCAGTGATTTACCCGGCGGCATTTACTTTCTCCGACTGGCTTATTTGGGCATACCCATTACCCGAAAAATTATTATTCACTAAAAAACTGGATGTTATGATAAGAATTATAATATGCTTGTTGCCTTTATTTATTATATCATGGTTAGGCTTTTGGCAAGGCAATCCGTCAAAGCATAATTTACCAGCCACTGCCTCTAATGTTGACACAACATTTGATATGCAAAAAGCCTTGGCAACGTTGCGCGAACAGATTAAAGGAAAGGAAAATCTGCCAGCCGACAGTGTGTTTCAGAATATTCAGGTATTAAAAAAAGTGCCCGCTGCGTGCCTGCTGCGCATCATGGAAAACGGCTACAGCACTTCACTGGGCGTGACCTGTACGCATTGCCACATGCCAGATGAATGGGCGAAAGAAGACAAGCCGCAGAAGCAAATTACGCGGGAAATGGCAGCGATGATGCGGGAAATCAACAATGATTTACTAAAGAAAATCCCGAATTTACCCAATAAAACGCCGGTTATCAACTGCACGACCTGCCATCGCGGTCAGGTCAAACCAGCTTTGGATTTACAGCAGAAAAACTAAATAGTTCACGGTAGGCGGGGCAAGAAATATAAAGCATTGAATTTATTCTTTACTTTCTTGCACCTCTTTCCAGGTTTGATATAATATTTCCTGACTTGGGCGATCAGCGGGCAGCTCGCGCAGCGGCTCGCACGCTCGTAAGGATTCGTAACATTCCTGCGGCAGCATTTGATATAATTTGGTGCCCTGCGTTTTCCAGTGTATCATATCGTCACTGACTTCTTTAATAATTTTACCGGGATTGCCAACAACAAGGCTTCTGGGCGGAATATTTTCACCGGCTTTTATAAAACATAAAGCACCTATGATACATTCATCGCCGATTATTACATCATCCATAATAACCGCATTCATACCAACTAATACATTTTTACCAATGGTAGCGCCGTGAATAATTGCACCGTGCCCGATATGCGCGCCTTCCAGCAACCGCACGGTGACGCCCGGAAACATATGAATCGTGCAATTTTCCTGCACATTGCAGCCATCTTCTATAATAATACCGCCCCAATCGCCGCGAATCGCCGCGCCCGGACCAATGTAAACATTCCTGCCGATTATTACATTGCCCGTCACCGCTGCTTGGGGATGCACAAAAGCCGATTCATGCACAACGGGTTTAAAACCTTTGAATTCGTAAAACATGCTATTTATTTATTATTTGAGATTTAACGTTCCGCTCGATTGTCAAATGAAAACGAAAAACTGTTAAAATAAAGACTTTTTGCAGCAAAATTTCACTTTTCGCGTATCTTTTAGGGGGTAAAACAGTTCTATAATTAGAAGCTATATTCCATTTATCCATATATTATTATCAATCATTAATTTCTACTTTCTTGGCGCAGCACAATTGGGCATATACGAGTGAATCCGGCAAGCAGTATGTAGTCGGGCTCTATCATGGTGTGGAATCTGGTCACCTCATGGTTTATTGTGATTTGCGCATTATTTTGATAGAATTCAGTATTTTACAAGATTATACGTATTCATTTTTTATTGAAAACGAGATGCTCGATCTCACCATCAAGCGCAAGGATAATGAATTCCAGTATGGTTTTCAGGTGAATAAGGAGGTGGATACGCCGCGCAACCGCAAACGCAAAGTGCAGGAGAAGCAGGAGCGGCGTTGGATGTCGGTCGCGCTGGTAGTAATGG
The DNA here is from genome assembly GCA_046314415.1 of Saprospiraceae bacterium. Classification (GTDB taxonomy): domain Bacteria; phylum Bacteroidota; class Bacteroidia; order Chitinophagales; family Saprospiraceae; genus JADJNW01. Next base: position 8,346 of record JBKBWT010000246.1, read on the forward strand.
GCATTTTGGGGATTTTATTTTTGGGAGCCTGGTGGTACAACGAAGTCCGCTCCGATGATAATGCCCTGGAAAAAGTGCGGTACAGTTCCTGGAAAACACCTGCCAAAGTCTTTGTAAACCAAGGTAATACACTTCAATATTCTTTTGTAGCTGATGGGAAAGGCTATCAGGCGAAAATGGATCATCCGGAGGCACTGCTGTTCCCGCTAGAATCGGGTGATGAATTCATGGTTCGTTACGATTTTGATAATCCTAATCTAAATGTCCTTGATTTTCAGTTGCCTACGCCGAGTCAGATTACTCGTTACCGGCAACGTGCTGCCGCGCAACACTTGCGTTTGCATCCTGATTTAGATAAGAAACAAGTAGAATGTTTATTGGATATTGCCTTTGAAATCAAGGGATTAGCCGGTTATGCTGATTTTTATTTCCAACAAACCAATCCGCAGGAGAATTCTAGGCACAATAAAGAAAGCTATGGCCGATTGACCCGCGATATTCCATTTCAAAAAGCTGCCAAGCTTTGCCAATGACGAAGCATCCATCCATTTTCCAAAATTCCAACCTTCCTTTTTATCTTTGCCCAATGGACTTTTTAATTCCTCATATCGAGAGTTTGATTTTTACGGCGGAGTCGCCCATTCGGCTAACGGAAATTCAGAATTGTCTGGAAGAATCCTTTGGTAGTAGTTTCCCCGAAGCGGAACTGCTGGATGCGATTGCTCGTTTGCAAGAAAGATACAGCGATGAATTCGTCGCGTTTGAAATTGTGGAAATCAATGAAGGTTATCAAATGATGACCAAAGCCGCGTACCATCGCACGGTGGGCATTTACTTGAAACAGACGACTAAAAAACGTTTGTCGCAAGCAGCGCTGGAAACTTTGTCCATCATTGCCTACAAGCAGCCGATTTCCAAGTCGGATGTCGAAAAAATTCGCGGTGTGAATTGCGACT
>JBKBWT010000247.1:0-9266 GCA_046314415.1 Saprospiraceae bacterium
GTACCCGACAATGAAAGTTGGGGTTCAGAAAGAGTTATAGGCATTTTGACAAAGTCCAATAAAGACAAGAAACCATTTTGGAAATTTTGGTAATTTTTTGTCTCGGCAGACAAAAACTGCAACCAATATTGGGTTTAGTTCGCTCTGAGTCTCCGAAGGGACTCGGTAATAAGCAAAGTAGGTACCACATCGAGTCCGCTTTGAGCGAATCGAAGAAAACAAACTAAACACACGCGCTACTCACCAACGGCATTTTAATGTTGTCTCACCACAGGCATGAGGGAGCCTTGCTTCGACATCCTGGAAAACTATACAATTATCCCGAATTTGTATTATCCAACCCAACCATTGCTACGCGATTTTTGCATCATCATTTAATCACAAAAATTAAAGGAAGATGAAAAAAGTAGTATTGATCACCGGGGCGTCTTCGGGTATCGGAAAAGAAACGGCAAAGTTATTGGCACAACAGGATTTTCAAGTAATCGCAGTTGCCAGAAATACCGATAAGATGAAAGACCTGGCAGCATTGGGTTGTGCAACTTTTTCAATGGACGTCACCGATGAAGCAAGCATTCAAGCTGCATTCCAGCAGATTTATGCCGCTTACCGGCAAATAGACATTCTGATCAACAATGCAGGCTACTGCCAAAATGGTTTTGTAGAAGAGCTGACTTCCGCTCAGCTTAAATATCAGTTCGACGTAAATGTTTTTGGGCTGATCCGGGTGACGCAGCTCGTTTTACCCCAGATAAGAGCCAGACAAAGCGGGCATATCATCAATGTTGGTTCGGCTGGTGGTGAATTCACTTCGCCCGGTGCAGGCGCTTACCATGCCAGCAAATACGCGCTGGAGAGTTTCAGCGATGCTTTGCGCCAGGAATTGGGTAATTTTGGTATTAAAGTGTCTTTAATCAAGCCGGGAGGGGTGGAAACGGCTTTTGTAGATAATTCACAATATCCTGACCCGATTGCGGGAAACCCTTATCGTAAAATGCGGGAAAACTTCATGAAAATGCTAACCACCATTTTACAATCAAACAATAGTGCGTTCCCAATTTTGAAACCTGGTGAGGTCGCAACAGCCATTTTGAATACGGTACAAACGCCGAATCCAAAAACCAGAATTCGAGTGGGCAGAACCGCCAAAATGATGCCCTTGATAAAATCATTGCTCAGTGACAGAGCATTTGACAAAATGATTATGAATCAATTGGGGTTAACCAAATAAACCACGGTAGGATGAATGCGTTGGACATCTATAAAAATCATACTCAAATCATCAATCAGTATTACGCCTAACGATATTAAACGCCAAGGGCGTAGCATCGTATTTTGACACTCAACCGTTTATAGTTAATTTAATGGCTTACATCGGTTTTTATCGATCAATCAGCTTAAACAATGATCCGTTTATGAGCAGTTTTTTGCAAATACAATCCATTAGCAAACTGCACCAGATGGTGGGCTACGAAAAGCCCAAACATCCGTTAATAACGGTGTTGGATTATGCTAAAATAAAGGCAAGCGCCGAGCATTTTAATGTAAAGATTGTAACCGACCTTTACATCATCAGTCTGAAAAGTCCTGCACCCAAAGTGTTGCAGTACGGCAGGCAGTATTACGATTTTGAAGAAGGAACCATGATGTTTATGGCGCCCGGACAGGTTTTTTCGGTTGGGGAGTTCAATGAGCAAATCCAATATGAAGGTTGGGGACTTTGGTTTCACCCCGATTTAATTGTCAACACAGCCCTTGGCAAGAAAATAAAGGATTTTTCATTCTTTGCTTATGCCGTGAGCGAGGCGCTGCATCTTTCGGAAGACGAAAAAAATACCTTGACTGTCATCGTAGATCATATTCAAAAGGAATACAATGGCAATATTGATCAATACAGCCACAATGTAATTATTACGTCTATTGAGCAATTGTTGAACTATTCACAACGGTTTTACGGGCGGCAATTCATCACCCGAAAAAAACAGAACAGTGATTTACTTTCGGCATTTGAAGATTTAGTGAGCGCCTATTTCAAGTCTGCTGAAGTTGAAAATAAAGGTTTGCCTTCGGTTGAATACTTTGCAGGGCAGCTCAATCTGTCCGCCAGTTATTTGTCTGACCTACTAAAAAAAGAAACCGGCAAGACGACCAAAGAATATTTGCAAATCCAGATCATTGAGACCGCCAAAAACAGACTCTTAAACTCAAGAGACACCGTTAACGAGATCGCTTATTCCTTAGGATTTGAATATCCGCAGTATTTCATTCGACTGTTCAAATCAAAAACCGGTATGACCCCTTTGGAGTATCGGCAGTTCAACTAAAATATCCTTTCAGCTTACATCTTTTGCCTTGATTTACGCTCTATTCAGGAATTACCAGGATATCAAAGCAGCAAATCCAGGGAGATATATACGCACATCACACCTACCAGGTAAAAAGCCCGATAGACGACTTGGGCATTTGAGTAAATACCATTATTTTTAAAGCGAATATTAACGCAATAGCGACTAAGTAAAACATGCAATGCGTGTTTTACTTAGTCGCTATTGCGTTAGTACAAGAGTTGTGCGTCATTAAAAACAGCAGATGAATAACATTCGAGTGATAATTGATAAAAGTGATTATGAGATTTATGAAGACTATTTGAACTTCATGATTGATGACTATTTCTTGGATGAAAAATTGGACGAGATTTATCCAGGTCAAGAATATAAAGGACTTGTTCCTACTTTAAATTGGTTGATGGAGATACCACAAGAAAGTAAAGTCGTATGGAATAGAATTTTACCTGAAAAAAATAATAGAACAACTTGTCCGATTCTAATGTGTCCTGACGATGCTGACTTTTCGTGTACATTGATTGTTGCTGATATTCTTAGACTTGACAAGGTTGTAATTTGGGAAAGACTTGGAATTGATAGGACAACAGAATATGATGCTGAGAAAGTTGGTTCTAAAGTGGATTGGTTTGATAAAATAAAGCCACTATCTTTTGATATTCATATTTATGAGCAAATGATTTCTGATTTTAAAGAATGTTTTGAGAAGGATAAGAAAAAATGGCTAAAAGAGAATAACTTGAATGACTGGTAAAATATATCAAATAGAATTAGATGGAGAATTGATTGGAACAACCAAGCTTGAAAAGGCAGATGCTCCAATGGGTGTAGCTTTTGGACAAATTGAATTTACCGAAGAGTGCAACGAATATCAGTTCTTTAAAATGACCTTTAAGGAAAAAGGAATATTATTGACTGATGAACCAGATGGTGATTTCTTAATGACACATGGAGAACTGGATTGCATTAAAATTTATAGAGATAATTCAGTTGAGATTAAGGGTCTAGGTATTCAAATTTTCGGGTCTAATTCAGACGGATTTGAGGTGTCAATAGAAGGAATACCATATCCTTTTTATGAAGAGGAATTTCCGCATCATGTAAAGGAATATGAGGAAATGTTTAAGAATAAAAAATAACGAACGCGGGTTTCAGAGGTTTTTGAAGGTTCGTGGCTCGTAAAAAAAGTCGGTGTAAACTGATAAGTTTTCGCTTCGTAATCCCGCACGACACCATACCATCAAACCGTTGTCTGAAACTAGAAGAAAAATAAATAGAAAAATAAATATGACTTCTCAATACGTTGAAACCCAAGTCCAATCAATAAGGTCTGAAATAAAAAGAGCCAGATTTGACGATGCTTTAAGTCAATTAGAGGAATTTATCCAAAAAATAGGTGATAAAGAATTGGACAAACAAATAATTGCACTTACTGCGAGATATAACGTTGACATAAAAGAAAAACTAATCGGTGTAAAAGACCGAGACAACGAACTTAACAAACTCATAAATGCCTTAACTCAAATTTTAGGAGAGGCTAAGGAAATAGCATTGGAAAAAATCACATTGAAAGCCACGAATGAATTAGAAAAGTTAAATGAACGAGGAACTGATGCTGTTGAAAAATTAGAAAAATTAAATAAACTAATGGCAGAATCTCGTCTTTTGGAAATTGAAATCACGAGCATGACATTCGGAAGAATTTTTAGTGCTGACCAACAAAGAAGAATGGAAGAACATATAAAACGGTTCAAAGAACTTCTCAACTAACCACAAATATGAATTTCTCAAAATTATATCCACATATTGCTTGGTGGATTGATAATCATGGCTGGGTTGAAATCGGAAGCGACGAATATAGTGATAGCCTAATCCGACTTCTTGACGAGGGCGGTACTTGGTGGGAGGATGAAAAAGCCCAAACAATTGACGAAGCATTAAGCAATGCTGAAAAGTTTTTGACTGGTGATTTGCCCGAAAGGTTTGGAAAAAAATTCAAACTGGAAAAATGAATGCTGGAAATAAAATAAAAAGTATCAGCGAACAAACCACTGCCGCCAATCCCAACCCGCAAACCCAACGCAGGCGGCGACTGTGGCAGTGCAGCCGTTAATAGCAATGATAACACTCAAAAACTGGTGCCTGTGGATGAGTTGAATTTGAACGACTATTGAACTAAAATATCAGGTGGAGCAGGAACTACTTAAAAAACTACCTGACCCGTTACAGACATTACTTGACGGGGCAATACCAAAAAGCCAAAAATGAACGATAAGTAAATAAACTTTAATGCTTATGCAAGCTTCCTTCAATTTAAAAAAAGACCCTTTTGCGCTGCTGTTGTTTGCAACTATCCTTTTGTTGTTGGCACTTGCCTTGCGCCCTCTTGTTAATATTGACTTTCAAGACAAAGTCGTGTTCGGGCTTCCTTTGAATAATGTGGTTTGGATGATTCCTTTATTTTTGATAGGCTTTTGGCTACTGTACCTGAGTACAAAGCAGTTTCTTTATTCCATCACCGCCACCTGGATACACGTACTTACCACCGTGATTTCAACATTGCTTTTGGTAGCTGTGCTTTACATCGGCATCAATCCATTGCCTTACCTCAGCGAAAGGCACGAAATGATCGGTAATGCCGTACAAATGCTGACATTACTATTTTTAGCTGCTCAGGTTATTTATCTTGCCAATGTGGGAATAGGTTTGCTGAGCAGACGCAAGGCATAACAATGAAGCAAAAAAACTTTTGAACGAACCACCCCGGCTGCGATCATGACGGAAAGCAAAGACCTTTGGCTACGAACTGGTTATGAAATTTTTGCTTTGAATGGTAAAAATGGATTGAAAATTGATACCCTGTCGAGGAAAGTAGGCATCAATAAATCTTCATTTTATCATCACTTTGCAGACATTGAAGTATTCATTAGTCATTTGATGAAACTTCATATTCAACAATCTTTTATCCTTGCCGACAAGGAAAAAAAGGCTAAGAATATTGACCCCGAATTAATTGAAATCCTGATACAACACAAATACGACTTGCTCTTTAATAGGCAGTTACGCATAGGCAGAAACGACAAAACATATGCCGACACTTTGACAACTGCTAACCAAATAGCGGGGAATGCATTTGTTGAACTTTGGGCTAAAGATTTGAAATTGCAACTTACCCCCAATCAACTGAATGGCTTATTTGAATTGGCGCTTGATAATTTTTACTTACAAATCACCTTTGAAAATCTTACGAAAAGCTGGCTCACGGAATACTTTTTGAATTTAAAGCGGATTGCCAAAAAATTCAGCTAACCCAATTGGACGGAACCGACTAAAATGTTTTGACGCGTAGCGCTAAGTTTGTCAAAACATTAAACAATAAGCAATATGAGCTCATTCATGTCAACAAAATCGCACAAGGCGTATTTAAAAGTGACCGCCTTGGTAATCGGTTCCTTTGCGCCCGTTTTCTTTCTCGGAACGATGTTACCAACATCCGAACCAGCCCGGTGGACCTTGGATTTATTGAGCTGGCCAATTGACGGCGTGCAAACTTATGATGCACCCACAACGCGATTTTTATCGGCATTGACCGGCGGATTTCTCCTTGGTTGGGGCGTTTGCGTATGGTGCCTGCAAGAGTGGGTTTATGACCTGGCACCCGAAGGCGTAAGAAAATCGGTATTAGCAGGTTTACTTGCCTGGTTTGTGCTGGACAGCGCAGGTTCTACTGCCTCAGGAAATGTTTCAAATGTATTTTTTAATATTATAGTGCTGTTAATTGCGGTTGGACCATTATGGCGACCGGCAAAAGATTGATCAGCAAACACTGCTCATATCAAATTTGAAATGAGCAGGCGTAAATTAAGCAAACATTAAATCATTATAAATCAGCAGTTTAATCAATCATCGATACGCCATGATCCATTGTACCAAAGTACATTTTGACAATAAGCAAGAGCAAGGATGGTTCAGGAATGGTAGCGCTGAAAATTCACCACTGCAACCGGTCAACCGTTTTCAACAATCACCAGAAAAGCCCGATAAAATGCGTAATACGAAGTAAGGTATTTTAAAATTAACACCAGATTTGCTTTATTTGTAGGAGAAAGGAAGGGTTAGGGAGGAGCAGTCAGCTTTAATTTTAAACCAAGAAAATGAAGAAGTTTGTACTAATTACCCTATTGCTCGCATTACATTTCAGCACCCAGGCTCAACAAGCGCTTGAAAAGGTTCGCCAATATCGAAAAGCAAATGAGTATGCGCTTTTGAGCGAGTACTTCAAGTTTTTAGCCATACCCAATCATGCTTTCGACAAAGTAAACATTGAAAAAAATGCGCAATACATTGCCGAATGGATGCGTAAAAAAGGCATTAAAACCCAATTTTTAGAGGCAAAAACAAAGGGAATGCCACCGGTCGTGTACGGGGAAGTATTGGTAAAAAATGCCACGCATACCATTGTATTTTACGCTCATTATGACGGTCAGCCGGTGAGTCCCGATAAATGGCATCCCTCCTTAAAACCATTTAAACCTGTTTTGCTTCATACGTCAATTGAAAAAGGAGGTAAAATCATTCCTTTTCCTGATAAAAACACCCCTTTTGACCCTGAATGGCGGATTGCATGTCGCAGTAGCGCTGATGATAAAGCTGGGGTAATGACGGTGTTGAATGCGTATGACGCTATTGTTAAAAGTGGTTTAATGCCTACAGCTAATATTAAATTCTTTTTTGAAGGGGAGGAAGAAATTGGCTCGGTACACCTGGGCGAAATATTGGAAAAACACCAGGACCTACTAAAAGCCGATTTTTGGCTGATTGCCGATGGACCTGTGCATCAATCGGGTTTGCCGATGCTTGATTTTGGCGTGCGTGGTGATGTCAATATGGAAATCACCGTCTATGGTCCAAAACGTCCTTTGCACAGCGGGCATTACGGCAATTGGGCACCCAACCCGGGTTTGTTGCTCTCCAAACTTTTGGCAAGCATGAAAGACGATGATGGCTTGGTAACGGTTAAAGGGTATTACGATGATGTTATCCCTTTTACGGAAACCGAAAAACAAGCGTTTGCAGCGATCCCCTCGGTAGATGAACAAATGAAAAAGGAATTGGGCATTAAAAAACCTGAAGGCGGTGGCAAATCCCTTTTTGAAACCTTTGAATTGCCTTCGCTCAATATCAATGGCATTCGCTGTGCCGATGTCGGCGATAAAGCCAGTAATGTGATCACTACGGTGGCAGTGGCAACATTGGATTTGCGGCAGGTATTGGGTACGGATTATTTGAAACAAATCGATCTGGTGAAAGCACACATCAAAGCCCAGGGGTATTATGTGATAGACCGAGAACCGACCGATGCCGAGCGTTTGGAACATGAGAAAATTGCCAAAGTCGTACAGATCAAAGGCGGGTACAATGCCCAACGCACACCACTGGATTTGCCCATTTCTCAAAAAGTCATCAAAGCCGTGCAAGGCGCCACGACGCAGCAATTGATCGTAGAACCCACCTCAGGTGGTAGTCTTCCACTCTATCTTTTTGAAAAACATTTGGACACTAAGGTCATCAATCTCTGCATTGTCAATCATGATAATAACCAGCATTCCGAAAATGAAAATGTCCGTATTCAAAACTTGTGGGATAGCATTGACCAATTGGCGGCTATTATGCTGATGAATTGGGATTAATTAGCCTGTATCTTCGTCATTCTCCAAGAAAAAACACACATGTAGCGCTGAATAAACAACGAACAAGAACGTTACCAGCACAGGGATAAGCTAAAATAGTTGAATATTTGTGTTATATTTGGAAGAGCAATATTCTATTGCCTTGCTTTTGCAAATAACGGAAACCGACATACCTATAACAATGATAACGATAGAGAATTACTTAGACAGCCACTATATACACCGGAGTAATTGGTTGAGAGCCGCCGTCTTAGGCGCCAATGACGGGATTATTTCTATTTCCAGTCTTGCCATAGGCGTAGCCACAGCGAGTGCCAGCAGAGAGCCTATTTTACTGGCAACGATTGCCGGGCTTGTAGCGGGTGCCTTATCCATGGCGGCAGGTGAGTATGTCTCCGTTAGTTCGCAAACAGATATTGAAAAAGCGGATATTGAAAGGGAGAAACAGGAGTTGCAAGAAATGCCGGAAGATGAATTAAGAATCTTGGCGGAGATCTATGAAAGACGAGGATTAAAAAAGGAAACGGCTATGCAGGTGGCTAAAGAATTGACCGCAGCAGACGCTTTAGGCGCACATATCAGAGACGAATTAGGAATCAACGAAATAAGCCAGGCAAACCCCATTCAGGCTGCTTTTGCTTCGGGAGCAGCTTTTACTGCCGGTGGATTTTTACCGCTTTTAGTGACCATATTCGCACCTGTAAAAAACATGGAGTATTTCCTTTATGGATTTACCATCATTTCGCTGATCATACTAGGGATAATATCAGCAAAAACGGGTGGTTCAAGTATTAAAAAAGCCATTTTAAGAATTGTCATTTGGGGCACCATTGCCATGGGATTGTCTGCTTTGGTAGGCTATCTGTTTGGAGTAAATGTTTAAGTAAGTGCATCTTATTAAGAATCAGCCATTTACTAAAACTTTAAAAGATAATAGAGTTGCGTCCATGTAAATAGTTGAAAATCAAAGTTGATTAAATTTGGGGTTAAAAAAGGAGCATGAGCCTACATTATAAAGCTATAAAAGAGGATCGACAATGGCGAGCGACCATTGGATTGTCACAGGTAAAATTTGAACAATTAGTGGATTTGTTCAAAAGGAGTTATGAGCAGTTGAATGGAGTAAGTCTGGAGCAAGGTGCCTATAATTTGAAGAAAACCCTGATTTTAAAGAGCTACGAAGAGGTGGTGTTTTATGTTTTATTTCAACTAAAAAATGGCTTAACATATGATG
>JBKBWT010000248.1:0-9226 GCA_046314415.1 Saprospiraceae bacterium
CATTGGCTGTGAAGTATATTCCTGCGGATGCCGTGAGTAAAATTGAAGTTTTAGAGAAATATAATGAAGTATCAATCCTGAAAGGAAATGATACGAATGATCGGCTGGCCTTAAATATCAAATTGAAAGAGCATAAGAAAAAGTTTATTTTTGGTGATGTAAGCTTGGGTACTAATTTAGACAAACGTCACCATCTTCATTCAAATATATTTTACTATAGTCCCAAGTTGACAATCAACAATATAAATGACTACAATACCACCGAAGAGGCTGCACTCAGCTCAGCCGAAATGTTCCGAATAGTTGGTTTACAATTAGATAATTATGATCCTAAAAGTAGATTCGGAGGTTTTGAAGAATTAAATAGGATAAGAGAGCTAATAATACCTTCTAACATATTTGACCAACAATCCTTATTTGGCGTAGCACAGATAAAAAAAAGGCTTGAAAACAATATAACTTTTGATGCAATATTACTGGGGTTGAACAAAAATGAAGTGGCAAAAAAAACCACAATTAATACGTTTATAGATAGAGCATCAGGCAGTGAACGCAATGAGCAATCCTCTTCTTTAAGCCTCCATACAAATTATGCAAAATTTAATTTCTCTACCGACCCCAAGAAAAAGTATGTTTTAGCTTATTCATTTCAGTACTCAAACTTACCCATACAGAATATTGACTCTTCTAGAACCTCTTTTTTATCAGAATCCAACTTCATAAAGCAAGAGCTCTATAAAGAAAATCGGACTTTGAATCATGAAGTTCGATGGATTCAGCAGTGGAACAAAAAAATACAAACTATAAGTCAAGTAAAATTTAATCAAACCCAGTATAAAATAAACCAGCAATGGGGTGTCAATGGCAAGCAAATACCGACTTTGTATTCAACAAATTTAAATTCATTTTTGCTTACTCAAAATCTTCAGAATCCAAACGATAAATATAATTTATTATGGAAAATTAATTATGCTGTAAATCAGTTTTCCAAAGCGTTTTTATTCGTAAAATATGAATATGTGCAACATGATGCTATTGACAGTGCCTCTATTGAAAATGGGGGGATTCGTACAAGCTTATCCAACAGCGGCATAGGTTATACTCAAAATTTTTCAACAACTTATTTTTTATTAGGAAGCCGATTTTTAACGCAAAAAAATAATTTTGAAATAAAAACCGGTTTAGACTATTTTATAGTCAGATGGAAGGAAAAACTATTATATACCGAAAAAAATGATAATAAATTAACACCTTTTATTGATATTTCTAAACAAATTTATGGAATCGGGAAGCTAAAATTTAATTACGAATATGATATTGTTTTACCTATGAATGATCAGTTTCATGCAAATTATTTTATTAAAGAATTTAACAAATTCAGGCAAGGGAATACATTTTTACGTAATGAACAAATACACCGGATTGGAGTAAATTTAAGTAAATCTTCTTTGCTAAAGGGGCGTAATTTTTTTATAAATCTAGTTTACAATCACACTATTAATGCACTAATGTCAGGTTTATCAATTCAAGAAAATAATATAATTGAATCTGTTTTTAATATTAAAAATGCTAAAAATGATTTTATTTTTTCATCAGGAATACAAAAAGTGAAAAGAGATAACAGAATTTTTAATAATTTTCGAGTAATGAACTCGCGTTTTATTCAAGTAATAAATGATTCAGAAGTTTTTATTAATCAATATAGCTTTCAAAATGATTTTAACCTGTCGAAGGATTGGAGAAAGCAGGAAATAAGTTTAAATTTGTCGATTTCTTGCAGAAACATTCCCGCAAATCAAGGTAATGATGCGTGGGTATTTCAAAATGTAGTATCTGCTAACTACAAACAATATTATGGAAAAAGATGGAATTCGGAAATATTTGTCAGTTTTAATCAGTTGGATGCAGAAACCTTTCAACAAAATACTTTAAATATTTCATCTAACATCAATTTTTCATCCAAAAGCGAAAAATATAATTGGAGCTTAAGGGGATATAATTTACTAGATCAAAATTTTATTGGAGAAAATTATGTGAATAATTTTTTTAGTAGAAGTGCAAAATCTTCTATAATTCCTAGGTTATTGATCTTTTCATTTACTTATGTTTTCTAAGAAACTGTTAAAATTTAAGTTTATCCACATCTGATAGCGATTAAACGCACTTGCGCCAGGTGGATGAAAGCCTCGGAAGAGGCGGTTTTACGCCCATAATCCTTGGATAGGCGTTGGCAATTGTCCAACTAGGCGAAGGTTCGCTCGACGATCCAGCGCTTGGGCAGGACCTTAAAAGTCTTAATATTTTCGTCTTTTTTGACAATATGTCTTTTTAAATTTTAACAGCTTCTTAATTTCACTAGCAAATTTCGAAAGCGCCGAGGCATACTCCGAGCATCACCATCCTCCGGGGAATATCTTTTCTGCCTCGCCGCTACACCCGTTACTATATAAAATATTGACTAAGCTTATTTTCTAATATATAATTCATAATGATCTATTTATAAAGATAAATAGATCATTATATTATAAATTCATTTTAAAACAAAATGAATGGTTTGGGTGAAGGCGCCTCCGTCCAAATATGCAACTGATTATTCCGATAATCAATCGCCACATTTTTACCAATAAATACGTCAATACCCACCAAGCCATCCAGGCGAAAGCACTCACCGGCATTGTGCTGAAAATCAGTGAGTAACAATCCTACATTTTGTAATGATATTTGATCTTCCAGCGTCATCGTTTCAATCGTGACGTAGGTGGCTTCGTTGTAACCGGCAGCCGAACCGGTATAATTCACTGGATGTGAATTCTTTGCGTAATCTGCTAAATGACTTTGCCAGCTATCGTCCAGTACATTCACGGAAGCACCGGAATCCAAACCCAGGTACATTTTGCGTTTGGAGCCGATGGTCGTTTCCAGTACCGGCAGATGCCCGCAAATTGAAAACTCAAGTGAATAAGTCGGCGGTTTTTGAAATTGATTATTACGTGATAATGTAATGGTTTGCTGGCTGTAATTAAAATAAACAATATAGTCTTTTACGATTTGATAACCGATCAAACCTAACAGTGGTGCGCGTCCCAGCGTTTTTTCGAGGGCAGATAAATCAGCAACTGGTGTCAGTAAATTATTACATTTTACCTTGCCCCAGGAAAAGTTATTTACTTTCATGGCGTGGAGCGCTTCGGTGCCGCCGACCGCCGTGCGCGTAGCCCCGACGTTTTTAACCAGTTTTTTGTCCGTAAAATGGGTTTGATTCAAGGTCAAATGCGAAGCGCCGGTGTCGAATAGAAAATAACCTTTTTTGCCATCCACCTCGGCTTGTACGAGCATCAGTTTTTTGACCACTTCATACTGGAAAGTTTCGCCCGAAAGGATCGGGTGCGTGGTCGTCGGATTGTAAACATTGGTCATGCTGCACAGCAATAGCATTGCCGCAGCGAGGGTTACGGGTGATTTCATTGTTTAGTCGGGTTGATTTCTAAAAATGTGAGATTTGAAAAGTGAGAGGAGAAACCACAAGCGCTCCGCTCAACTTTTCATCTCAGTCGGGAATTAAATGCAAAATTTTGTTGTGCATTTTATTGTATAGACGCGTAGGTTGTTGGAAGGGTTGCAATTTTGCAAATAGTATTTTCAAGTAATATTTAGAATTTGGCAAATTGAAGCCTGTTCGATTTTCATTTTATGCTAAAAGTATAATATAGGCGGGAACTTTCCAGTAGTGTCAAACGTATTATAGGGGCGCCAAAGAAAATTTGGCGTTACAACAATTTAATCTTTGGTGCGTTGATAGAAACGGTGTACAACATTGAGATTTTAATTTATCTTTGCACCTGCATTTTTAACAAATTTGATGCCAATCCACTTGGCATTACGGTGCTGACGGGGTTTTGGCGCTTATGATGCTTACCGAGATTTACTAAATAAATGCTTCCTAATTGTAATCATTTCAAGATAGTTTAGTTAAATTTTCAATAAATCTTGTCTTTTTGTAAAATTCCTTTTAATTTACCACTGTTTTTACCACTGTTTTTACCACTGTTTTTTCTTGTAGAGAAAACAAATTAAAAAGAACGGTTTTGCCACAAACACACTTATTACAAGCTTGCGCTTGTGAAAGAGATGATATTGTTTAACAAAACCATAATGGAAATGCAATCAGAAAAACAAACCGCTAAAACCCGTCAGGAAATGGCTGCCAAGTACGGCATTAATGTCAAAACGTTCTATCGCTGGCTCAAGAAAGCTAGTATTCAACTCAGCGGTGGCAGAGTGACCCCTGCCGAACAGGAATTGATTTATCAAAAATTTGGCAAACCCAAGCGGATGCAAATGGAAAAAGTGTGAATGCCCGAAAATGCCCTACTTTGCCCGGAAATGCCCGAAATGGGTATTGGGAAAAGGGTTATTTTTGTGACTGTCAGTGCAGCTATTTTCACAAGGCGCCAAGGAAAAGCGCTATGCTGGCAGGAGGCCATCCCGAAAACTCCTGGAATAAGAAGTAGTGTATCAAACCTTTATTTATTATTATGAAAAAAGCTTTGTCTTTTGTTTTTGTTTGTACTGTTTCACTTTTGTTTTTTACAGCTTGTGAAAAACAAGAAGTTTTAGAAACAACTTCTTATGAAGAGCCAATTATTGAACAAATTCAAAACCAATTTGTCACACAAAAAATCTCCACAACTTTTGATTTGCTTGATATTAATTATGAAAAAATAGAACAACTTTTAGGTCTGGAATCTCTCAAAAAAGAGGATTTCAATTTTGAAAACCTCTTTTCAACTAAAATTGTAGAAGGGGAAGCGGTTATAGCTCCTTACAAATTTAATACATCCCATTTGCGCCTAGCTTTGGTTTTTGTTAAATTACCAGAGGGATTTAACACCCCCTTTCTAGTTAAAACAACGAATGGAGAAGTAGTGTATTTAGACTTGGCAAATAACAATGTTATACATGTAAACAAAAAAGATAGTAAATTACAATTCAAAGCGCAACAGTTAGCACTTCAGAGTGGTGATTTTGTAACTTTAAGAGGAAAAGGGAAGTGTACTGGCCAGGCTGTAGCGGATTGTATGAATGATGGATATACCAATCATGGTTGGACCTCAGTAGGACTACTTGTTTTATCTGCAGTCGTCTGGGAAACAGTAGTAGTTATGGCTGTTGCTTGTACTGTTGCAAATTGTTAAATTCTAATTTATATGTATATGATTCTCAAAAATGTTTTTATTTTTTACTTATTCTTGTTTATCCCATTAATAATATTGGTACTCTTAGCCGCACAAGGGTTAATAAATTCGCTTACATTCTTTATTTGTTTGCTAATTTATGCCCTCGTTTACAATCCAGCAATTTGTGGAATGAGACTTATTAGCATGGACAAAATCAAACAAAGTGATTTTTTTAAGAATTTTATTCCTTTTTGGAGTAAAAAATATTTCAAGTCGCTTTTCTGGGGTTGATATTAACTTTTTAAGTTGGGTAACTTACTTAGAACGAGTTACCCGATTCTATTTTTTCGGCGTTGAACTATTTTCGCCACCGCAGCGTTAGCAGATCGGGTGCAAGTGAAAAATTCTTTTATCTTTGCACCTGTTTTTAATAAATTCGATGCCAATCCACTTGGCATTACGGTGCTGACGGGGTTTTGGCGCTTATGATGCTTACCGAGATTGGCGATGATCTAAATTCGCTAAATGAATTCTTTTGAATCCCTGGGCCTGTCCAGGGGATTGGTTGAGACGATTGAAGCCTTCGGGTTTAAAAATCCCACTCCCATACAGGAACAAGCTATTCCGGTGTTGCTCACCGGTGATCGTGATTTTGTGGGCTTAGCCCAAACCGGTACTGGTAAAACGGCTGCTTTTGGCTTGCCGCTGATCGAACTGGTGAATGAAAAAATCAAGACAACACAAGCGCTGGTGCTCGCACCGACACGCGAATTGTGTATGCAAATTACAGAAGGATTGACCACTTATTGCAAAGGTTATAAGCCCTTGCAAATCGTGGCGGTCTATGGCGGCGCGAGCATTAGCGAGCAGATTCGCCAGGTGCGCAAAGGCGCGCAGATAATCGTAGCCACGCCAGGACGCTTGATTGATCTGGCTTCGCGCGGAGCGGTAGAATTGAGTGTGATCAATTATGTGGTGCTCGACGAAGCCGACGAAATGCTGAACATGGGCTTTAAGGATGATTTGGATAAAATCCTGTCGTTCACGCCGGATGAGAAGCAAACCTGGTTGTTTTCTGCCACGATGCCGAAAATGGTACGTGACATTGCAAATAATTACATGTATAATCCGCACGAAATCACCGTGGGTGAGAAAAATGCGGGGAATGCGAATATCGAACACCAGTACGCGATTGTGCGCGACAAGGACAAGTACGCGGCGCTGAAGCGTTTACTGGATTTTCACTCGGATATTTTTGGATTGGTTTTCTGTCGGACCAAAATGGATACGCAGGAAGTGGCGGATCAATTGATGCGCGATGGCTACAATGCGGATGCATTGCACGGCGACATGACGCAGCCGATGCGCGACCGGGTGATGAATAAATTCCGCAATCGGGAACTAAATGTTTTGGTGGCAACGGATGTAGCAGCGCGGGGTATTGATGTAAATAACATTACACACGTATTACATTTGAACCTGCCGGATGATATCGAATATTACACACACCGCAGCGGTCGTACGGCTCGTGCCGGAAAACAAGGGATTTCGATTGCACTAATCAGCTCCAGAGATGTAAAGAAAATCTCGATGATCGAGCGTATGGCAAAGGTGAAATTCGAGCAAATCAAAGTGCCGAATGGACCAGAAATTTGCCAGAAGCAGCTGATGCGCATTGTAGATAAGGTGCACGACGTGGAAGTGAATGATTTTGAGCTAGATACGTTCATGCCGAAGGTGTATCATGCGCTGAAAGACTTGACCAAGGAGGAGATTATCAAGCGTTTTGCAGCGATTGAATTTAATCGTTTCCTAGAATATTACAGAAATGCACCAGATTTAAATCCCACCGAACGCGGCAGCAGCAAGCGCGGCGAACGCGAACGAGAGGGTGCAGGCGTGCGAGGAGCCAGCAACGGCGCAGGCTTTGAGCGTATGTTCATCAACCTGGGTAAAATGGACGGGCTCGACAAAGGCAGAATGCTCGGCGCGATTTGTGAAATTGCGGATGTGAGTAAAAAGGCGGTTGGTCGAATTGATATCTTGAATTCGTACTCCTTCTTTGAACTCGACAAATCCTTTGCGCAACAGGCAGTTAAACGTGCAGCCGATTTTGAATATAAAGGTCGGGTGGTACGGATTGATGTCGCCGGAGATCGACCAGAGAAAGCACCTGCCGCGAAACCGCACCGTAAAGGCAAAGGAGGCGATAAGCCAGCGCCGAAAGGTCGGAAGAAGCGCGGGGAATTGGTGTAATTTGCTCGCAGATGGACACAGATGACCTTGCAGATTTTCGCGGATAGGACTCATCTGTGTTCATCTGCGCAAACATTTGCGTACATCTGCGAGAAATCTTTCCTACTCATGTCTTCCCGCATCGATATTTGGTTGGTACAAAACAGCTTTTTTGAATCCCGCGAAAAGGCGCGTCTGGCATTGGAGCAGGGCGTGGTGGAGGTGAATGGAAAAATTATTACCAAAGCGGCATATAATATTACTGGTTCCGATCATGTTATAATCAAAGCGCAACCCTTGCGCTACGTAAGTCGCGGCGGACTCAAGCTGGAAAAAGCGATCCAAACCTTTCACATTGACTTTACCAATAAAGTTGTTTTAGACATCGGCGCTTCGACGGGCGGCTTCACCGATTGTGCCTTGCAGCATGGTGCAGCGAAGGTGTTTGCCGTGGATGTGGGATCGAATCAATTGCATGCTTCTTTACAACATCATCCCAAAGTAACTTGGTGGGAAAATTTGAATATTAAAGATCTAACTCCAGAAATGCTCGGTGAAGCAGTGGATATTATAACCATTGACGTTTCATTTACTAGTTTGCGCCCTATTTTTCCTTTTTTATTACAATTTTTAAAGCCAGATGGGATTATTATTACATTAATCAAGCCACAATTTGAATTAGAAGAAAAAATCCGCTTTAAAAAAGGCATTGTAAAGGACGAACAAATCCGACAGGAAGTATTAAAAAAAGTAACACAAGCTGCTGAAGAACAGGACTTTACAATACAAAAATACATACCCACCGACGCTGATGGTCAGCAGAAAAACGTAGAATATCTGGCTTTTTTTAATACTAAAAAATTACATTGACTTGGTTTTGCGCTGGGGACGCATCGCTCGCACCGTCACCACTATCAGCGTCAAAATGGTCAACGGAATCACAAACCATACCATTGCCGTATCAAATGCCTGTAAAGCAGCATGTTTTGTAGAAGATAAAATCAAATATGTGGTATAAGCAATGTAATAACCGAGAAAAACCGCGCCTTCCCAGCGGGCAATGACATTGCCGGTGAAAAACATCGGTAAACAAGCAATTGCCACTGCAATCATCACCGGAATATCAAATTGAATAGCCGCCTGGGAGACAGGCAGCCCATTGGGTGCCACTATTGCAGACAAACCTAAAACCGCTAGTATATTGAAAATATTACTCCCCACTACATTGCCCACTGCAATATCGCGCTCGCCCCGTATGCTGGCAATAATAGAAGTAGCTACCTCGGGCAAGGACGTACCGGCAGCAACAATGGTCAAGCCGATGATTAAATCACTCACTCCCAGGCTTTTAGCAATGGTTGTAGCACTATCTACCAGCCAGCGCGAACCCAATACCAGCAACGCTAAACCACCGATGACCATCGCCAAATTAATAATCCATTGCATCGGAGTGAAGCGTTTTGCATCAACACCATATTCCTGATCGTATTCTTGTTTCACCATTTTGTTCTTTTCTTTCTGGCTTTGCCGAATCAGAAAAATGGTGTAAGCAATGATGCCTGCAAATAAAAATATGCCCTCCAACTGACTAATACTGCCATTCCACGCCAATGCCAGTACCAGCAAGGATGCAATAATCATCAATGGGACATCAATTCTGATCAACTGCTGATTTACCACCAGGGGGACAATCAATGCGGAAAGCCCCAGAATAAAGAGCACATTGAATATATTACTACCCACCACGTTGCCCATCGCAATGTCCACATTGCCATTCAAACAAGACATGACACTCACCGCCATTTCCGGCGAAC
>JBKBWT010000249.1:0-9210 GCA_046314415.1 Saprospiraceae bacterium
ATTATCGCTTAAACCCGCGAAATTGATCTGTAACTTATCCGGATCAAAGTCCTCGAAAGCACACTCACTCTCGATGTTGAAGCTGTAGCACAATTCTGTCGTCTCCGCGCAGTTCGCCAAGATCCACGTCGCGTCTTCCGCAATGAAATTGCCGATCAGGCGGTTTACCGTAATACACAGCGGCTCGCTGAGGTCATAACACTGCCCAGCCAAACAAACTTCCAAGGTTTCATCAATGGTTGTCCGCACATTATATCCGCCATTTCCAAAACAAGCAGCATTGAATTCGACATAAGCCAAGGCGTAAACACAGTAAGTACCAGGGCTTAAGATACTTAATTCGTCCTCTACTTGATCCAGACTATTAAAAGCTACAATAATACTTTGCTTATCACTCTTCGTTACTATATAAGTTATACCACCTTGACCTGGATCGCTATCTTCAATACTCAAATCCACGCTTCCACCTTCACAAATTTCTTCTACATCCGAAGAGAGCGTACCGGCATTCAGATTTGATACCGTAAAACAAAAATCCTCACTGGTAGCAAAACAGGTAGCAGAGAAACAGTCATCCAGAATAGTGCCAATATCTTCACCAACCAAGTCGCAATCCACTGCTTCTTCGGCATAATAAGCGACTGTTTTCAAGCAATAATCGCCTACCTCCAAACCCGAGAGATATTCTTCTAAATCTGTCTCTGAAGTAAAGCTGGCAATGGCTTCGCCATCATTGTCAAAAACGATATAAAGGACAAAATCACCCGTAGATGCGCCGATGGTTAAATCGAGTTCGTCACCTGCGCAGATTTCATCCGAACCACTGATTTCGCCGGCTTCAGGACCGAGCACCGTAATGCACAATGGCAAACTGATGTCATAGCACTCCCCTTCAAGACATGCTGCCTCTACCGCATCAATGGTCACATCACCGTCAATGCCAAAAGGAAATTCTTTCGGGCAATTATACGTTTCCGTTGCAATAAAATAAATCTTGTATTTTCCGGCGGGCAGCAAAGCGAAGTCTGCTTCCAAGCCTGCCTGATCAGTGACGTCATAGGTACCTGCTACGTCTTCGTTAAAAAAGAATTTACCATTTTCATCGGCTAAAAAGTAAAACTGAACCGCTCCAACATTGCCCTCAAGCGTAATATCCACCGAGCTACCTGCGCAGATTTCTTCTACCTCCGAAGAGAGCGTACCGGCATCAGACTCGCAAGGAGGTGCATTAGGATCGCATCCGCGCAACTTTACATTGAGGTCCTCAATATTCTCGTCTATATTGCTAGGCGAATAGACCGCTAAAAAATAAGTCGTTTCTAAGTTCGTAACGTTCGCATTATCCGGGAAATCGTTCCAACCGGACTGCGTTTCTTCGCCGCAAGCTATGAAGGTGAGCTCAGATTCACAATCCCCTACCGTCGCCGCCCGATAAAGCGCCCAGTTAGCGGTTAAATTGCCCATCACTTGCACTTGCCATTCTGTTTCGCTGGTAGGTCCGGTGGGCAGCGTGAAAGTGATCCAAGCAGTCTGGTACCCAGCTCACAACCGCCGTTTGTCAAATCGTCCGGAAAAGGGAAGTTAGCATTACCTACCAAGATATCCGCATCAATCGTGTTCGCAGCATTGTTGGTACAATCAATTTCTAAAACAAATGGATTGCAAATCGTTGTACCAACTTCTTCAACAAACTGAAAAGCAGAAGGCGTAGTAGAAATAGTCGCAGAAGCGCTGGATGACATTTCGGCTTTCGTAAAAAATAATTGGACTAAAGCCACGTAAAATGCCAAACCCGCCACCCCTGGAAACCAAGGAGTAAAGGTTCGTTTCATGAGAGTAGTAATTGTGTTATTAGTTTGCGTTAAAAATAGTTCCAAAGTTGTGAAAACGATCGGAGAACCGCAGGCGAGTAAGCAAGTCTGTCGAAATAATAATAAACTAACACCTTAGGTCGTCAAATCGTCTTTAGTCTTTATTTACATGAGTATGGCAGCAAGAAACAAAAAGAAAAAATGTTTATTAATGCTTGGGTATCAAACTTTTAAATACAAAATTCACTAAGAAAGCTCGTTTTAATGATCAAAGATATAAACTATATTCAAATTGTAAAGTTTTTTACTCCGAAATTAGACTAAAATTTGTAAATATCTGAAAATAAATAGTTTCATTGTACTAAAAGCCAATGCATAAAACAATGAATTAAATAAAATTACATATTTATTAGGGTAATAATATTACATATTATGCTTACCGATTATCATATACATCGCGGCGCTCCGGCATTTTCTCATTTGGCAGACGAGCGACATTATCGCCGGATATCTTGTGCACAAAAACAGCGCGAATGTGTACCTTTGCGTTCGGTAAAAAAACACACGCATGAGATCATTATTCTTACTAGGGTTGCTGGCAATTTTGACTTTTCTTGCCTGCGACGACCAAAGACCGCAATCGGAAATTGACGATGAATTGATTCGGAATTACCTGCGCGACAACAACATTACTGCCGAACGCCATTCTTCGGGCATTTACTACGTGATACAAACGCCGGGCACGGGCAGCAGCCCGGTGGCAAATTCGCTGGTGAAAGTGAAATACAAAGGCTATTTCCTGGATGGAACGGTTTTTGACCAAACGGATGGCAATAACACGCTGGATATTTCTCTGCAACAGACCATTTCAGGCTGGCAAATTGCGGTACCACTGCTCAAATCCGGCGGCAAAGGTACTTTTTACATTCCTTCGGGCTGGGGGTACGGGCGTTTTCCGCCGGCAGGCATCCCGGCAAATGCAGTATTAATCTTTGATATTGAACTCATTAGCTTCCGATGAAAATACGTATTTGGTTGTGGTTGAGTGGTAGTCTGCTGTTGCAACTGGCGAGTGCGCAGCAGCAGATTGCCCTTAGCGATTACGTGCTGGCGAAAGCCAATGATACGCTCCTTTACGAGCGCAGTGTGGGGCAGGAAATCCTCGTGGACACCTTGATTCACACCAGCTTAAATATTGACAATCAACTCTTTACCAAAAGAGCCATGCCACTCAGAGGCAGTCGCCAGGAAAAATTAAGCGAGCAGGGACTGGCAATTTACCAGATCAACGCCGCCGGTGGACGCAGCTTTACTTTTGAAAAACCATTACATTGGTTGCCGAAAATTATTACATTACGCAAAATATACAAGGATTCTACTCAATATAAAGATTTAAAAGACAATGCTTTACAAGGATCAGGCAAAATTATAATAGAAACCAATATCGAAGGTTTTATGTCAGCCGAAACACCCCTGCGCAATTTTGTCGATTGCCTGTCGGTAAGCACCAAAATAACCCTGCAAAATGCCAACGGCAAACGCCAGATCACCGAATGGAAAGACATGTACGCCAAAGGAATCGGCTTGGTGCAAAGCATCGTGCGTACGCAATTCATCGAAGCCAAGGGGCAAGCCTCGCCTTTACAAATTACCATGCTGCAACTCGCGCAAGCTACCATCGGTGGAAAGCAATTGGAGGGAAGAAGGAGGAAATGATTTACGATTTACGATTTACGATTTATTTACTATATAATATTCACATTTTAATTAATGTGATATTTTTTTCTTTATAATATTTTTAGTGAATATTAAATGCTTATTAAAAATTAATAATACACACCATGTGTTACAGATTCGCTATAAGCATTTTACACCTATCGGTTAATAAATAGCAATTTACTCCTCTTTATAGCAAATTTGATATAAGAAAATGTATAAAATTAATATTTAAGCATCCGATCCCTTAATCAATAAACCATTATATTACATTTCCCGCTCTTTAGCAAAGCGTTTGATTTCATACAGCTCATGTCCGTGCGCCTGCTCGGTGGCAGAGCTAATATAATAATTTTGCTTTATATATTTTGCGCCCCGCACATTCCAGCGTTCGAGATTATCCAGCCACTTAGGGTCATTGATTTTAGCGCCATCCAGCAGAATCCCTTCTAAATTAGCATTATCAATATTAGAAAAAAAGATGAGATATGCACCGGAAAAATCAGCGCGCCCCAGATTGGCTTCCCGAAACACCGGATTGATGAGCACCGCATCTTTAAAACTGGCTTGAATACAATCGGCGCCCTGCATTTTGGTGAGATTCAGATACGCGTTCGACAAATCGGCACGGCGCAGATTCGCCTGATTCGCCGTCGCATTATCCAGATTCGCATTATTTAATTCCGCTTTATTTAAATCGCTTTTATTCAGATTGATATGCTTTAAATTGGCATTTTTCAAATTGGCGCTTTTCAAATTAGCCTGTGGTATCAACGAGTAAGACAGATTGGCTTCTTCGAGATTGGCGTTTTCGAGGTTGGCTTTGGTAAGATTGACCTCTTTGAGCATCGCCTTTTTTAAATAACAATCTTTTAAATTTACATCAAAAATATTTGCATAATTTAATCTCCTGATGCAGCCCATCGTACGAATAACGGCTTCTTCTGATATCCAAAATCGATAATCATCAATTTCTTCCAAATAGCGTTTGATATCCTGCTGTTTGCGAATATAATCATCATAAAAGGACAAAATAATGCCGAATAAGACGATGTCGAACAAGAGACTATGCGCAGCGATTAAAATATTCATTTCCCAATTGCGCCAGTCGGACTGAATAAATGGCTTGCTAATAAAATATAAGCCAACGCTTAATAAAATAGCCGCTTCGATAAAAAAACTGACGATTTCGGAAGAAGGCTTGAAGAGTTGGGCGATGGAGCGCGAAAATAACGCAACAATAAACAGGATTACCAGAATTTCCGGTGCCGGGCGAAACACCAGCCAAAGCATGGCTAAAGCACCGACAATCCGAACAGTACGCGTTAGGAGTTTTCTTAATTTGATGTTAGTATTTTCTGGATCAGTCATTTTCATTTTATACATATCATAGCATTCAACAATAAAGATGGAAAGAAGGAATGGCAGTTGCAAGGGAAAAATTTGATTTTTTGACCAAAATAAGGCTTGTTTTGTCATCTGCTCTTAAAAAATTGTCAATCGTCCCTTATAAATCGCAAATCTTCCTTACTTTTGGCGGCGAAAAAAATGTGCCAATGTGTCAATCTGCTGAAGTGCCTAATATTAAGCGCTTATCAGCACCCACCACGCTAACATTCGCACATAGGCAAATTAGCAAATCAGCAAATAAACAAATATGAATCTTCACGAATACCAGGGAAAAGAAGTACTTAAAAGCTATGGTGTTGCCATTCAGGAGGGCATCGTGGCAACGACGGTGGAAGAAGCGGTGGATGCGTACAATACATTGAAGGAAAAAACCGGCAGCAATTTTGCCGTAGTCAAGGCGCAGATTCACGCCGGTGGTCGCGGAAAAGGTGGTGGTGTGAAAGTGGCAAAAAGCCTGGATGACCTGAAAACGCATGCGGGGAATATTTTGGGTATGATGCTCAAGACCCCACAGACGCCGGGCGGTATGGAGGGTCCGGGCAAACTGGTGCGCAAGGTGCTGATCGCCGAAGATGCCTATGTGCCGAATTTTGAATCGTGCAAGGAATTTTATATTTCGATCCTGATGGACCGCGAGACCAAGCGCAACGTGATTATTTACTCCACGGAAGGCGGCATGGATATTGAGAAAGTAGCTGAAGAAACGCCGGAATTGGTACATAAGGAATATATTCACCCTACGCTGGGTTTGCAGGATTTTCAGGCACGCAAGGTTGCCTTTAATCTGGGTTTGAGCGGTGAAGCGTTCAAGAATATGACCAAGTTTATCAAGGCTTTGTACAAAGCTTTTGTTGGGTCGGATGCTTCGCTATTTGAGATCAACCCGGCGATGAAAAATGGCTACGACCAAATTGTAGCGGTGGATGCCAAGGTAGCACTGGATGACAATGCTTTGTACCGCCACCCTGATCTGGAAGCCATGCGTGACGAGGGCGAAGAAGACCCGACCGATGTGGAAGCACGCCAGTATGATCTGAATTTTGTGAATCTGGATGGCAACGTAGGTTGTATGGTGAATGGCGCGGGTTTGGCAATGGCAACTATGGACGTGATCAAATTATCCGGCGGTGAACCGGCAAACTTCCTCGATGTAGGTGGTACTGCGGATGCCAAGCGGGTAGAAAATGCGTTTCGCATCATTTTGAAAGACCCGAAGGTGAAAGCCATTTTGATCAATATTTTCGGGGGTATTGTGCGTTGCGACCGCGTAGCGCAGGGTGTGATTGATGCCTATCATAATATTGGCGACATTAAAGTGCCGATTATCGTGCGCTTGCAAGGTACTAATGCCGATATTGCGAAAAAAATGATCGATGAATCCGGTCTGAAAGTATATTCCGCTATTGCCTTACAGGAAGCCGCCGATTTGGTGACGAAAGTACTGGAAGAGGCATGATTATTAAAGTTACGTAAGTATTTATTATAATATTATATCATTATCATAAAATTTTTAAAAACGGAGTAAGGTGCATTCGCGCTTTTCTCCGTTTTTTATTGTGAAAATTTTATCTTTGATCGTTTGTTATTGTCAACACTTCAACCGTTCAACCAAATATGACCTTTGCAGAATACCGCCGTTACGATGCCCTGGGCTTAGCCGAATTGGTAAAAAAGGGAGACATTACTGCCGCCGAATTAGCGGAAATTGCAATTCAACGTGCCGAAGCCGTCAATCCACAAATCAATGCCATCAGTTATAAATTATATGACGTTGCCCGCAGTATGGCGAAAGTGGTAGATACCGAAGCGCCTTTTGTCGGTGTACCTTTTTTAATCAAAGAATTGGGCGTTCATGTGCAAGGCACGCCACAGCGACGCGGTTCGAAGGGTTATGAAAAATACGTTTCTGACAAAGATAGTTTTCTGACGCAACAATTGCGCAGTGCCGGATTTACTTTCGTCGGTAAATCCAATACACCCGAGTTTGGCTTGACTCCTTATACCGAACCCAAAGCTTACGGATCAACCGGCAATGCCTGGAATCCTAAATATACTGCCGGTGGCTCCAGTGGTGGGTCGGCAGCGGGTGTAGCGGCTGGCATTGTACCTATTGCAACTGCCAGTGATGGCGGCGGTTCTATTCGCATTCCAGCCTCATGTAATGGTTTATTTGGCTTAAAATCTTCGCGTGGGCGCATTTCTCTGGGCAGTCAGGCTGGCGAATGGTGGAGCGGCGCGGTGGTAGAAGGTTGTGTGAGTCGTTCAGTACGCGATAGTGCCGCTTTTCTGGATGCGGTGATGGGCAATGCGCCAGGAGATTTGTACCTGACCCCACTGCCTGAAAGGCCCTATCTGGAAGAAGTGGAACGGGAACCTCGACGTCTGAAAATTGGCTTTTCTACCAAACACACTTTAGGACAAAGTATTGATCCTGAGTGTATTAAAGCGCTTGAAAATGCTGCAAAATTGTTGGAAAACCTGGGACATATTGTAGAAGAAGTGTCTTTACCTTATCAAAAAGAAGATTTAACCGAAGTTTTCCTCATGATGGTAGTGGGAGAATGTGCAGCTGATCTGGAGCAGATGAGTCAGTATCTGGGTCGAAAAGTACGCCTAACCGACGTAGAAACAACTACTTATGCATTAGGTTTATTAGGCAATGCCTTCAGTGCCAAGGATTTCGCCTTACGCAAGCGTCAGTGGAATGACCTCGCCCGACGCACCGGTGCCTTTCACGAAAATTATGACCTGCTGTTGACCCCTACCGTTTCGATGCCACCGTTTGAAATTGGTACTTTGCAACCTGCTGCCAGCGAAATATCAGCTTTGAATCTGATAAATACCCTGGGTTTAAGCAGTGCCTTGAAATTGATGATCAATCCATTAGCCGAAAAAACTTTTGCTTACATTCCGCATACGCCCATTGCGAATATGACTGGTCAACCTTCTATGTCGGTACCACTGCATTGGACCCCAGAAAATTTGCCCGTTGGCGTGATGTTTACGGCGGCATTGGGTCGGGAGGACGTGCTCTTCCAACTTGCGGGGCAACTTGAACGAGCACAACCCTGGTTTAACAAAACTCCGGACTAAGGAGGGCTTAAAAGCCGCTTATTGATTTTTTTTCTCTAATTCTGCGTCCTTCCGGTCAAAACGCAATACGCGCTTCCGACTCTTGAATGGGATGTAGCGATAGGGGCGCTCCTGCAAATCATTGACCAAAGTATCTACATTGTTACTCATGGCTTTCAGGTCTTGGTACAATGCTTCATCGTGCAATAGTTTACCCAAAGAACCTTCGCCGGCGTTGATACGCCCAATGACCGTATTTACACCTTGAACAGCAGTATTCGTCGTGCCAAGGGTTTGATTGAGATTACCCACGGTTGCTTTGATAGATTCGATGGTATTTTGCAAATCTGCTGCCGCCAGATCAGAAGTAAAGTTATCCGCGTTGGCGAGAATATTTTTTAACTTATCGTTGTTAGCTTCCAGCGTACTGGTCAAAGCATTCAGGTTGTCAAAGGTTTTTTCAATATCACGGGATGAACGCTGCAGTGTACCATCCAACTGAGCCGTCGAGGAACGCAGATTACTCATGGTATAACGCATATCCCGCAAGGTCAGCGCAATCGGTGAATTACTATTCTCATCCAGAATTTCCCGGTTCAGGGTATCCAGGATGTCATTCAGACCATCTTTTACAATGTTGACATAACTTTGCGCCTGATCTTCACTCAGCATGGAGCCCAACAACCCACGCGTTTCACCTTGCAGGTACGAACCAGTGGGCGCGCAGGCATCACCGGTGCAGGGCTGGTCGTAAAACAGGTCAACCGCTTTAGCGCCCATAATGGAAGTGGCTACAATGGTTGCGCGGGTATCCTTAGGCACTTTAGTCTCCTTACCCAGGTCAAGTACTACTGTTACGCGCCGGTTTGGATCATCGGGCTTCAAAAAAATATCCGACACTACGCCAACCTGAAAACCACTGATACGTACTGGTGTACCTTTTTGTAGTCCCTCTACGGTAGCATAATCTACATAATAAATATTGGAGGCGGTAAGCGCATTTTTACCCATAATAAATTTATAGCCCCATAGGGACAGCCCAACGGCAACAATGGCAAGAATGCCAATTTTTACTTCATTTGACATGGTCGTTTTGGATTGAAATTTTTCAGCTTAGGATGCTAGATTATTTAATAAAAATAGATTATAATGATGGTTTACAATTTTTTAAAAAAGCAAATTTATAAAAAGAGGTAAATGA
>JBKBWT010000250.1:0-9208 GCA_046314415.1 Saprospiraceae bacterium
TAGTGGCGGCTGCCTGGCAGATCCAGCGGAGCAATTGTTCCAAAGGAATCCCTTCGGGGGATATGCCTAGCGTTTTTGGTTCTTTTTGGGCAATGCAAAAAGAACGTAAATAAAATCAAAAGACGCAAACAATAAGCCACTTTCCATTGATTATCAATAGCTTAAAATCGTTTTTATCCATAACTCACGTTAAAAACAATAATGTTATAACCACTGAGCACACTTAGATCACCAAGCATTTTGAGGTAGTAGCACCCCGCTGCGGGTTTGACAGGATCAAACCAAGTAACAAATTTAAGTGCGTTAAGTGGTCTAAGTAGTGGAATTAAACAACTGTATATTTTAAAAATAAATAGCTATAAATTGGTAAAAAGATAGACAAAACAAAAACTAGAAAATTGTCAACTGCCTGTTTTTTTTTGCCCGCAAAAACAGAATTACAATGAAAAACAAGCTATGGCTTTTCGCGGCAATGCTTTTACTGGTAAGCGCTTGTAACAAAGAAGAAGAACCGGAAGAACCCGATAATGTAACAATCGAACGTTTTGTAGCCGAAAATAATTTAAATACAACCGTTCATCCCTCGGGTATCCACTACATCATTACCAAAACCGGCACGGGCGCCAATCCCACCATCAACGCCACCATTAACGTACGCTACAAAGGATATTTCCTAGACGGCAGCGTATTTGACCAAGTCGGCAGCGGTGTAGAATTTCCTTTAAAAAACCTGATCGAAGGCTGGAAAATTGCCGTTCCTTTGCTGCAAAAAGGTGGAAAAGGCACCTTCATTATACCTTCGGCGCTGGGCTACGGCGCAAATCCGCCGCCGGGCATCCCCCGCAACGCCATCCTGATTTTTGATATTGAGTTAATTGATTTTAAAGAGTAAATGGTATTGAGTTATAAGGTAATCAATCACTCAAAGGCTTGTTTGATTGAGGTGTAATACGAACTAAGATGCCGGAAATCAGATGTTAGATATTAAGAAATATTGAAAAAACAAAGCGTTAGCTAAATAAATTTACAACATTTTAAGCATAAAAAGGAGATAAATTATAGCTCTTTGCTTATTCGCTAGGAGCGGAATGGTACGTAGCTGAGCCTCTGTAGAGGAGGCTCAGCAAATAATAACAGCTTAGTTACCCATCGATAACTTGAAAACGCCATTATATCCAACGCTCGTACTGAAATTTCTAATTTGAGTTTATGGATCAACAAAACTGCTGCCATTTCCAGGCCAAGGATTAGGAGAGTCTGGTCTGACAACAGATGATATAATATGACATAAAACTCCTAACATTCCACCGTGAAAGATGTCGCTGGGAAGGAGACCCCATCCCAAAGCTTCAAAAAGATCAGCAAGAGCATGGTCCCGCTCATTTTGAACATCTGGACTCCAATCTCCTTTAAGTTTTTTCGTATCAGATTTAGAATCCATTTGTGTCCTTTCAAAATAGTAAAATCCTCCAAGACCAAAAGTCATATCTTGAGTTTTTATATAATCCAGTACTTGTTGGATGTAATCAGAGGCAGTAAAAATGTAATCTCCCACACCTTTGTAAACAGGGATATTGAATCCGCCGCCGCCCATACCACCACCGCCGCTGCCGCTACCACCACTTCCACCGCCACCGGGGGGTCATCCAAAAAATCTTCGGGTCTGATATCAACCCGAATAGGCTTGGGAGGACGAACGAGATTAAATCCGAGAGCAGGATTATCAAAAAGAGGTCCATCATAAATATCATCAATATCTGTATTAGGCGTAATTACTTGAAAATAAGCATCATAGCCTTTCTCCAGTTTTTTCAGGTAGGCATCATAATCTTCCGAAGCAAATCCCCAATCGTCTAAATCTTTTTTCAGTTTTCTGATTTCGTCTTTTGAAAACTGGATATGAGTATAATGTAAGTTGACTTGTTCAGTTTTATTATCCAGCACGGGTTCGAGTGAAGCCATGAATGCCTCGCTCAAAGGTAAGTTCAATCCCACCGCTTCGAGTACACCTGCACAAGTTTTTACTTGATCAAAAGCAGCTTTCAAGCGTTCGATAGCGCTTATGTGATTCAATACCAAGATATTCTGCGTTGTGCGAGGAATGCCTTGCACACCATACAGGGTAACCAGTTCTTTTCGTCTCTTTATTATTTCAATGTAATCTATAAATGCTTTGCTCAGTAGGGTAGTAGCTTTTGAAAAAGGCTGTTTTGGTAAGGCTTTCGTCCCCAGCAGAAAGCGTTTGTCCTTTTTTAGCTTTTTAATTGCGGCTTCTTTCCTTTCCGCAATGGGGGATAATGTTTCTATTGTGGTACTCATATTATTTGTTTTTGGATGGTATAAATTCTAGAATAAATATTAAAACTGCAATGATAAAAGTCACAATTTCTACTCGCGGATAGTATTTATCTAGTACAGATAATACTTAAACAAATCCCCGTCATTCTTCGTATTTTCTTTTGCTTTGCAAGCAGCAACCAACCATACTGAGCTATATCGTACGAGTAATGAAAGAAGGCAGCTTACCGCAGGTGAAGTATTTGATTTTGAAGTAGAATCTACGCAACTTATTATTACAATTATTGCAGCAGCTGATGAGAGGATCGTTTTTACGTCGCTGCTTACTTAAAATGGGTATAAAACGTTACAAGCGGAAAGTTAAAAAAAATGCCCTATGCATCTTTGCGCATAGGGCATTTTGCTTTTAATTGGTTTTGCCATCCCAGGGGAATGCACCACAATTTACTTTTGAAACTGTAATTGTTATGCAATTGCTTACGATGTCGCAGTCGCAAGATACGCCATTCATCATAAAAATGACCCGGAGGCGGAAGTAAGTGGTTTGCGTCAAAGGACTGGTAAAAGTATAACTAAGGTCGGTCGCATTGGCAATCGGTACAAAATCACGCACACAATCAGTCGTACTCATTTCCCATTGATAGGTAACGGTCGTTTGCGGAGGAAGACTCGCAATAGTGGCAGTCAGCGCTTGTGGTATTTTGGTAGAACAAACCGTTTGGTCGGCACTTACACTGAGTTGCGATGCATACCCATCCGGCACGGTGACAACAAAGGTAATGGGATTTTTGGCAGGGCTACAGTTTGGATTTGTTTGTTTAATCGTAACTTGATACTGCCCGGGACCGGCTCTTTCAAACTCAAAATCACCTTCGCTAAAACCGATAAAAGTAGCAGTGGTAGTAATAGGTGGCGTGCTACCACTCGGACCAGAGCCAGCAATGGGTTGAGCTTCGACACGATAAGTGCCAGCGCAGCCGGAACCATCAGTGACGGTGACGAGGAAAGAACCATTGTTATCATAACCTGGGCTGTCGTAAGCGCAGGTTGGGGCAGTAATGTTACTGGTGGCTACGGTGAATTGTTGCGGATTGGGCGTATCACAAGCGCCCCCGCTTGCACCATCCGGCACGGTGACGACGAAGGTGATGGGGTTTTTAGGCGGATCGCAAACTGCGCCTTCTTCCGTCACGGTTACCTGATATTGACCAGGACCGGCATTGGTAAAGGAAAAACCCCCAGCGGGAAAACCGATGTAAGTAGTCGTGGAGGTTAGGGAGGGTGTGCTCCCGCTCGGACCAGAGCCAGCAATGGGTTGGGCATCGACACGATAAGTGCCTGCACAGCCAGAGCCATCAGTGACGTTGACGATAAAAGAACCGTTATTATCATAACCTGGGCTGTCGTAAGCGCAGGTCGGGGCAGTGATGTTACTGGTGGCGACGGTGAATTGTTGCGGATTGGGCGTATCACAAGCGCCCCCGCTTGCGCCATCCGGCACAGTGACAACGAAGGTGATGGGGTTTTTAGGCGGATCGCAAACTGCGCCTTCTTCCGTCACGGTTACCTGATATTGACCAGGACCGGCATTGGTAAAGGAAAAACCCCCAGCGGGAAAACCGATGTAAGTAGTCGTGGAGGTTAGGGAGGGTGTGCTCCCGCTCGGACCAGAGCCAGCAATGGGTTGGGCATCGACACGATAAGTGCCTGCACAGCCAGAGCCATCAGTGACGTTGACGATAAAAGAGCCGTTGTTATCATAGCCTGGGCTGTCATAAGCACAGGTTGGGGC
Organism: Saprospiraceae bacterium; assembly: GCA_046314415.1. Classification (GTDB taxonomy): domain Bacteria; phylum Bacteroidota; class Bacteroidia; order Chitinophagales; family Saprospiraceae; genus JADJNW01. Next base: position 4,091 of record JBKBWT010000250.1, read on the forward strand.
GTTGATGGTATTGACAGCAGTGGTGAATTGCTGTGGATTGGGCGTATCACAAGCGCCCCCGCTTGCGCCATCCGGCACAGTGACGACAAAGGTAATCGGATTTTTAGGTGGGTCGCAAGCTGCGCCTTCTTCCGTCACAGTCACCTGGTATTGTCCAGGACTGGCACCGGTAAAGGAAAAACCTCCAGCGGGAAAACCGATGTAAGTAGTCGTGAAGGTTAAGGGCGGCGTGCTCCCACTCGGACCAGAGCCAGCAATGGGTTGGGCTTCAACACGATAAGTACCTGCACAGCCCGAACCATCAGTGACGGTGACGATAAAAGAACCGTTGTTATCATAGCCTGGGCTGTTCGTAAGCACAGGTTGGGGCGTTGATATTATTGGGGACAGCAGTGAATTGCTGGGCATTGTAAAAAGAGACAGTAGTACCAGAAAATGTTTTTTTGACGAAGGAATGAGCATCAGTATTATCAGATATCAGGGTATTTCCAGATATCGTAAATACACTTAATAGGAGGCACATGGTGAGCCCCGAGGCAGTTATTTTTTTCATGAGATGTGATTAAGGTGCTAGTAGCTTGATAATTAGAAAAGTATGCATACAAAGATAGGATAAAAATGTCATACTATACCAAAGTTTCGCAAATTCTAAAATACATTCCATAATAGACTACATAATTGCAGCAGCTGTTTCAACAGTTCACTGGCAAAGACGACGCAAGGCGCTTATTTTACGTACTAAGTACGGCGTATGTTGTTGCAAAACAACCAAGTAAATATTCCTACATTACCAGATATTGCTAAAACACTACTGCACCTCTTACCGCGCATGTTGAGTTATTTGATTATTGAGTTGCTGTGGCGGGCGTCTTTAATACTGTAGTGTACCATTTTAAATTTATTACATGTAGTATTATAAATAAATTTATCTACATTCGCTTTACAACTGACACCTATGATTTCTTTTCCCACCATTCACCAGGTCGATACCATCGCTACTCACCCCGAGCCGGTGCTTCGCAATTTGCAGATTACGCAGTGCTACTACGAACTGTCGCAAGCGATGACCGGGCGTACGGGGACCTGTGCGAATTGGTGCACCTTTGCGACCTGGGCGTCGAAGCAGGCGGGGCAGACGATCAGGAAGGAAGATTTGCGGCGGGCTTTGGAACGTTTATTGACGCCAGCACCGACGGAGCGAGGCATGACGGAAATAGCGCCCGAAGAGACGACGCTGCGACAACGTTTATGGGCAGTGTTGAATCCGATGAACATTATTGCACATTCAAGTGATGCGGTAGCGCGGGGCAATCAGAAGGTATTTGCAGAAATTGGAACAGAATTTGCACGGTTTTTAGAAAGTTGTGCACAAGATGTACATTATGATGTAAATAATATCACGCTTTTTTGCGCGACATTAAAAGAAGGTGATCCACCCGATGGACAAAGTTATTTACAACAGGCATTCCGCCATTATTATGATGCTTTTTTTGAAACGGATGTACAAAAGCGGGCGGAGTTAATTTTAATGGCGAATATTAAAATTGGTTTTCATGAGCAAACGCGTTTGCAGCCGGAAATTGCGGAAGCGTTGAATGCGTCGGTGCCGGAACCTGCGGTTTTATTGCCAAAATTGTTACAAGCCATGTTTCCGTATCGAGGCTGGTTGGTGTATGTAATGATGTTAATAATGCGGTTTATTGGCAAACCAATGCGATTGGATGTAAAGATGAATGATTTTATTACATCAATACGTAAAAAAGTACGTTTGTTATTAACTAAAAATATGATGGTACTATGCTTCCCGGAAGGCAAATATTTACAATTGGCGGAAGATTTGCAAGCCAGTTTTCCCGAATCATTACAACAAGTAAATAACTCGGATTTACAATTATTATTACAACAGGTGGATCCTACATTCAATAGCATAAAAGAATCCGGTGCGATTGACTGGGCGGACTTACCAGACCGGCTGCATTATATTGTGGATTTGTTTCGCTGCCACCAAGAAAATGGGGATTTGTTGGAGCCGCCGTTTACTGCCGAACAGACTTCAGCCATTCAACAGGGAATCATTCCTACGGGCGATCCACTTTAGTTTTCGCATCAAAATAAATTTGCAGTAACAACACCTCATTCATTTATAAAAGTCATTGGCAAACTCCTCAACGGTGCTTAGCTTTGGGCATATCATTCCAACATTTTCAAACAAGTCTGTCATGAGTAAATACATCATTCTTCTTTTTACGTTGGTGCTGGGCTACCAGATTTCCTGGGCGCAGCAAGTGCGAAATAGCTGGGAAAATCCACAATTATTAAATGAGAATCAGGAAAAACCGCATGCTACTTTTATGTTATATGCCAATGCCGGTGATGCCCTGGCGGATGACTATGCGCGCTCGCCCTGGTTTTTGTCGCTCAATGGTACCTGGAAATTCACCTACACGCCGACACACACCACGCGAAATACCGATTTTTATAAGGTTGAGCTGGATGATAAAAACTGGGCAAACCTTCCGGTGCCTTCTAACTGGGAATTAAAAGGGTTTGGTATTCCAATTTATACGAATATTATATATCCCTTTCCGGCGAATCCGCCTTATATCATGGGCGACAATCCGGTGGGTACGTATCGCAAAACCTTTACCTTGCCTGCCAATTGGGACGGTCGGGAAATCATATTGCAATTTGGTTCTATTTCTGGCTGTGCTTTTATTTACCTCAACGGTGAAAAAGTAGGCATGAGTAAAGTCTCCAAGACCCCTGCCGAATTTAATATTACTAAATATGTAAAAAAAGGTGAAAATGTACTGGCGGTGCAGGTATTTCGCTGGCACGACGGCAGTTATCTCGAAGACCAGGATTTCTGGCGCTTGAGCGGTATCGAGCGCGATGTGTTTTTGTATGCACTGCCAAAAGTAAGCCTGTGGGATTTTTTTATAAAAGCCGGGCTGGATGATAAATATGTAAATGGCACGCTGGATGCTACGATTGATATTCGCCGATTTACGACAAGCACCAAATCGGTCGTTATTACATTCAATGTAATGGATCAAGCCGGAAAATCGGTTTTTAATCAAGAAAAAAGCCTGAATATTACATCGGATGTAAATTCTATTAACTTCAAAGGTGTCATTCCAAATGTTTTAAAATGGAGCGATGAAACGCCCAATTTATATAATGGCATCATTAATGTAAAAGATGATAAAGGAAATAACCTTGGTTTTGCTGGGGTGAAGTTGGGTTTCCGCAAAGTGGAAATTAAAGATGCGCAATTATTGGTCAATGGCATACCGGTATTGGTGCACGGTACGAATCGGCACGAGCACGACGATGTAGAAGGTCTTGTGCTCACTAAAGAGCTCATGCTCAAGGATATTCAACTGATGAAACTGTATAATATTAATGCGGTGCGCACCAGTCATTACCCCAATGATCCCACCTGGTTGAAATTATGTGATCAATATGGGTTATATGTAGTGGACGAAGCCAATATCGAAACCCACGGCATGGGTTCGGGTCCGGAGGTGCATTTTGACACCCTGGTTCACCCGGCATATTTAGCCGAATGGGCGCCCGCACACATGGATCGCATTCATCGTTTGGTGGAACGTGATAAAAATCATCCTTCGGTTATTCTATGGTCGATGGGCAATGAATGTGGCAATGGTCAGGTCTTTCACGATGCCTATAAATGGATGAAAAACCGCGACAATACACGCTTTGTGCAGTTTGAACAAGCCGGTGAAGACTGGAATACCGATATAGTTTGTCCCATGTATCCGCCCATTCAGCGCATGAAAGATTATGCGGCATCTAATAAAAAACGTCCTTATATTATGTGCGAATATTCACATGCTATGGGTAATAGCAGCGGAAATTTTCAGGAATATTGGGATATTATTTATAGTGATAAAAAAATGCAGGGTGGTTTTATCTGGGACTGGGTGGATCAAGGTATTAAAACCAGCACGCCAGATGGGCGGATTTATTGGGGTTACGGCGGTGATTTTGGCGGTTATGCGTTGCAAAATGACGAAAATTTCTGTTCTAACGGACTCGTTGCGGCGAATCGCACCATTCATCCGGGACTAAATGAAGTGAAAAAAGTGTATCAAAATATTCTGTTTAAGAATAAAGATATTGCAAACGGTGTAATAACGGTACAAAACCTTTTTGCTTTTACCAATTTGAATCAATATCAATTTAAATGGGAATTATATCAAAATGGTAAAAAAGTAAATGAAAATACCTTTGAAGTGAATATCGCACCGCGTCAGCAAAAAGATATTACTTTGTCTTTGCCAACATTCAATATTACACCGGGTAGTGAATATTTTGTCAATTTGTATGCATTTACAAAAAATGCCACCGAATTAGTACCGGCCGGACATGAAGTAGCGCGGGAACAATTTAAAATTGGCGGGGAATATTTTAATAATAATGTAACAAACGGTACTTTACAAGTAAATAGAGACGGCGATCTGCTCCAATTTCAATCGGGTAATATCAGCGGTACATTCAATGTGAAAAATGGGGCATTGGTTCAATATGCAATTGATAACGAACCGATTACGATTTTTCAATTTCCAGAACCGTATTTCTGGCGCGCCCCAACGGATAATGATTTTGGTAGCAATATGCCGACCACTTTAGGTATTTGGCGCAATGCCCATGTAAATAAAATGCTTAAAAATATTACAATCGGTCAGCAAACGAATGCCGGTCTGCCCATTCAAATTACCTATCAATTAACAGGTGTGAATGTGCCGTATGATGTGACTTATTTAATTCAGCCCGATGGCGCAATTCAAATTACTGCTGCTATTGATATGACAGGTCGGGAACTACCGGAATTGCCGCGTTTTGGCATGCGTATGGCGCTGAGCGGAAATTATGATAATCTTGCATATTATGGGCGGGGTCCCTGGGAAAATTACAGCGACCGGAATACGGCTGCTTTTATTAATTTATATAATGATAATGTAAAAAATCAATTTACCTGGAATTACATTCGCCCACAGGAGTCCGGTTATAAAACAGATGTACGTTGGCTCACGCTCACCGATACCAAGGGCAAAGGCTTACGGGTTGAGGGTTTACAGCCCATTTGCTTTA
>JBKBWT010000251.1:0-9207 GCA_046314415.1 Saprospiraceae bacterium
GCGTACTACTTCTCGTTCGGATTTAGGTCCCTGCAAAATACTAGGCTTCTTGCCCAAAACTTCGGAGAGCGAGTAGCCAGTGATGTAGGTGAAATCTTCGTTTACCCACAAGATACGTCTTTCAGGGTCGGTTACAATAACTGCGATATGAGGTACCATAAAGAGAGAATTTTCATTTTGTTTAACCTTAAAGCCCCAAACGGCTAAAAAGATTATACAATACAACCTTTTGATTTTCAGATCATAATGTACTACAAATCTGCAAACTTTAAAAGGATTTTAAGATAGTTTTTTGTAAAAAAAGGAGGTATGAAATCAAGCCTTACTGGTTTGTTTAATAAATCAGTTAATAACAATGTAATTACGTGTACATTTTATTAACTTGTGTACTTTATGGGCACAAATTTTTGGCGTTAATGTTTTTTCCTATATTTGGAGCCGAATCTTATAAAATTTTAAATTGCTCATTTTTTATTCTTAGATTTATAAAAGCTTATGAATCAATCGGGCTAAGTTGTTGAGTAAAATTGCAAATCTTTGCGCAACACTGGTAAAAGGAATAAAACGTGTTTGTTAAGGCGCAATAAACAATTGACTATCAACAAGTAACAATCATGGGAACAGAGGAAAGAGACGTGCTATCCGTACAACCACCACAAGTATATTTTCATGCATTAGCAGATCAAGCCAAATTGCTGGACTTAACACAGTTGGACACCAACGATCCGAATTTTGCTTATTCCTGGCTTAGCAAATTATTGAAACAAGGGCAGGTACAATTATCTTGCCGCCCGGCGTTTGCTGCTGCTGAAACCTTGCAGCATCTTTATTTCAGTGCACGTAATCACGAGCGAATCAAGGGATTACCTATTACGGGTTTTGCTTATCCGTTTTTAATCTGGTCACAAGGGGAAGACCGAATTGCCGCGCCGCTCTTTATCTGGCAGGTAAATCTTGCACCGGCGCCCGAAACCCCCGGCACCTGGATTTTGACGCATCGGGATACCGACCGCGTGGTGTTCAATCAACCTTTGGTTGACATGCTCAAGCGGGAATACGCAGTAGATATTGAGCCTAAGCTGGCAAACGTAAGCAAAACCGGCAAGGCAACGCCCGAAGCACTGGTAAACTGTTGTACCGAGATAGCAGCAATGCTCGGCATTGAAAATACCAGCCAAAATATTGCCTTGGCAGTGGCACCGACAGCGACGATGCTGGAAAATTATTATGAACAAGGATTGATTCACTGGTCGGGGGTAATCGGTTTTTTTCCGCCACAATTTGCACCGCTGGCTTACAGCGAAGAACCCGAAATCCCAGCCGCGGAGGTTCAACAAAAACATCCTTTTGGACTCTTGCCATTAGACCCCTACCAAGCTTCGGCTTTGCAAAGTATTTTCGATCATTCCCGGGTATGGATAAAAGGCGCAGCGGGTACCGGTAAGACGCATTTGCTGGTGCATTTGCTGACCAATGCGCTTTCGAATGGCAAACGCTGCCTGGTGGTGGCAGAAAATGTGGGTGCGCTGCGGCAGATTCAAAAACGGCTGGAACAATTGGGATTGCTGCCTTTCAGCTTTTTGTTGCAGGAAGGACTCTCGGAAAAGTCGGTCTTGCTAAATACCTTGCGCACCATCGCTAATACGGAAGCGCCTACGCCAGGATTCGATACGGCGGCTTTTCGGGTAGCTTTGGACAAAGCTAAACGCCTGAAAACCAAGCTCGATGAAAATTATCATAATCTGCGCCGGGATATTTTTGGTCCGAATAACTGGACGGAAACAGTGGGCTTATTCTTGCGCAGCAATCGGGTAGAAGGCAAAGAACTCCTTGCTGGTCATCTACATACGAATGATTTTAAATTCAATTATGATGAGTACGTACAATTGCGGGAAGGCATTCGTTTATCCCAGCCATTGTATCAAAAAGTGAATACCCTCCGGCATCCATTGAGTAATCTGCATGCTGCTATTTTTATTAAACAATCGCAAGCCAATGGTTTTCAATATATTAGTAAGCAAATTGATACTTTTTTAGCCAAAGCACAAATATTACATCATCGTTATATTACAAAAACAAATTTTTATGCCGATCGATTAGAGGAGCAGTACGAAGGCAGCTACGGCGAATTGTCGAATGCGCTGGTGCGGCTAAATGATCGAATGGCAGATTTTTCTACTAAATACGGTGTTGATTTTGAGCAATCTGGTGCCGGTTCTTTGAAACTAAAAGGCGTTTTCTCTGGAAAATACAAAGCGGTACTGGAAGCACGCGATGAAGTGGCAACGCATTACCTGGCTTTGGTAAGAAAAATGGAACAGGATAAGCCCTTTGATTTTCAGTTTCCACCCGCGGCAGAAGGCAAAAACATTCAGAAAGTAAGGCAAAATCTGGATTTGTTTGAAAAAGCGCTGTCGCGTTGGCGCGAAAGTTTTCCGACCCTGGTGCAGGACGAAGTACAACGCCTGAATGCCAAAAATGCGCGCGAGGAGTTGGCACTCGGAGAGCAAATGCAGGAACTTGAAACCGGGCTGGATCAATTGGTCGAAGAACTAAATGAAGCACGCTTGTATCAGGAATTGTTTGAAAATAAAATGCTAACGATTCCGAAACGGCAGAAATACTTGGAGGAAATCATTGAGCAACTGGAGAATACACGTTTGTATCTTCGTGAATATGATATTTTTTATGCCTGGCAACATCATTGGTTACAATTGCCCGAAAATGCGACGAAAATCATTCGGGCGCTGGTGAAAGTAAAACCCAATGACTGGATGCAGGCATTTGAAAGTTGGTATTTGCATAATTGTTTAAATTTGTTTGGTAATCAGCAGCTTACAGTTGAAGAGAAAGCTATAGCTGAATTCGTAAGCAGTTATGAACAGTTGAAAAAATTGCTGCCGGGGCAAATTGCGCAAACAGTCAAGTCGGGTAGGGAAGAGGCACTGAAAGAATTGCGCCGCAGTAATCGCGAGGCATTCCAGGCGTTGTTTGACAAAAAAAATCAGGAATTTCCGAAAGATAAAGCCTTGCCGGAGCTACTCGCGCCGGCTATGGAGGCGATGACCGCGATTTTTCCTATTATGCTGGCAACACCTTACGCGGTAGCAACGGCATTACCTGCATCAAAGCAAGCTTATGATTATATATTATTTGATGAATCTCAGTATTTAACACTACAAGAATTTATATCAACTATTTCACTGGCAAAAAAAGCCGTCTTTTTTGAGGAAGCTGGGCAGCTACCAATGCCGGAGCATTCGGCGCTTGCAGACTGGGCGAGTGCCCATGATGTGCCGAGTGTCACGTTAAAAAACACCTACCGCCCTAGCCCCGGTAATGTGTTGCAGCCCAACGGGGGCAGTGATACTACTACTTTTTCCATTCATTTTGAGCAGGTGGATGGGCGCTACGATGAGCAAAGCGGCACGAATGAAGACGAAGCGCAGCATATTATTCGCCTTTTGAATGAAGTAAAACCGACTTCACAGCGCACTTTCCCCACTGTGGGCATTGTGTGTTTTACCGTGGCACAACGGGATTTAATCGCGTCTTACTTGTTGAAAATCAAGCAGAAATGGTCGTTTGGTGCTGAAAAAATTCAGCAATTGGAGCGCAATGGCTTGGGCGTTTTTTACCTGGATGAACTACGCGGGCAGCATTTTGATATATTAATGATTTCTACTACGTATGGTATTAAAAATGCAAAAGGCGAACTCAGCGGGCATACGGAAATTTTAAATACCCCGTTATTATTACAACATTTACAATTATTAATGAGTCGTCCGCTACGCGCTTTATTTATTGCCAATTCTATTCCGCAATCGGAACTCGAAAAGTGGTTGAATGTAATAGAAAAACCAGGTTATTTAGTTCTAGCGAGTTATTTATTATATAATCAATTACCGGGGGATAAACCAGCAATAGCACAACGACTCAATACGTGGTTGCAAAAAGCGGAACCCACCGCCGAGGAGCGTGTATTTGCACAGGAAGTGGCATTGGCATTGCAGCCTTACATTGGTGAAACCCGCGCCAGCATTGGAACCACGGCAACCAATCGGTTGGCGCCTTTATGCATTCACGGCGTGCACGAAGCGCAGCCGACATTGTTATTGCAACCGGATGGATTTTTTGCACAAACGCCCGCTACCGATTATGTTTGGGAAAATGAGCAACGCGAGGCAATTACTGCACAAGACTTTGTGTATCAGCCTATTTGGTCGATTAATTGGTGGAAAAATCCGCGACAGGAAGCCCGTAAAGTGGCAGGTATTATTATAAAAAATGATAATGATTTTGCTAAAGCTGCCAATATTATAACACCCGAACCCCTCGAAACCTCTGAACCTTATGAAACCCACGATTGATGCGCTTTTTGATGAGTCGGAATATTTGCTCCTGGAGGAATTACCTTATACAGAGATGATTCCTTTTGTGCAACGGGATTTTCAATACCCGACTAATATTATTCGATTTTATATCGCACTAAATGTTTTGCTGCTAATTGTAATAATTGGCGTAGCCGCTTTACAGATCAGCGCCGGAAAAATTACATTCGGCAATTTATTTTATGCGGTCTCGCTGGGTTTTGCTGCGTCGCTCACCTTATTGATACCAATACACGAAGCTATTCACGGACTGGCGTACAAGATAGCGGGGGCACCCAAGGTCTCCTTTGGCGGCAATTTGCGGAAATTTTATTTTTATGCCGTGGCAGATCGCTTTGTGGCTGGGGCGCGGGAGTTTAGATTGGTGGCATTGGCACCGTTTGTAGTGATCTCATTTACAGGCACTATTATATTAATATTCTCTCCTATTTTTTTTCAGTGGCTGCTCTGGGGCGTGTTGCTCCTGCATACCGGCGCTTGTGCAGGCGACTTTGCCATGCTAGCGTTTTATGCGCGACTATCAAATGATAAAATTTTTACATTTGATGATGTAAAAGCCCAAAAAGCTTATTTTTTTCAAAAAAAATCGAAATCCTGATCTAAAAATATTTATGTATTGTTATAATATTGTAATGATATTATATACAAAAAGAAAAAATTTTAAGTATTGTATTATACAAAGTTGAAATGAGGAGATGTACATGTGAAAATGTCAAGTAATTGAAAATCAAGTAGTTTGACAATAATCAATACGCCATTATCAATTCAAAATGAGATTATTACTTTGTCAATCCTTCAAACAGCCACTCTGCCAATAACTGTCGATTTTTGGGCAATACCAATCTTTGCTGATCGGCATAATTGCGAATGTTGGCGAGTTCTACAAAAACCGAAGCAGGCTTAGGTTCGCGCAGCATATGCAAGTCGCGGTGATTTTCAACTTTGCCCTGATAACTGCGTCCTTTTTGGTAACGGGCATACTTTTTCTGAAAAGTCAATTGTAAATTATTTGCCAGGCGTTTGCCCTCTTTGCTCGAAGGGCGATAACAGAAAAAAGCGTCCACACGCGTACCCCGACTGCGCGAATCCACATGAATTTCAATCAAGGTTTGTTGCACTACCCCTTGTAGCCGGTGCTTTTCATATAATTCATTTACCAAATCTGAGCGTTGAAAAAGGCGGGCTTTCTGACCCAATTTTACTTTTTCGCCGCCCCACACCGTTTCATCCTGGTCGCAGCGCAAAATCTCCTCGTCGCGAATGCCATCGTCATCGCGAATCACCATATACGCCGTCGCCCCATGCGCAATGAGCAAGCGACATAGCCGCAGCGACACATCATAAGCATACTCATCCTCGCAGATAGTGCGTCCACTGCGTTTACCCAACGCGCCCGGATCGGGTCCGCCATGCCCGCTGGAAATGTAGAACACCTTGCCTTTCAGGCGATTACTCATTAAAGGTGTTTTGGCATATTTATCGCCAAAAATCGGGAAAACCCGGTTGCCGGTCTTGGCAGCTTCGGGCACCGCCGAAACCAGCGCCGGTACTGCAAGATCAGGCTCAGGGCAATTTAATTCGTGATAAGGCACCCAGATAATTTTACTGGCACGAAAAGACTGTTCCCGCATTTGGGCTTCATGCATCCGTTCATTGTATTGTTGAATGCGTAACGCTTTATCATAATCATTAATGCCAACGCTGCTGCGAATGGTTTTTCCATTGAAAGTATAAATTAAAATCGGTAAAAAATAATTTTTCCCGACTTGTAATGCCGTTTTTTTATTAATTTTATTCAGCTTGTAAAATTGTTCAAAATTGCAGGAATACTGCTCCAGTTCATACCGGCGCAGCATCGAAATAGTGCCATCACCCGGCAGTGCGGGCACTTTTAAAAACATCGCCTCGGCTGCAAAAGCATTACCAGCAAGCATTAAAAAGAAGCTATATAAAGCAAATCGCAACATTACTAAGCGCTTATGATACAAAATTATAAATAATTTAAAGATTTTATAAAATGATATAATAACAATCATTCTAACCAACACCTAACACAAATCATTACAAAACAACGATTTTTTTCGGAAAGCGCGTATTTTTACGGCAATGAATTGGCTGAAAGAAACGATGGTGCTATTGCGCAAGGAAATATTGCTCGAATGGCGCATGAAGTATGCCCTCAGCGGCATCTTGTTATATGTATTTTCTACTATATTTATAGTTTACACCGCTTTTATCCGGCTGGAGCCGAATATCTGGAATACGTTGTTCTGGATTATTACCTTATTTGCTTCGGTGAATGCCATTGTCAAAAGTTTTGTGCAGGAAAACAGCGCCCGTCAGCTGTATTATTATAGCCTGGCAAACCCGATCGCCATCTTATTGTCAAAAATCATTTACAATGCCGCACTATTATTGTTGTTGAGTGTTCTGTGTTGGATAGGACTGGCGATTGTAGCGGCAAATCCGGTAAAGGACACGGGGCAGTTTGTGCTGGCAATTTTTCTGTCAAGTGTTGGCTTTTCCATTACCTTTACTTTCATTTCCGCTATCTCTGCAAAGGCAGATAACAGCGCCACGCTGATGGCAATTTTGAGTTTTCCGCTGGTGATTCCTATTTTAATGACATTGATTAAAATTTCGGCGAATGCTTTGCGTTTGCTCAATGATACCGGCGTGATGAAAGATGTGGGCATTCTGATCGGAATTGACCTATTGTTGTTGGGGCTGGCTTTGGTATTATATCCTTTTTTATGGAAGGATTGATTTTTATTTGACATTGCTGGGACACTGATTATTATAATTTTTAATCCGTTTGAATCATTATAAAAATCAGTGTCAAAAATATCATATAGGCATAATTATTCATTCTTTAATCATTCATTATTCATTTTACATGATGAAAGGTTGGTGGAAAGCTTTAAGCGTCGTCATTTTAATGTATGTTTTTATTGCAGGCATGCTCATGCCGCTAAAATCCGGTATTACCGAAGTAAATCCAAAAAGCGTGCGCACCGGCGAGCAGGTGACGCTGCAAATTCAAGGGTATAATTCTTTTTTCAAAAAGACGGAGAACGACGTTCGCGCCTGGCTTAAACTCGACGACAAACGCGCTTTGGGGGCGCAAAGCATCAAGGTGAAAAATGACCGCGAGTTGGAAGCCGTATTTCAACTGCCTGCCTATCTGCCTGTAAATGAGCGGGTTCAGGATTTTACGCTCATCATTGACAACCCCATTGACGGTGCCTCGGTACTGCCAAGTGCAATTTTTGTGACCCAAGATTCTTTGAATCCGGAAGCCGGTGCTCAAATCTGGCAAAATACGCCGATTGAAAATTTGCATAGCAAATCGGGCATTACTTTTCCTTTCCGCAATATTTTGGGCGAAACCATTCGCAATACCTATTTCCACGTGTCGCTCTGGCTGGCGATGGTGCTTATTTTTATTGGTTCGGTCTATTACAGCGTGCAGTACCTGCGCACTTTTGACGCGGAAATGGATCGGCGTGCACTGGCATACACGCGCGTAGGCGTGTTGTACGGCATATTGGGGTTGGTGACGGGCGCCATTTGGGCAAAAAATACCTGGGGCGCTTACTGGAGTTGGGATGTGAAGCAAAATATGACTGCTATCGCTTTACTTATTTACTTCGCCTACTTCGTATTACGCAATGCATTTGAAGATTATGAAAAAAAGGCAAGATTGGCAGCGGTATATAATATTTTTGCATTTGCGGCTTTAATTCCTTTGATATATGTAATCCCCAGAATGACTGATAGTTTGCATCCGGGAAATGGCGGTAATCCTGCTTTTGGAGGAGAAGATTTGGACAATACCATGCGCATGGTCTTTTATCCGGCGGTGATTGGCTGGGCGCTGTTTGGCTTGTGGATCGCGCAATTGGTGTATCGGGCGGAGCGATTGCAGGAGCGAGTGAGTGACTGGGTGACTGAGTGACTAAGGTAGGAAGGATGGAGTAGTAAGAGGGCGGCGTGATCCTGAAAATCCTGATTCTGATTATATTAGAAAGATGAAAATATCAATAAACGCCTAAACATTTTCAATCTTTAAATTCAGAATATTATTCGGAAAAAAACTTTGCTAGTTTAAAAAAATAACGCGAGTTTTGCCTCGCCAAAATGAATGCGATGAAACAGAAATGGGTATTTGGATTGCTGTTACAATTGATTTGCCTGCAACCAGCCTTGGCGCAGGACGCAGATTTTATGCGCAGCATTGGTAAAATCTATGTGGTAGTGGCAGTGATTGTCGCAGTGTTCATTGGCATTGTCTTGTTTTTAATTTACCTTGATAGAAAACTGACCAAATTAGAGAACCAAATCAAAGATCATGACTCAGCCTAAAGTGAGCTTTTTTCAAAGCGTACAAAATTATTTTGATAAGGCTGCCCGTTACACGGAATTGCCGCAGGGTCTGCTAGAACAAATTAAAGTTTGTAATGCTGTGTATCAGATTCATTTCCCGGTGAATATCAACGGAGAAGTGAAAGTAATCGAAGCCTATCGCGTACAGCATAGCCATCACCGTACTCCGACTAAGGGCGGTATTCGCTATAGCAATCACGTGAATCAGGATGAAGTAATGGCATTGGCTGCCCTGATGAGCTACAAATGTGCCATTGTGGACGTACCTTTTGGCGGTGCCAAGGGTGGCGTGAAAATTAATCCCTGGGAATATTCACCGGAAGCCCTGGAAAAAATTACCCGGCGTTATACCACTGAGTTGATTCGCCGCAATTTTATTGGTCCCTCCATTGACGTACCCGCACCAGACTATGGTACCGGTGAACGCGAA
>JBKBWT010000252.1:0-9187 GCA_046314415.1 Saprospiraceae bacterium
AAGTAGCGCTACTACACCTCATTTGGGGATTATAGGAACGTATCAATTTGAAAATCAAGATAGTATCGTCAATGTTAAAACTACGTCTCAAGAGCTTTAAATACGCATGGAATGGTTTGATTGACCTATTAACAACACAACCCAACGCTCAAATTCATCTGGTGGTAACACTTCTGGTGCTCGCTGCCGGGCTATATTTCCGCATTACTGCAACGGAATGGTGCCTGGTGCTACTCACTATTGCATTAGTCTTTGCAGCGGAGGCATTTAACACCGCGTTGGAATACCTAACTAATCTAGTGTCCCCTGATTACCATCCCTTAGCCGGAAAAACAAAGGATGTAGCTGCCGGAGGAGTATTAATTGCAGCATTCATCGCAGTAATCATAGGAATCATCATATTCCTGCCAAAGGTGATGGAGTTGCTTTAATTCTACGTGTAAGTGCTGTTTTACGCTAAGTGAATGAGCATTTGGCTTGGCAGATCGTTCAATTCACTAGTAGCGTTGTCGCTGGTGAGCTGCATAAATGTCTCCAGTTCAGCGTTTTTTAAAGGGGCAAAAAAACTTTACACACATGAATCGGTTCACGGTTATTGTAGCAACTATTTTGCTTTTCAGTGTCACTGGGCTGGCACAAGAACAATTGGGGATGCGCACGAGCAATTATGCTGGCGTAAACGGATTGACGCTCAACCCTGCCGGTAGTCTGGTTTATCCGTTCCGTTGGGATGTGAATCTGATCGAATTTGGTCAGTTTTTTGACAATAACTATTTCTTTGTTGAAAATTTTCGCCTGCTGGACGCGCTGAACCTCCCTTCTAAAGGCGCATTACGACCGGATTTAACGGAGCGCAACCTGCCTACCCCACCCGATCGGTTTGTCGTAGATTTTTATCGCAGTCGCCCGGACGATGATAAGTTTACCTTTCGTGGTGATCTTGTAACCAATGTCATGGGTCCCTCGCTCTTACTGCAGCTTGGCGATGCTACGGTTGTCGGCTTGTACACGCGCGCACGCGGGGTTTTCAATGCACGCAAATTACCGGGTGCAATCGGGTATTATGAATTTACGGATAAAGAAGTGGACTCCCTCTTTGTCGTGCAACCTTTTAAGGTAGGGGGCATGGCTTGGTCTGAAATTGGATTGAATTATGCCCGCACCGGCGTTACCGAATACGGCGATATCAGCTTTGGAGGTACCATCAAGTGGCTGCAAGGCTACGAAGCTGGCTACGGTAGCATGGAGCAATCAATGACTTTTCGGCAATTGCCCGGCAATCGCCTGATCGGAGAACCCGGACGTACCAAACATGCCTTTACTATTCCTTCGGTGACCGAGAACGATGTTCAACTGCAACGCAAAGGCAGTGGTGTCGCCATTGACCTGGGCATGGCGTTCACCATTCTGGATGAAAATGACCATTATAAATGGAAAATCGGCTTCTCGCTGCTCGACGTGGGCGCTATCCGTTTTAATAAATCCGCAGAAAACCACGCCATCAACGTAACGGATTCTACTGCCTTGTACTTTAAAGAATTTGAACAATTTGAAAGCGCTGATCAATTAGACTCCGTCGCTCGTCTTTTCAGTCGTCAAACCATGAAAGACCCTTATGCTTCCTTGCAGGGACGTGCTTTCACCATGTGGCTACCCACTGCGTTCAGCGTACAGGCAGAGATGGCAGTATTACCCTCTTTTTTTGTCAATGCTACCTGGATACAGGGCTTGCCCCTGGCTAAAAATACCATTCGGCGCAACAACCTGCTGGGAATTACTCCACGCTTCGAGCGCCGCTGGTTTGAAGCTGCTTTGCCGATCACTATGCTAGACTGGAAGCATCTGCGCAGCGGCTTAGCGGTGCGCCTGGGCTTCCTGTGGCTGGGCACGGAAGACCTGGGAAGTGTGATCCGCCGCTCCAATTTTGATAGTACCGATTTTTACTTTGCGCTTAAAGTGAATCCTTTCCAGCTCAACCTGGGCAACAAAAGCGACAAGAACAAACAAGGATACCAAGGCTACCAGGGTGGAAACAATCGCTCCAACGTGCGCGCCAAAAGCAAACGGGACATCAAGTGTCCGAAATTTTAAAACACCGATAGAGCATCTGTTAGCGGGAGTTTTTACTTTTGCGGCATTACTACTGCTAAAGATAATACTTTTATGACCTTTCAATGTTTGCCCTTTGCCCAACTGTCGGTTTTTCAATTGTATGAATGTATGGCGCTTCGACAGGAAGTTTTTGTCGTAGAACAAAACTGCGTGTATCAGGATTGTGACGGCAAAGATTTAAAAGGCTGGCATTTAATGGGTTATAATACTGACGGCAAACTCGTGGCGTACGCCCGCTTACTCCCGCAAGGTACTTCCTACCCTGATTATCCTTCCATTGGTAGAATTGTGACTTCCCCCAGCGCCCGTGGGGATGGCGCCGGTCGCGCATTGGTACAGGCTGCCATTACCGAAATGCACCAGCTTTTTGGCAAGGTGCCTATTAAAATCGGCGCGCAGTTGTACCTGCTTAAGTTTTACCAATCGTTTGGCTTTCAACCTGTTGGCGAAGAATACCTGGAAGACGGGATTCCCCATATCGAAATGATCCTCCCGGCGTGAAAAGACAGTTATCACGCTTTTAACATCCTATTCCTGTTTTTGGACAAATTGCTGCCTGGCGTTATCATCCAAACCTGTGCCACTTTGTTTCCTTTTCAGGAATTTGACAACAAAATGAACCCAGCGCGTTCTTGAGCTTTTAAACCAATAAGAGCATGTTTAAAAATATAAAAACATTTTTACTTTAACCACTGAGAACACTAAGAACACTAAGCATTTTTAGGCAGTAGCACGAAGCGGCGTGTTTGACAGGATTAAACCAACCTAACAAATCTAAGTGTACTAAGTGAACTAAGTGGTAAAATTTAAACAAGCTCTAATACCATTTTTAATTGATGCTGGCGTATTGGATGCTTTACTAAATGACGGATCTTAAATTGGGTAATATTTCCTATTTACGCCTGCTCATCTCAAATTTGGTATCAATACCTCACCTTAACCAAACCAAATTATGGATCAGTTGGAACTGAAAGAACGCATTATTCGCCAGGCTTATGAAGCTTACAACGCCACAATTGAAATGCACCGCGCCACTGAACAGGATATGGCAGCCGATGCGTTCAACGCAGAAAACGACGCCGGCGAAATGGCGGATGATTCTAACAAACTGGAAACCCTCGACGACGTGCAGCAAATGGCGGAAATCATTGATGAACGCGAGGAGGTACTATTGGATCTGGAAAAAATTATCCCCGTATTACATGAGGAAGTGACGCTTGGGTCGGTGATTATGACTGACCAGCGCAATTTCTTTGTGGGCGAAAGTGTGGCGGAGTTTGAAGTAGAGGGCGCCCAATATACCGGCATCTCACCCGAAGCACCCATCTACAAAGCTTTAGAAGGCAAAAAGTCAGGCGATTCGGTTGAATTTCGCGGCGTTAAGTATGCCATCGAATCTGTTTTTTAGCACCCCAGGCAGCTTGAGTAAATCTTGGAAGTTTAGGCGCTGATAAAAAGTGGGATATTGTAGCAAGATGTCTTATTAAGGGCTAAGCAGCAGATTTATCGTAAATGCATTCATGCACAAGGTTTTCTTTTAAAAAGTGATGTAGCTTTCAGTTAGCAATACCTGTCATTCCTCCATTCAATTAGCGGTTTCTCCAATTGTAATTGGACCTGCGCTGATTGCATGGGAGCCTTCTCCGATTGAATCGGGAACCTCCCCAATGCCGTCAGGGACTTCCCCGATGCTGCCAGAGAGTTCCCCAACGCAGCCGGGGAACTCCCCAACCAAATAGTGATGAGTCTGACTAGGCTGGGGACTTCTCTGATAAAGCCAGGAAGCTCCCCAATCGAACTGGAGAACATCCCAGCGCTGCCGGGGAGCCCTCCAATTAAACCAGGGAAGTACCTGGAGCGCCTGGGGAAGTCTATGAAAACATTGGAGGTGTCCCCGGAACAACCAGGAACACCTCCAATGTTTTGAAAAGTTTGATAAAGATGGCTAGTATCGCGTAACTACTGCAAAAGGAATTATATGATTTTCAATGGATAATGGCGTATTGATCATTAATTAAGCGATTGATTACCCACTTTCCATTTTTCCACATTTCAACTTTCACATTTCATATTTCACATTTGACATCATTCGCTGCGCAAATTCTTTACCGGATTGGTCACTGCTGCCCGAATGGCTTGCACGCTTACGGTTAATAGCGCGATTGCCAGCATCGTCACGCCAGCCAATGCGAGCATCCACCATTGTATCTGAATGCGGTAGGCAAAGTCTTCCAGCCAACGATTCATGGCGTACCAGGCAATAGGCATTGCCAGCACAAACGCCGCAACGACCAGCCAAATGAAGTCTTTGGAAAGTAGTAGCACAATGCTGCCCACCTTCGCGCCCAGCACTTTGCGAATGCCGATCTCCTTGGTACGGCGCACCACGGCGAGCATGGTCAAACCGAATAGCCCCAGGCACGCGATGAAAATGGAAAGCACCGAAGCAATATTTACAATACGTCCCAGGGTGCGCTCGCGCTGGTACTGCGCTTCAAGGTTCTGATCCACAAAGGCGTAGTTAAACGTAAGATTGGGTACAAGGGCTTTCCAGGTTTCTTCCAGTATGCCAATATGCGTGGTAGGATCGCCCGCCTGAAAGCGCACCGCCAAATCGAGTCGGGAGGAGGATTCGATCATCACATTTTCCATATCGCGCAAAATGGAATCGGGTGCCATAAACATTGCCAGCGGCTGCACCTCATCGCGTAGGGAAGCGTAGTTGAAATTTTTCACCACGCCAATGATTTTATAATCTGTAAAGTTCTGATTTGGAAAACGCGCTGTCAACGGATCCTCCCAGCCATATTCTTTAACGAGCGCTTCATTCACAATCAGCGAATACAGTCGGTCAGATTCACTGCCGGGTTCAAAATTGCGCCCTTTTACCAGTTCAATATCGTAAGTGGCTAAATAATTTTCGTCCACCATATTAAAAGTCACTTCCCGATACTTTTGCTGATCGTCGGTGTAGCCCATGCGTCCCCAGCCCGCCCCAAAATCAAACATGGAAGCTGTGACGTCCACTACTGCACGGTTGTTGCGGAGTTGATTGCGTAATAAATCGGCGGTTTGCCTGGCTTCGATTCTACCTTGCGGAATTTCCACATTCACCAGGTATTCGGAATTGAAACCCAGCGACTTATTGCGAATGAAATTCATCTGCTGGTTAATGACCATCGTACCGACGATCAGCAATGCCGACATGGTAAATTGCAATAACAGTAAGCCGCGCCGGAACCAATTATGATCGCCTTTTAATGATAATTTGCCTTTCAGCACTTCTACCGGTTGGAATTTGGAGAGAATGACCGCTGGATACATCCCTGCCAGCAGCCCTACAATCAGAATCAATCCGACCAGGAAGAGTACCATCGTTCCGTCAATGGTTAATTTCAAGGGGGTATTGGCAATTTCGCTGAATTCCGGCAGCGCCAGTTTTGCCAGCAACAGCCCTACCAGGACTGCCCCCAGCGTCATCAGGAGTGCCTCACTCCAGAATTGGCGAATGAGCATTTCGCGTCCGGCACCTAGCACTTTGCGCACCCCCACTTCGCGAGCTCGTCCTGCCGAACGCCCCACGGATAAAGTGATAAAATTGATACAAGCTATAAACAGGATGAAAATGGCGATGGTAGAAAGAATGTATAAATACGTGGGATCGCTCGTCGGCTCCAGTCCTTCCGGTAAATCCACGTTGAGGTGAATATCGGTGATTGGCTGGAAAAAGACTTTATAATTATCGCCGGTGTAATTGTCGCCCAGTACTTGCTTGAGCATGGTGGGCATTTTTTGCTCCAGTGCAGCAGCCGAGGTCTGTGGTTTTAATTGCACGTAGGTTTCACCATAAACATTGAACCAAGAGTTGCGGGCACGCTCATTCCAAACGTATTTTGCATTGTCAATCGGCAAAATAATGTCGAAGCGAATGCTGGAATACGTTGGTACATCCTTTGCAACAGCTGCTACATTGAACACAAAATTGGAATCTACAAAGCGCAACTCCAAGGATTGCCCAATGGGATTTTCCTTACCAAAATAGCGTTCGGCTACCGATTCAGTGATGACAATATCGCTGGGGTTGCGTTCCAGTCCGGCGGTGCTCCCCGCCACAATCGGAAAGTCAAACATTTTAAAGAAATCAGGCGCATCCACCAGATGCAAGCGTTCGGCAGCGACAAAATCGCCACGTCGCCCATCTGCGCTTACATTCACTACATAAGTGCCGGCTTCCACCTCAGGGTAATATTCCTGCAATGCCTTGCGAATCGGGAAGGCAGTAGAGGTATTCTGCGCCACCTGATCCTGAAATTTTTCCTCTACCCACACGCGGTACAATTGCTCGGCTTTGCTATGAAAGCGGTCATAACGTACTTCGGTGCGCACAAACAGGGCAATGAGAATGCAAATAGCAATCGAAACACTCAAACCCAGCAGATTGATAAAACTCTGGGTCGGTGTTTTCCAAAAACTGCGCAGGGCAGTGGTAATGAAACTTCGGATCATGGTCAATGTATTTTTGCGTGAAACGGATGATTTTATAAAGGATGTAATGTTTTATCAAAAGTTGTAACCAGCGAGTTACTTGCGTTAAATAAATGACTCGGTCATTTCATCATCCGATCCCTGCGTCACCCATTTACTCCATTTTCAACGAATCTACCGGATTTGCCACCGCCGCTCTCATCGCCTGGAAACTCACGGTCAATAATGCAACACCAACAGCCACCGCACCCGCCAATACAAACATCCACCACTGGATGGTAATGCGATAGGCAAAATCTTCCAACCATTGGCTCATTGCCCACCAAACCAAGGGCACAGATATGGCAAAAGCAATACTTACCATGATGACAAAATCTTTGGAGAGTAATAATAAAATATTGCTACTGCTTGCGCCCAGCACTTTGCGAATGCCAATTTCCTTGGTGCGTTTCTCCGCTACGTAAGCCGATAAGCCAAATAGCCCCAGACATGCAATAAAAATGGCAAACCCGGAAAAGTAAGTGAATAATTGACTTAGGCGAATTTCCGACTGGTACTGTTTATTGAAATCTTCGTCCAGAAAGCTGTACTCAAAGGGCAATGCTGGTGCTAAGGCTTTCCATTGGGTTTGCAATTGCGCCAGCGCAGCCGGGTAATCATGGGTGTTCATTTTGACAGAAAAAATGTTGAAATAATTTGGATTGTAAGTCAAGAGCAAAGGCGTAATCTCGGTTTGCAGTGAAGTAAAATGAAAATCTTTTACCACACCAATCACTGTACCCCAGCCACCGCCGAAAGTAGCGCCGAGTGCCTCCTCCGGTTTTTTCCAGCCAAAGAAGGGCAGTGCCGCTTCGTTGATCAGCACATTGTTCCCGGTAGAATCCACCGTGACAGGATCAAAGCTACGTCCGGCTACCAATTTAATCTGATACGTATGCAGAAAATCTTCATCCACACTGCCAATGCGCATATCCGTAGATTTGTTGCGGTCGCTTTCCAGCGTGATCAAATTATTGGAATATTCTTCGCCCGGCACCCGATTGGAGGCACTGACCGACTGTACAAAAGCATTTTTTTGCAGCTCATTTTTGACGGTTTGGTATTCTTTTTTGAAAAAACCGCCCTGCGCACGCAGTACCAGCATTTGCTCTTTAGAAAAACCTAAATCCTGCTGTTGCATATATTGCAATTGCTTGACTACAACGATCGTCGCTACGATTAAAGCGATGGAAATTACAAACTGCGCCGTCACCAGTTGATTGCGCAACCATTGGCTGCCGCTTTTGCCTAGCATTTGCCCTTTGAGGACATCCTGCGGTCGAAATCCCGACAGCACCAATGCCGGATAGCTCCCTGCCAATATACCGACCGTCACTAGCATACCGATTACAGAACTTAGTAAAACCGGCTGTTGTAAAATACTCAATGTCAATTATTTATCCGCAATTTGATTAAACCAGGGCAGCACCAGCCAAATCCCCATCAGCGCCAGCACCATCGCCAGGGTACACAAGAGTAAAGATTCGAGCATAAACTGCAAGATCAAATGCTTGCGCTGTGAACCCACGGTTTTGCGAATGCCCACTTCTTTTGCTTGCCGTGTAGCGCGTGCCGTAGCGAGATTGATAAAATTGAATGCTGCAATAATCAAAATAATGATTGCAATAGCCGATAAAATTTGAATCTGCCGATAGGAGTTATTTTTACCTAATTCATAACGCAAATCAGGATGTAAATGAATAGAAGTTAATGGTTGTAAAAAAAAGCGATAATATTGTGCATTTTGACGAATTTCATTACCCACATATTTATCAGCAATATCATGGATTTGCGCTTCAAATGCTTTGACATCCGTACCGGGTTTTAATTTTACATACGTGTAAAACATTGTAGCATGCCAATTCGGAAACCATTCTTTATTATAATGCTCGGTTAAAGAAGCTAAAAAACCCACCTGAAAATGGGCATTACTCGGTAAATCTTCGATCACACCCGTAATTTGATAATCTACCTCATTCACTTTCAGGGTTTTACCTACAACCGCCGTCGTTCCAAAATATTTTTTCGCAGTAGCGCGGGTGACGACCATTTTCATGGGTGCATCTAAAGCAGTTTTTGGATTGCCGTGCAGGAATTGAAAGCTAAATACCTCAAATACATTGGGATCTGCCCAGGCAAAAGTAGTTTCATAAAATACTTTCTCTGGTCCGGCGCTGACCAGACGGCTGCCAGCGGGATAAAGCCGCGTGGTTTTCGCCACTTGCGAATAGTCGCGCAAGGCTTCCGGCAGCATACTCGTCACGGGTGCAAAGAGCAGATTTTTATTATCCTGGGTTTTAATATCAATAGCAATACGGTGAATATTATCATGGTCTTTAAAAAAAGTATCATAACTCAATTCATCCTTTACATAAAATAAAATAAGCAGTACACTCATCATACCCAGCGCCAGCCCGGTAATGTTGATAAGCGTGTACAAATGATCTTTAAAAAGATTGCGAAGGGCGATTTTAAAATAATTTTGAAGCATAACGCACTGATTTTGAATAAAGAATCGGGTTTTCATCACGAGACGTAAAATCTCTGAGGT
>JBKBWT010000253.1:0-7214 GCA_046314415.1 Saprospiraceae bacterium
CACTCTGGACTGCCAATGCGAGCCAGGATAGCGACTTTATCTCCCTTTTGAATACCTAGCTCTTGAAGTTGAATGCTGGTTTGATTAATTTCAGCTATGCATTGTTCAGGTGAAAAAGCGTGCCAACCGTCCTGGTGTCGCTTGGCTAGTGCTATTTTATTCGGAAAACGCTTTTGTTGATAAGGTAAAATATCAAAGAGTCGAAAGAAATCCATAATACATTTTATATAGCCTTGAATTTAAATTATTTTTAGCTGCCAGCATAGTTTTTAAGCGGTATTCATGATTCAACCTTTGAATTAAGTATTGGTGACAAAAATCATTTATCGCTGGATGAAATTGCCGGAACTTTGTGCCCTTTCGACAGCATTATATTTTATCTTTTGATAATCAATTTTTTACGTCAATTTTTCAAGTATGCAATCGGTAGAATTGCTGGCACCGGCAGGTTCGTTTGAAGCGCTCACGGCTGCCATTCAGGCGGGGGCAAATGCGGTTTATTTTGGTATCGAGCAGTTGAATATGCGGGCGCGGTCGAGTGTCAATTTTACAATCGAGGATTTGCCCAAAATCGTTGCCCAATGCCGGGCGCACCAGGTGAAAAGCTACCTGACGCTGAATACCATTGTCTATGACCATGATCTCCATCTCATGCGAACCATCGTGGACGCGGCTGCTGACGCGGGTTTGGACGCGGTGATCGCCTCGGATCATGCGGTTTTTAATTATGCCCGAAAGAAAGGCGTCAAGGTTCATATTTCAACACAAGCGAATGTATCCAACATTGAAAGCGTGGAATTTTTCGCCAATTTTGCGGATGTGGTGGTACTCGCGCGAGAATTGAGTTTGAAACAAGTGGCGTATATCACCCAGCAAATTCAGCGGCGTCAGATTAAGGGAGTTTCGGGTGAACTGATGCAGGTGGAAATTTTTGCGCATGGGGCGCTGTGCATGGCTGTTTCTGGCAAATGCTACCTGAGTTTGCATTCGCATTTTGCTTCTGCCAATCGCGGTGCTTGCATTCAAAACTGCCGCAGGCAATATATTGTGGCCGACAAGGAAGATGGTATCGAGTTAGAGATTGATAATGAGTATATTATGTCTGCAAAAGATTTGTGTACCATTGATTTTCTGGACAAAGTGCTGGACGCCGGGGTGAGCGTTTTGAAAATTGAAGGACGCGGTCGTAGCGCAGATTATGTTTACACCACCACTCAATGCTACCGCGAAGCCATTGATGCCTATCAAAAAGGCACTTTCACACCGGATAAAATAGAAGACTGGAAAGCTCGCCTGTCAACCGTTTACAATCGTGGTTTCTGGGATGGGTATTACCTGGGGCGCACCATGGGCGAATGGACGGACGATTATGGCTCCAAAGCAACCAAGCGAAAAGTATTTCTGGGACAGGGCATTAAATATTTTGATAAAATACAAGTAGGAGAATTTTATTTGGAATCCAATTCACTCTCCGTCGGTGACGAAATTTTGATTACCGGGCCTACTACGGGCGTCATTCAAACCACCGTCGCCGAACTACGCGTCAACAACACGCCCGTCAATAAAGCCAGCAAAGGCGATTCTCTTTCTTTGCCGCTGCCACAGAAGATTCGTCCTTCCGACAAGTTGTACAAAATCGTGGATGCCTGATGGTACGCATTACCCAGCAACGCGCGAAGTGCATCGGCTGCAACGCTTGCGTGGAGGCGGCGGCGCACCGGTGGCGGGTGTCGCGCAAAGACGGGAAATGCACGCTCATCGGTGCCAAAGAAAAACGCGGATTTCACACGGTCCTTGTCGGCGATGAAGAATACGAAGAGAATCTGGCGGCTGCCAAACACTGCCCGGCACGCATCATTCAGGTAGAAAAAATCGGTAATTCAAAAAAAATCGGGACAAATAAGGCTTTTTAACAAGAATTTAAAAGCTTTATTTGTCGAATTGGTGTTAATTTAGCAGTTCAAACTTTAAAAGCATACCTGATATGAAAAATTTGGCTGTTGCGTTTGTTGCCATTCTGTTCGTTGTCACCACTACTTCTACTGCCTTTGCGCAGGATAATATGTGGAAAACCCTTTCAAAAATCACTTTTAAGAAGCAATACGACGAAATGTTGGGCTTCAAAGTAGATGTGCCGGTTTTCAGTGAAGACATCAAGAAATTAGCGGGTAAAGAAATTAAAATAAAAGGTTATATCATTCCGGTGGAAGGCTACAAAAGCCATAAGGAATTCATCTTTTCAGCTTTCCCGTACAGCATGTGCTTCTTCTGTGGCGGCGCGGGACCGGAGACGGTGATGGAAGTGTATGCCAAAGAACCCATCAAATACTCGGCAGAAGCCATTACGTTAAAAGGTAAGTTGGAACTCAACGATTCAGATGTCAATCGCCTTATTTATACCTTGAAAGATGTAGAAATGGTAAAAGATACGCAATAAAAAGTTGGAATACTGGAAGGTTGGAAGATTGGAATGGCACATGCAACGTTCCCGTTTTCCATCCTTCCACTATTCCCCATTCCCTTATTCCATCGTTTTTCTTGCAAATATTTTGGACCAGCCAAAACGAATTACCAATAGCAGGGCAAAGAAAATCAGCAACACCACCTCAAACCGCAGGTACGTAATGGCGTAGATATGTGTGCGATCCACGAACCACATAATGCCCAGCGTAGCAGCAATCATCATCATTAATCCTGATAATTTATCAAATCCGGGGATATAATCAAAATCGGCGTTGCGGCGAATGATGAGCAACGTGAGCACCATCGAAACAATGGGCAGAATCTGAATGTAAACATCAGTGTCTAGAATGCTGCGTTTCTCAAAAAGAAAGTAATAAATCGACAGCGTAACTGCGAAAATGCCCGGCACACATACCGCATAAATTAAAATCGAATATAAATATTTCCAAGGTGACAGATTGCCTTCGCCTTTGCCCAACACATTTGCCAGTAGTGCCGCGAACGGAATAATGGCAAAATAGAAGATAATGTACGCCGGATTATTGCCGATCAGATCAAAAAGTTGTCGTAGGGTCATTGTTGAATCAGGTATTTACAACAAAGATTGGATTTTGTCGGCGCATTTCAAAATCCCTTCGACGAAGCTCCGGCGAGTGAAGGTAGAATAGTGGGTTAACTTACTTATCAGATGAATACGCTTCAATAGACAATTTAAAATAAGCGGCGTAGCAGGCAAAAAGACATTTTAACACTTTCGGAAAGGTGTTACCGATGAAATAGCTTTTCTGATCGACTAAAAACAAGTTTTCTTCGACGAAAATCCGTTTTTATCCGATGAATAAATTTTTTTCAAATTCTTAAATAAGTTTTAATCTTGCAACTATTTGTAAATCAAACATTTAAAAAGATTCAACAACAATTCTTTCGTTTGCAGCCTTTATTATTGCCTTATTCTAGAATTTAATTTTGAAATAAATATTCAAACTGAATAAAATTCTAAAACAATCAGATCCTTTTAAGCTCATTTTTAAAGAATTGTTATAAAACTGTTAACGCCGGAGCGGTAGAGGTCGGAGCGAATGATAGATTTGCCAACTTCCGGTACTGCACATGGTAGAAAGCCTGCTGAAAATCGGGCGATTTGATTAATTCGGTGGGCGTTTTTCCTATAAATTGCTTGAAATCCTTAATCATGTGCATTTGGTCAAAATAGCCATTTTCCACCACCAAATCCATCATTTCCTGAAAATTACCGAGCGAAAGTTGCGTGTAAGCATGGCGAAACCGAATCATGCGCAGGTATTGTTTTGGTGAAATACCAACTTGTTGTAAAAACTTGCGTTCCAACGTTTTACGACTAATAAAAAAAGTTTCTGCTAAGGTTTGTACATTCACTTGTCCTTGCCGCTGTTCAATCCAATTCAACAAGGGCGACATAGGAGTTACATGACCAAAAGACGAATTCAATTTTTGCCGTAATAATTGTTCCAAACAAGTTAACTGCGCCTGCTGTGAAGTACACGCGCACAAACGCGCTGCCAATTCCCGCCCCCATTTGACGCACAATTCTTCCAAGTTAAAAACAGCATTTAGCGGTAGCTCATTTAGCGAAGATTGCAACAAACCATGCATACCATCGGGGGTAAGGTGCACCGTGATGCCACGGTAAATGCCGGTTTTGCGCAAGTAAAAAGCACCTTGTGCGTGCGCGTGCACGTGGGCGGTAGCTGCTTTTTCTGCATGATAATTACCTACCGAAGTGTGAGCAATGTAGCCGTTTTCCAGATTGATAACCAGCATAAAATTACCGTCCGGCAGCAAGCGCTCCGGGGGTATTTCCAGCGGTCGGGCATCGTAAATAAAAATAAAATCCTTCACAAATGGCTGTAAATCAACCGAAGGGAGAAAGCGTTGGATGGAAAAAGAGGCGGTTAACATTTTCGTAAAGATTGTGTCTCATTTTTACTATGACCGGGGCAGCTTCGCCGTTTAACTTTGCTGGGTCAAAAAAGGAATTTTATAGCGATTTGGAGAAATAAATTGTCTGTAAGAGGCTATTTTTTAGACTTAACAAAAGTTCGACCCGATTAAACTTAATCACCTTTTCAAAACTGAAAACAATCTACATTATGAAGGATTTTTTGTGGATACTTACATTGGCAGTATGCCTGTTTAGTTGCAATGATGAGGAAAACAACAATACGCAACCGGTAACGACCAACAATCCGCTGGCGACCAGACTGGATTCTTTGGTGCACGCCGATGTCCTCGATTTTGCCAAGAAAAAAAGTACTGCCGGACTGAGCATCGGCATTTTGCGCAACGGACAAACACATTTCTACGGCTACGGCGAAACGGTGGAAGGCAACGGCAAAATTCCAAATGAAAACACGATTTTTGAGATTGGTTCGATTTCTAAAACCTTCACTGCAAGTGCATTGGCGCTTTGGGCAGAATCGAAAAGCATTGCTTTGAATACCCCGATCAACCAATTTTTACCTGCCACGATTCCAACTTTAAGCAAAGACAACCAAAAAATCGAACTTTTGCACCTGCTGAATCACACCTCTGGCTTACCGCGTTTGCCAAATGACATTGACGACGACTGGGACCCGAATAACCCGTATGCAAAATACGACAGCACTCGTGTTTATAACTATTTGAAAACGTATCAGTTATCTAGAAAACCAGGGGCTTTGTTTGAATATTCCAACCTGGGGATGGGATTAGCGGGGCGGATTTTGGAGCGTGAGAAAGGCATGAGTTATGAACAACTTATAAAACAGTTGATCACTCAGCCACTCGGCATGACGAAGACCAAAATGACGCTCACGACCGAAGATTTGCAAAACGCTGCCCAACCACACGATAAATCCGGCAAAGTCGTGCCTTTTTGGGACTGGAAAGCCCTGGCAGGCGCGGGCGCGCTGAAATCTACTGCGAAGGATATGCTCCTGTATGCTCAAAAACATTTGGCGGCACCGACAGACGATCTGGGTAAGGCTTTTCAGCAAATGCGCAACACCACTTACTCCGGGAAAGGGACAGATGGACTAGACTATAAAATCGGCTTGGCTTGGTTTGAATTAACCATTGATAATCAGCAAGTTTGGGTACATGACGGCGGCACTGGCGGCTCCAGTAGTTTTATTTTCATTTGCCCGGCAAAAAATCTGGCGATGGTTTTTCTTTCAAACAATAATACCGATGCGGGTGCACCCACAGTTGCCGTGGAGGTATTCAATGATATAATAAAATTATAACATTTATTCCCGTTTCACGAGTGCCGTTCCGGCTTTGGAGGGCACTCTTATTTTTTTTAATTTATAAAAACAGCAATGCCACACCTGATTTCGGTTGAAATGAGATGTGGCATTCGTATTTTTTAAATATCAAGGAACATCGACATTGGATCTTCCAGCAAATTCTTCACTTTCACCAGAAAAGTCACCGAAGAACTGCCGTCAATCACGCGGTGGTCATAAGACAACGCCACATACATCATCGGACGGATTTTGATCTCACCATTCACCACTACCGGGCGTTCTTTGATTGCGTGCATGCCCAAAATGGCGGATTGCGGTTCGTTGATAATCGGCGTGCTCATCAAAGAGCCAAAGACACCCCCGTTGGTAATCGTAAAGGTACCGCCCTGCATCTCTTCCAAAGACAAAGTGCCTTTGCGGGCTTTATCTGCTAATTCTTTGAGTTTGAATTCAATTTCGGCGTAAGAAAGCGACTCAATATTATGAATTGGCGGCACAACTAGCCCAGTTGGTGTAGAAATTGCAAATGAAATATCTACAAAATTATGGTATAAAAGGTCTTCACCGTCAATTTGCGCATTCACATCCGGCATTTCCAGTAAGACCTTGGCGCAAGCCTTGGCAAATAAAGACATAAAGCCCAGCTTAATGCCATATTTCTTTTCAAAACGCTCATTGTATTTGGCGCGTAGTGCCATTACTTCGGTCAGGTCAATTTCGTTGAACGTCGTCAGCATTGCCGTTTCGTTCTTGGCACTCACCAAACGCTTGGCAATGGTGCGGCGCATGCGGGTCATTTTCTTGCGGTTCACCTCACGGCTGAACGATTCCGGTGAGCGGAAGGTGATCTGCGGCGCAGGCGTTTCGGCTTTTGGCGCAGGGGTTTCCTTTTTAGCTTCGGGTTGCGGAGTTGGCGCGCTTTGCTTTGCTTCTACCGCTTTATTGGCGTCTTCTTTCGTAATTCTGCCATCTCTGCCGGTACCTTTTACATCTGAGGGTGCAACGTCATTTTCCTTTAAAATTTTAGAAGCTGCCGGAGAAGGTACACCGGTGGCGTAGCTCGTCTTGCCTTCTGTTGGAGCTGTTGCAGGCTGTTTTGCAGGTTCCGATTCCTGTTTGGCTTCAGGTGCCGGGGCAGTTGGTGCTGCGCCATTCGTTCCTTTGGCAACGCTGGTGTCAATTTTGGCAACCAGTGCCCCAATAGGCAAATCATCGCCCTCTTTGGCAACGTGAATTAACTTTCCGGCAGCTTCCGCAGGAAATTCCAGGGTTGCTTTATCCGACTCAAACTCACAGATCGGCTCATCACGTTCTACGTAGTCACCATCTTTTTTCAACCATTGTGACAGGGTTACTTCATTGATAGATTCACCGATCGTGGGAACCTTCATTTCTACAACACTCATTTATATAGATGTTAGACGTTAGATATTAGACTTTAGATTCGATTCAGCATTGACCGCGAAATTCCGGCAATTGCTTTAA
>JBKBWT010000253.1:7224-9158 GCA_046314415.1 Saprospiraceae bacterium
CAAATTTTTAAGGCAATGTGTTTGCGATTTGTTGATATATTAATGAATGGACGGATAATCTACGGTTGTTCTTACTTGGCTTTAAATACATAAATTTTACCCATTTCTCCGTCTTTACCTTCATTAGAAATATACATGGTGCCGTCCTGGTCGAAGCAGATGCCTTCCGGTTGCAAGTGAACTTTCTTTTTTAATTTCTCCAGATGCAACACTTTACCATTGGTATCCAGCACCAACAACATATTGCCGACTGCCGAGAGCAGATAAAGATTGCCATTTTGTGGGTGAACAGCAATAGCAGAAGGTGCAAACGTCATTTCATCCGATTGAAAATCCTCCAATAACTTCGCTTTGGTGTCCGTATTCGGTAAGGTATTCAAATAGCTTTGTATTTCTTTATTAGCGATGGTATAAACCGGACCCTCACTAAGCACTTTTTTTTGCAAATCGAATGCATAAATACCCCGCTTACCATTGGATTGCTCCGGACCAGCTTGTTTTTTGCAAGCCAGCAACAAGCGGTTATTTCGGGCATCGTACGCCAATCCTTCTACATCATTATTAGAGTCCAATCCGAAATTATATTTTTTTATATTTTTATCTGCCTGAGGCACTTCATAAATCGTTCCAGAACTTTTTACTACATAGATCATTTTGCCTACTACGGCAAGATCCTCATAATCACCTTTGTCCCAAAAAGGTACTTCCTGTTCTATTTTTCCGGTCGTTTTGTTGAGATAAAAAATCGTACCGGCTTCATCTTGTACTGCAACGAGCGATTTGCCATCTTCCGAAAGGCTGATGCCTGATACTTCCTTTAGTTCTGTTGGCATTACAAGCGTCTGACTAGGTGCATTAAGCTGGTAAGCAAAAGCAGAGACATTCGGGCTTTGCGCTGGCGCACAAAACAAATAATTAAATAAAAACACTAATACGATCCGCATAAACTTTATTTTCTGATGTTCACAGCATTAGAAACTGCGTTTGGATTTTTTCGCAGCATAAAAAACAGTCCAATAAGAACGAATGGCACGCTCAACAATTGCCCGGTGCTCATAATATTACCGAAAGCACTTTCTATACCACCCTGACTCTCTTTAAAATATTCCCATAAAATACGGAAACCAAAAATAAGCACCAGAAAAAAACCAAAAATATAACCTGGCTTATGGCGCTTATCGGTTCTCCAATAAACGTAATAAAGGATAAAAAAGCTCAGCAGATAGGTCAGTGATTCGTACAATTGCACTGGATGGCGTGGTACGTTGTCTTCTCTTACAAAAATGAAAGCCCAGGGCACGGTGGTCGCTTTTCCTAAAATCTCGGAATTCATCAGATTACCCAAGCGAATGAAACAGCCTGCCAGTGCGGTAGGAACCACCACTTTATCCAAAATCCAAAGGATTGATTTTTTAGAAACGGTACGCGAAAAAATCCACAGTGCTAAAATAATACCAATGGCGCCGCCATGACTTGCCAAGCCACCTTCCCACACGGCTGGAATTTTGCTTAAATTCTTAGAATAATAAGCCCAATCATAAAAAAATACATGACCCAGCCGCGCCCCTACCACAGCGCCCACCACCACATAAATAAAAGCCTTGTCGAGCCAGGTTTCCGGTGCTTTTTCTACCTGAAACATGCGGCGTACAATGTATAACCCAATTAAAAACCCAGCGGCAAATAGTAATCCATACCAACGGAAAGTAAGCGGACCAATTGAACCAATTTCCGGGGAAGCATTCCAGGTAATGTATTGTAAAAGCATTTTTCGAGACTTTAGGTTAGGTTTGCAGGTTTTGAAAGTATTCGTTTAATAGACTTGCGTCAAATTGATTATCAGCATATTAAAAAATTCCAAAGACCGGCACAAATACCCAATATCATATCCATATCATATTGGTGCTTCATTCTGATTTGGTTGTAAATAATCC
>JBKBWT010000254.1:0-9129 GCA_046314415.1 Saprospiraceae bacterium
ATTTCATACCAAGGTGACAATAGTTTCTCCTTTGGTGGCTTTTATCGTGCCGAAGTGACCCCGGCAGGTAAGCAGAATGGGCTGCATGGCTGGTGGGTGAACGCCTGTGCCGTTGATCCTAAGCAGGTTACTACCGTGTTAGCGCTGGATGAAAAAGGCAAAGCCAGTGCCTGGATCAAAAATTATGGCGGTCGGGAAGGTTCGGGGCTAGTGCAGTTACCCCCCCTCTCCTACTTCCTCGCCAACCCCGCGGCGGTGCTTTCCGTGATTGAAAGCGGCTTGTAGAGCTACAACGTGACAGCTTGGTACCAAGCTGTCACGTTCATTTTTTAGCAATTTACTATAAAAAATTAAGCGGATTCAGTTCAATCCATCTGCTTTATTGATAAAAATATCATACACTCTCAATCACACATGATATCTTAGTTGTCAAAATATGATATAAAATTACCAGGATATCATAAGTAGTTGCCAGGACTTTATATGCAAAATGGCTATCATATTTCCACAACTTTAGAATTTCACCACCTCCCAGTAAGCTTTTTTCGGCTGATAATTTTGGTCGAATAATAAGGGATAATCTTTCCGTCCCTGCACCGGAAAGTTGTCAAGCCACGATGCCTTATCCGATAAATTCCAAAATGTTACGCTTGTAACTTTTCTTTTATGTTTTCTAAAAATTTTAAATAGCATTTTATAATGTGCGGCTTGCTTTTCATTCATTTCAGCGGTAAATTCACTTTTGTCGGTCGGTTTTCTTTCGCGGTGCTCGTGCTCTTTCGGATAGACGGAAACATCGACTTCGGTGATATGCACTTGTAAACCCAAGGCGGCAAATTTCGTAATCGATTCTTCTAATTCCTGGGCTGTCGGCTCATAAATCGACCAGTGCCCCTGCAAACCAACGCCATGAATCGGCACGCCTTTTTCTTTTAATTGTTTTACAAGTTTGTAAATACTTTCTCTTTTTATTACATTTTCCGTATTATAATCATTATAAAATAATAAAGCATTCGGATCCGCAGCATGCGCGTATTCAAAGGCTTTTTCAATATACTCAGGTCCGATAATATCATAAAATTTTGATTTCCGATATAATTCCCCATTATCCGGCACGGCTTCATTCACCACATCCCAGGCGTAAATTTTTCCTTTGTAACGACCAGCCACATCGGTAATGTGCTTTTTCAAACGGGCTAATAAAATTTCTTTACTTACCTCCTGACCGGTGGAATCGGTAAAAAACCACGACGGCGTTTGATTGTGCCAGCACAGGGCGTGTCCGCGTATCTTTAAGCCATTTTTCACTGCAAAATCCACGATTTTATCCGCCGGTGCCCAATTATACCGGTTTTCTTCGGGGTGAATGGGACCCATTTTCATTGCATTCTCGGCGGTCATACTATTAAAATGTTGTAAAATCAAGGCTGATTCCGGCCCGGCATCCATCATCCGGGGATGTACAGCGACGCCGATGGGAAAGTATTTTTTATAATAATCTTTCAAACCCTTGTTATCCTGCGCCTGCGCAACATTCGTCCAGCACCAAAGCGCAATTATTACAATTGTGATAGGCTTCATAATTCTATATAATATTCAATTTTCAAATAATGTAATTAGCTTCAACAATCAACGATCGTCAATCGGCGAAATGTCTTTGACAAATGTAAACTTTTTTAAAAACAAATGAAATCGATTACAATAATTTTTTTTGTTTTAATAGTACACAGATAAGCTCAATGTATTAGCGGGGAATCACCAAGATTTGCAATTTTACAGGAGCTGTTAGAACTGGTTTTACACAAATCTTTTAAAACGATTTCAATATTAGTTGCGGTACTAAAAATGCTGTAACTGCTCATACACCAAATGCACCGGAAGCCCCATGATATTGGCATACGTGCCTTCTATTTTGGTAATTTTACACAAACCGATCCATTCCTGAATGGCGTAAGCCCCGGCTTTATCATAAGGTTGATAATTTCGAATATAATATTCAATTTCTTCATCATTCAAAACGTCAAAATACACCTTTGCTACATCCGAAAATACGACTTCTTTATCATATGATAATAAACAAACACCCGTTATCACCCGATGCATGAGACCGGATAAAGCGCGTAAAATGCGTACAGCATCGGGATAATCAGCAGGTTTGCCAAAGATTTGATTGTCGAGAATGACGACACTATCACTGGCGATAATAATTTCATTATCAGTGATAAAATGTTTTGCGGCTTGTGCTTTTTGCTGGGCGAGGTAAGCCGCCACGTCCTCTACCGGCAAATCTTTCGGATAAGCTTCTTCGTCAATATCTACCGCGTTGACTTCGAATTCAAACCCGGCTTGTTTTAGTAAAAAACTACGGCGCGGCGATTTGGAGGCAAGGATGAGTTTGCGTTGCATCGGTTTATATTTTGCCGGGCAAAGATATAAAAATCAGGCAAAATGCTTATTTACTCGCAAAATTGAAAGTATAATGTAATCCTGTAAAGAAATTATTATAAGCATATTTACCTTCGATATCATTCAGGATGGCATTGCCGCTGAAATAAACATTAGCAAACAATCCTCGCCAGATATTAAATTGAAGCCCGGCGCCATAACCACCATATAATATACCGGTTTTCTTGTATGGGTCTCCGTCGCTGCAATTGCAATAATTGCCCGAACGCACCGCCAATTCAAGGAAAAAACGCACCCGATTTTCGGGCGGCAGGATATTACATTGCAGAAAAAATCCATCTATATTATACTGATTGGTAGCCTGTGATAAACGGCTGTAACTGTAAATAAAACGCCGCTCCAAACCCAGCCGGAAACGATGCGAAATATCGGTGGCAAGGCTTACACTGATCGTCCAATCCTGATAAAAATATTCAGGAAAATCTGCCTGTGTATCCCAAAAATAACTGGCGTTGGTAGCGAGCGTCCAGCGTTGGAAGGGAGCTAGCGGCGTTACTTGCTGTGCATGTAGTGCATTATTTACCAAAGTTATCAGCAGGAAAATATAAATTGTTTTCATTGGAAAATAGATTAAGTAAAACCTTTATTTTCCTGCTAAATTATAGGTAGATCATTTTTAAAATCAATGATTTTTGACATTAAATAATGTTAAGTAATTTCATTTACACGCTTTTGGTAAAATCCTGATGGGCATTATTAAAATGATAATAAGCTAAATAATCACCGCTCACAATCTCCTTTAACCCTTCGGTTTTGAAATTATATAAATACACCCAGCAATTTATTACATCATTATTCACCTGCACCGGCACCAATTCCCGCCGGTATTCATTTTTATCTGGTTGCATCGTATTAATTCCTTCATAAAAGTCTAATCGTTTCAGCATCAATTGACTATCGTGCAATTTAAAAACATGTCCATATACCAGCGTATTTGCTTGCGCATTATAAATCGCACCGGGATAGCTTCCCAGATCATATAATTTCCCTGGAAACGAGCCTTCGCCAATAAAATCACTATTCTGATGTAAATAATCGGCAATCGTAGATTGAATGTTATTCATCAACGTGCCATAAACAAACAAAAAATCATTCATATGATATGCTTATCATCCGCCTTTTAAAATGGCTTCAATGGCATTTAATTCATCCGATGTGAACGCCAGCTTATTTAGTGCATCCAGATTATTATCCAATTGCTGCACCGAACTTGCCCCGATCAGCACCGAAGTGATGCGTTGGTCTTTCAACAACCAGGCGAGCGCCATTTGGGCGAGCGATTGTTGGCGTTGCTGGGCAATTTCATTCAAACGACGAATTTGTTCAAGTCTTTCTTCCGTAATTTCCGAGGTTTTCAGAAAACCGTGTGATTTGGCAGCACGCGAATCTTCGGGAATACCCTGCAAATAGCGATCCGTCAACATGCCTTGCGCCAGCGGCGAGAACGGGATGCAGCCTACACCGTTTGCTTCCAGCACATCCAGCAGTCCCTCCTCTACCCAACGCACAAACATCGAGTATTTAGGTTGATGAATAAGACAGGGGGTGCCCAGTTGCTTCAGTATCTCAATGGCTTTGCGGCTGTCTTCTGCGCTATAGTTGGAAATCCCCACATACAAAGCTTTGCCTTGCCGTACAATGGCATCCAGCGCCATCATGGTTTCTTCGAGCGGCGTGTTGGGATCAGGACGATGTGAATAGAAAATATCAACATATTCCAAGCCCATCCGTTTCAAACTTTGATTGAGACTGGCAATCAGATATTTGCGCGAACCCCATTCTCCGTAAGGACCGGGCCACATCAGGTAGCCGGCTTTGCTGGAGATAATCAGTTCATCGCGCAGGTTGCCGGGGAAATCCTTTTTTAAAATAATGCCAAAATTTTCTTCGGCAGAGCCCGGCTCTGGTCCGTAGTTATTTGCCAGATCAAAATGCGTAACGCCTCGATCAAAGGCACGGCGAATAATATTTCTGCCGTTGTCAAACACATCTACGGAGCCAAAATTATGCCACAAACCCAGTGAAATAGCGGGGAGTAACAAGCCGCTTTTACCACAGCGATTGTATTGCATGGTGTCGTACCGATTGGGAGCAGGGCTGTAATTCATAGTAAAGCAATGATGTTGGTGATTAATAAGCGGAAAAATGAGGTATAGTCTTGAAATGTGCAAATAGAATGACAAAAATTAAAGCAAATTATAATAAAATTTTGCGCTCAGGAACTAATTAAGTTGTGTTAGCGGTTTAGCTGAATGTTAAATACACATTAAATTTGGCTTAATTTTTTACAAATAGTAGAAAATTTTGCGGCGTATCGTTTAATTTTACTCAAACAACTGATGAAATCTATGAACTGGAGACGCCTCAACGGACAAAAGATCGAACTTTCAATCAAAGCGGCAGTAGAAGAGACCATCCTACGGGAACAGGAACAAGGACACCGGCTTAAAGTCTGTATCGGTTCTGACTCTCAGGTACGCGGTGGCATTGTCGAATTTGCCACCGTTATTGTTTTCCTGCGGGAGAAAAAAGGTGGTTTTATGTTTATCAGCAACTCGCGCTCCAACAAGAACATGAGCTTGCGGGAACGGATGATCACCGAAGTTGCCAAATCGGTAGAAGTAGCTTACGCACTCTGCGACCTGCTCGACAAGTATAATGTAGAGTTGGAAGTACATGCCGACATCAATACCGATCCGCATTTCCAATCGAACACGGCGCTCAAGGAAGCGATGGGTTACATCCTGGGGATGGGATTTGTATTCAAAGCCAAACCCGACGCTTTTGCCAGCTCGTACTGTGCGGATAAGGTCGTGTAAATAAGCGAGATAAGTTGACGGCTTGATGCTTGACTTGTCTTTAATAAAAATAAATCGAAGCCGTACTGGCTTGGGTCAGAGCGGTGTCACCTCTTGTAAAACCTCGTAAGTTAAGCGACTTACGGGGTTTTTCGTTTTATCGGGTTCGAGTTACTACCGAAAAT
The DNA here is from genome assembly GCA_046314415.1 of Saprospiraceae bacterium. Taxonomy (GTDB): domain Bacteria; phylum Bacteroidota; class Bacteroidia; order Chitinophagales; family Saprospiraceae; genus JADJNW01. The sequence continues at coordinate 5,450 of JBKBWT010000254.1, forward strand.
AGCATTCTATTTTTTTATAAAACCCAAGAAAATTATATAAGAAAAACTGCCAATATTTACAAATAAAAATAAAATGGTAATATTATGATAAGATGTTTAACGAAGCACTGTTTTTTAGCTGCTTGAAATTTCATATTTACCTTTTCTCATTTCAAATTTGAGACAATGCTCGGTAAACACTAGCATTACTGCGGTGTTTATAACAACAAACCATCATTTAAAAATGAAAGGCTGAATTGTACATGAAACCTGTAATTTTGCCTTTGATCGAACTGATCTGAATAAAAACAAGCGTAAAAATTGCGTCAATCAAAAAATTTACCCTTTATAAATTCGTTTGAATCATCTAAATTTAAATCTAGCTATATGAAAATGCGATGCTTATTACTACTGATTGTATGTTTATCGGTCGGATCACTTACTGCCCAAACCAAAAAGCCAACGACCACGGCTAAAAAACCAACAACAACCGTAAAAAAAACGACGCCGCCTGCAAAAAAACCGACAACCGCCGCCACGGCGACCAAGACGCCGGAAAAAGTAAATAGAATCCAATTCAGTGAATATGAGTTGGAAAACGGCTTAAAAGTAATTTTACATCAGGATAAAAGCACGCCGATTGTAGCGGTTTCAGTGATGTATCATGTCGGCTCTAAAAATGAAAAGCCCAATCGTACCGGATTTGCGCATTTTTTTGAACACCTGATGTTTGAAGGCTCTGACAATATTGGGCGCGGGGAATATTCAAAGTATGTGGAAAGCGCCGGGGGTGAACTCAACGCCAACACCAGTTTCGACCGCACTTATTACTATCAGGTCTTACCTTCCAATCAGTTGGAATTAGGCTTGTGGTTGGAATCTGAAAGAATGCTCCACGCCAAAATTGATACCAAAGGCATCGAAACCCAACGCGAAGTGGTAAAGGAGGAGCGCCGACAAAGTATTGACAATCAGCCTTATGGCTCGGTGGGCGACGAAATTTTCAAGCGCGCCTTCAAAGTGCATCCCTACCAGTGGCTGCCTATTGGCTCGATGGAGGATATTGACGCAGCGACGGAGCAGGATTATAAAGATTTTTATAAAGAATTTTATGTGCCGAATAATGCCATTCTCTCCATTGCCGGCGATATTGACACGGTAAAGACCAAAGCCTTGATACAGAAGTATTTTGGCTCCATTCCCAAGCGAACCGAACCGATCTACCGTCCGAATGTCGTGGAACCTCCTCTGAATGGTGAAGTACGCGACACCGTGCGCGACAATATTCAGTTACCGGCGGTGATTCAGGCCTATCGCATTCCTGCCCAGGGCACCGATGATTTTTACGCCGTGAGTATGTTGAGTACGCTGCTGTCGCAGGGAGAGAGTTCGCGCTTGTATAAATCCTTGGTGGATGAGCAACAAAAAGCGCTAGCCGCCGGGAATTTTCCGTTTCCGAGCGAAGACCCCGGGTTATCCTTAATGTTTGGCATTGCCAATGTTGGCGTGGACGTAAAAGCGCTGGAAGACGCCATTAATGCCGAGGTGCAAAAAGTGCAGCAGACCTTGATTTCGGAGAACGAGTTTCAAAAATTGCGCAATCAGGTAGAGGCACAATTTGTAACGGCAAATTCATCCGTAGCAGGCATTGCCGAGAGTTTAGCCAATTATGAAATGTATTTTGGAGATGCCAATCTGATTAATACTGAGTTAAATCGCTATTTGAAAGTAACCCGCGAAGACATTCAACGCGTTGCGAAAAAATATTTTAGTAAAGAGAATCGAGTGGTATTACATTATTTACCGAAGTCACCGCAACCATAGGTCGAGGGTTCAAACGTTGAAAGTTCAGAAGTTCAAGTACTCCCGCTTTTGATTTTATTTATTGACATAATAATTCAAGCGTATTTTATTTTTTTGTGATTAAAAATTTAAAAAAGTTAATGAAAAAGTTAATCTTCATCATAAATCTGGTATTACTTACATCGTACAGTGTACAAGCACAAGAAGATTTCCGGCGTTTTGCGCCCCCCGCAGCTCCGGCACCCAAAATTCAAATCGGCACCTATCAGGAATTTACGCTAGCCAATGGCTTGCGGGTTATCGTGGTAGAAAATCATAAGCTACCCCAGGTGTCTTTCCAGGTATTTGTAGATGTGCCGCCATTGAAAGAAGGCGATTATGCCGGTACGGCGAGCATTGCCGGGCAGTTGCTCAAATCCGGTACCAAGACCAAAACCAAAGCCCAGATTGACCAATCGGTTGATTTTATTGGGGCTTCCCTCTCGACGAGTGCATCGGGTGTATCGGGCAGTAGCTTGACCAGGCACCGCGAAAAATTACTGGCATTAATGGCGGATGTCTTATTGAATCCATCTTTTCCGGCGGCTGAATTTGATAAAATCAAGAAGCAAACCCTGTCAGGATTGGCGTATAGCAAAGAAGATCCGAACACCATTGCTTCCAATGTCGCCCAGGTGCTGCGTTATGGCAAGAATCATCCATATGGCGAATTAACCACGGAGACCACCGTTGAAAATGTAACCCTCGATCGGGTTAAGAAATATTATCAAACGTATTTCAAGCCCAATATTTCCTACTTTATTGTCACGGGTGATATTAAGCCTGCCGAGGCAAAATTATTAGCTGAAAAATATTTTGGTAAATGGCTCAAAGCCGAGGTAAAACGCGACGCTGTAGCGCTGCCAGCTCAACCCGATTCGGTTAAAGTGGCATTTGTCAATAAAACCGGTGCCGTACAATCCATTATTAATATTACTTATCCGGTTAATTTGAAACCGGGTCCGCCCGACGCCATTCGTGCGCGTTTGGCAAATAGCATTTTGGGAGCGGGTAGCTTTGGCAGTCGCTTGTTCCAGAATATTCGTGAGGATAAAGGTTACTCTTATGGGGCTTATTCTTCCCTTTCGCCCGATCCGCATGTCGGTTCTTTCAGCGCAGGGGCAGCCGTACGCAACGAAGTGACTGATAGCGCGATTACGCAATTTTTATACGAAATGAAGCGCCTGCAAGATGAAAAAGTAAGTGATGCCGAATTGACCCAATTTAAAAATATTATCACCGGCGGCTTTGCACGAAGTCTGGAAGAACCGGGTACCATTGCTCAGTTTGCACTCAATACGGCGCGCTATAAATTGCCCAAGGATTATTATGCTACTTATTTACAAAAATTAAGCAGCGTGAGTGCTGACGATGTAATGACGATGGCAAAACAATTCATTACGCCCGAAAAAGCTTATATTATTGTAGTAGGTGATAAAAATGCAGTAGCCGATAAATTAAAGCCATTTGATGCCAACGGTGAAATTGATTATTATGATAATTATGGTAATAAAATTCAGGTAATGAGTTCGGCGGCTGATATGACGGCGGAAAAAGTGATCGACCGCTACGTAGAAGCCATCGGGGGTAAGGAAAAACTGGCAGCCGTGAATGATGTCACCATGAAAATGACCGCATCGGTGCAAGGCATGAGCCTCGAAACCATTTACCGCCAAAAAGCACCGAATAAGTTATATACCAGCACAACCATGAACGGCATGGTAATGCAGGAACAAAAGTTTGATGGTACCAATGGCGTTGCTGCGCAAATGGGACAAAAGCAAAAACTCGAAGGCAAAGACCTGGAAAGCCTTAAAACACAGGCGGTGTTGTTTTCAGAAGCCAAATATCAGGAAATG
>JBKBWT010000255.1:0-9082 GCA_046314415.1 Saprospiraceae bacterium
TCACGGATGTAAATGCCGATGGCACTTATCTTTTCCCGACGCCACCCCAGGCAACCGCGTATGTGGTTGATAGCCAGGGCAATCGCAAAGACTTCAAAACCAATGGCATACGCGATTCTACTTTTAAAGGTAGAATTGGCGAAACGTACAAACTGAATATTACTGCCGATGGGGAGACGTATGAATCGAGTGCCGAAACCATGCGCGCCTGCCCGGAAATTGATACCCTGATCGCCCTTTACACGCGCGAATCCAACCGGAATGAAAAAGATTTATTATATGATGGATTTGATGTATATGCTCAATTTCAGGATATACCGGGGCAGGAAAGTTATTACCAATGGGATTGGGTGCATTACGAACGACAGATCACCTGCGGCGTACGGGAGGAAAACGGGCAAACTGTACGTTTGCGTTGCAGCCCAACCACTTGCTGGGATATCAAATATAATAACCGAATTATTGTGCAGTCGGACCGGCTGAGAGATGGTCAACCCATTGCGCATCGGCTGGTGCGGGTGCCTTTTGCTACGCCGCCCAACAAATATTATTTGCAGGTAGAGCAAAGAGCCATTTCGCCATCGGTTTTTGAATATTTGAAATCGCTCGAAACACAAACTCAAAACGTCGGATCTTTATTCGATCTACCGGCACAAACCCGTTTTAGCCCCAATATTCAAAATGTCAATAATCCAAAAGAACAAATTATTGGCGTTTTTAATGTTTTTTCTTCCCGCCGGAAAGTAATTTTAACTGATATGCGACAAGAAATTCCAGGCGCTACCGCAAAATACATTGGCGACCCGCGCCCTTTTACGAGCGATCCGCTGGCATTTGCCTTGTGCATTGAAGGGCAGTATCGTACCCTCGTACGCCCGGAAGATTGGATGGAGTAAATAAGTCAGGGAGTACTGTTAATTGTTATTTGGGTATGTGTCTTCAATTGTAAAAAATACCATTATTTACATTTACCCGATTACTTAATATATAAAATATGCTTTATTTTTAAAATTATAAAAATCAAATTTTTAAATAAAAAAATAATGCCAATAAAACATAATATTTAAAACAAAACCATATTATAATCGCACATTAAATAAAAAATCGGTACGCAGCTTCCTACGCACCGATTTCATTACTAACTTGATTTTTTAAAAGTCGGGTGAATAATTATATAATGTTTCTGTGCATTTATTTACTAAAATTTTAATTACGTATCATCATTCTACCACCTTGCGCCCCCATTTTCTTCATTTCTTCTTCCACCATTTTACGATAATCCTCTTCGCTGATTGGCTTGCCTTTGGTCGGCGCTTCAATATCGCTGTCTTTCATGGCTTTCGCATCAATTTTTACCGCGGTATAAGTCATTTCTCCTTCGTTAATATCTATTTTTAATATCATACCTGGCAGCGAACCAAAGTTTTCGGGACCCGCTGACACTGGAATATCCGGCGCAAACCAAGCCACCACGGTACGCGGTTGCTGCATAATGGAGTCTTTCAGCGTAGCTTTCATGCAATTATAACCTGCCACTTGCTCCATTTCGCCCGTCACTTTCCAGGGCATTTGAGCAATTTTACCTTCGATGAGGTATTTTTTACCCAAAAACTCCCGCAATTCTACCTTGCGTGCCTCGGCAAACTGGCGGTAAATCTCACTTTGAGGACGACGGAAACGCATGGTCATGCCACCATTCGAAAATTCGGTATCTTCTTCCTCATCTTCCATCGCCTTATAATAAGCTTCTTTCGCATTAAAAAGCAATTGCGTTTTGCTGGTTTGAAATTCCGGTATCATGTTTTTCATCTCCGGATTGGGCAGGCGGCGGTGCAAATTTACTTTTTGCTCGTATTGTATCATACCTTCTTCCAATTTACCGGCACCTGTGTAAGCGATTGCCAAAACAAATAATAAAAGTATCTCTTTCATGATATTTCGTTTTTTTATTGCAAAGCTAGGCGCTCCCGGCTAAAAAAGGCGTTAATCATCGTTGATTTAAGGTTAATTAAGGTTAAAGAACCGAACATCTTGATGTAGAATGGTGTAAATTTGTTAGTCGTCATTAGTTATTGGGGCAGGACTGTCAAATAACAGTTAACGGATAAGCAAGATTCATGAAGCGACTTAATAAACATACGATTTCCATTATATTGATGTGCAGCAGCATTACCTTATTGCTGGTGTTTCAGTTTTTTTGGCTGCGCAAAGTATATGAAGAGCAACGTACGTGGTTGCAAAAAGAAGCGGATAATTTATTTCGTACCACACTGGCAGAATTACAAGACACTCTTTTTCAACGGAATATCAATCATTCTATTATTGCAAGTGAGAAAGGTGCTGCCGATCTCTTTCCAGTGATGCAGAATGGCGCGAGATTTAAAGCCGATACATTTGTTTATTTCTCAGATAAAGAAACCCATATCCGTGTGCCCGCTCCGGCTACAGCACCCCAAATCCCCGTTATTAATATTGATTCTTTGAAGTCCACCTCGACGTTTACCGTGACCAGGAAAGATAATACGAACGCCTTGCCCCGCAAACGTTCTGACCGAATGTTCCGCATTGCCTCGGCTTTCCCGATTTCGCCGGATAGCATTCGCTCCATGCAAGTCAATAAAATCATGCAGCGCGTGATCCTCAATGTGCAAAGCACCGACGGTAAAGAAATTGTTATACGTTTTAATAATGATTCGCTTTCGACGGATTCTGTTCGATTGGCATTTAGTAGAAAATTAAAGGACGCGCAGATGCCAACGCAATTTTCGGTTCGTAAAATTCAAATCTCCGACTGGGAAGCACCTGTAAATCAATTAGTTGTAGGACCTATGCCAACCGGAATGCCGCCGCGGGATTTTTTTGCAGGCACATTAATGCATTATAATGGTTATTTATTTCAAAAGATCGTGCCGCAGTTATTATTTTCTTTATTCTTAACCGGCATCACGGCGTTGGCTTTCTTGTTGATTTACAGAAACTTACGCCAGCAAGAAAGATTAACGGCACTAAAAAATGATTTTATCAGCAATGTAACCCATGAGCTAAAAACGCCGATTGCGACCGTCAGCGTTGCCATTGAAGCCTTGAGTAATTTTAATGCCTTACAAAATCCACAATTGACGCAAGAATACCTGAATATTTCTAAAAATGAATTAAATCGCTTGACAATCTTAGTGGATAAGGTATTGAAAATGAGCATTTTTGAACAAAAAGAGCCGGAACTGCAATTGGAGTATGTCAATGTAAAAGAACTCGTCACGCAAATCACCGCTTCCATGCGCCTGCAATTTGAAAAATATCATGCTGAAGTAAATGTGGACGCAAATGGGGAAGATTTTATGATACAAGGCGATCGGCTGCACCTCACCAGTGTTATTTATAATTTAGTGGATAACGCCTTGAAATACAGCCCCGAAGACCCAAAAATTGATATTACATTAGCCCAGCAAAACGGACACCTGCATGTAATGGTGCAGGACAATGGCATCGGTATCGCGCCGGAATATAAAAATCGCGTGTTTGAAAAATTCTTTCGTGTGCCCACGGGCGATGTACATAATGTAAAAGGTTATGGCTTAGGCTTGAATTATGTGGCAAGCGTGGTACAGAAACACGGCGGCAAAATCGAAGTGGAAAGCGCACCGGGTAAGGGAAGCACGTTCAAAGTAATATTGCCGAGAAAAAATTAAAGCGGCACCATTTTTATTACATTTTACATCTAAAATTTTACATTTTCCGGTTTATGAGTATCAAAGTTTTTTACGTCGAGGATGAGCCATTTCTGGGTCGCATTGTCAAAGAAAGCCTGGAAAGCCGCCAGTTTGAAGTAAAAATGGTGAGCGACGGGCAGCGCGCCCTGCCTTTGTTTGAACAATTCCAGCCGGATATTTGCGTGCTGGATATCATGTTGCCACAAAAAGACGGTTATACCATTGCAACGGAAATCAGAAAAGTAAATCCCGGTATTCCCATTATATTTTTAACCGCGAAAACGCAAACCGAAGATGTAATAAAAGGTTTTCAGGTTGGTGGCAATGATTACATCCGCAAGCCTTTTAGCATGGAAGAGTTGATTATACGCATTCAAAATTTATTGCAACTAACTAATAATATAACAAATTATAATCATGTAAATAAGCTGGCTTCCGGTGACCCGATCTCTCTTGGTAAATATGAATTTGCTCCCTTGAAGTATGAGTTAAAATGTAATGAAACCGTGCGTAAACTATCGCACCGCGAGGCGGAATTATTACGTATTCTTTGTGAAAATCAAAATATTGTCGTTAATCGCCGTGATATACTCAATGAAATCTGGGGCGACGATTCTTTTTTTAATTCCCGCAACCTGGATGTTTACATCACTAAATTACGTGATTATTTAAAAGAAGATCAAAAGCTGGAAATTTTGACGATAAAAGGCGTGGGGTATCGCTTTGTAGTGGAATGATGGGACACTGATTATTATGATGAAATTATGATTTTATTAAGATCATAAAATTATCTTAATTATCATAAAGATCAGTGTACCATCGAATTATAATTTTCACCTGCGGACCGCCCGATAAATCCATAAAACGTTGTACCACCCTCGGCTCCAGCCGACCACCACCGACGATGACAAGCGAACCTGATTTTGGTCCAATTTCCTGAGCAACAAGTAGTTGTATGCAATAAAGGAAGAAAACGGCAAAAGCAAAGTATTTATGCATAAAAGGGTTTTATTATAAGACAAGCCAGATTTTCTATAATATCCTTATGGTGAGCTAATTTTTATTTTACAGGTAATTTTACATCTTTCACCAGCCGCCCCACCGGATATAAATTATGCGTTTTTTCATAATAGGGCGAGTTTTGGTAAATAAATTCCAGTTGTGCTTCGCCCGATTTAGCAAATTCAGGATCGGCGGCGCGTTTTTCATTTAGTTGTTGTTGTAAATCAGGATGTTGTTTCAAATATTCCGCTGCTAAATCTTCAAAAACGTAGTCCGAAAAATGTTCTTTTTGTTGTAAAATCGCATCGAAGAAATTCCAGGCAAAGTAAGAATCAACCCCTTGAGGTTCAAGTGTTTCTACAATATAACGATTCACCGGCTGATTGACATAAATCACATAATCGCCTTTATGATATGTCCAGTTCATTACTTTTTTATCCACCATTACACTGTTGTGTAAATAATGCCCTTCATACGGGCGCGTACCGGTTTTGTAATCCTTGATATAATATAATTCTACTTCTGTATTCACATCTTGCTGTAAACGTTGCATTTGCACGTTATTCCATTTTAATCGATCTATTACATCGGTATAAGCTTGCGGAATGATATACGCAATTGGTTTTTCAACAGAAAGCGTCGCATTATAGGTGTTATAATATGGCACGTATTTTTCATAAGATGCATTGCGATCATAATATAATCGGTCCAAACCGGAGATTTCACTGGGCTTTTGCTTGGCTTCATAACCTTTAAATAATAATGAATCTTTTTTAGTGCGATCCAACTGCCAGTTTAAGGCAAATTCTTTTTTAGTTTTACTATTTTCAATCGCTTTATTACGTACTTCTTTAATCGCTTGCGCATTGTTATTCATAAATTGTATTAATAACCGCATTAAAGTATAAGTACTTTGCACCTGATCTTTATAAGGTTTGAGCATGTGTGCTTCAGCAATAAACGGCAACGCATTATGTAATGCTGCATAACCAGAACCGAAGCGCGGCAAGTCCAGAAACCCAGCAATCCCACGGGTTGGATCGCCAAAAGCATTCACGTAAGGCGTCATTTCCCAGCCGCTTTTCTTCATGCCATCGTATAATGCTGGTAATAATTTGTCTTGCATGAAAGCGCCGAGATTCGGGTCAAGTTTATCTTTTTGCCCGGCAATTAAAGTCATGGTGTAAGGATAATCCGCGCCATTGGAAATATGATTATCAATAAAAACATCGGGCTGCCAGTTATTATATGTCTGATTAAATGTTTGCGCATTTTTAGAATCCGCTTTTATAAAATCGCGATTGAGGTCTAAATTCTTCGCATTGCCGCGAAAACCATAGGCTTTAGGTCCATTTTGATTGGCGCGACTGTAGCCGCCACGATTCAATCCACCGCCGATATTATAAAATGGAATGACAATTATTACCACGTTATTTAGTTCGGATGCCGGATTTTTATTTTGTAAATAATCCCGATATAACATCATGGTAGCGTCCACGCCCGTCGGCTCGCCGGGGTGAATGGCGTTGTTGACGAATAAAATACGTTTGTTTTTCTTACGAATGGAGGCAGGATCAAAATCGCCGTCTTTGGATAAAACCGCGACGTGCAGCGGAAAACCGGCGTCGGTCATGCCTTGCGTCGTTAGTTTTAATTGCTTCGGATAAGCTTTGGCGAGTTTTTCGTAGAATTCGATGGTTTCAAAATAAGTAGCCGTAGAGTTGCTATCTCGCTCAAAACCAATTTGAAATGCATTATTTTGAGCCGTAATTTTTATAAATATAATATTAAAAAACAAAAGAATATAAAAGCGTTGCATAATGATGGAGTATTTTATTCGTAGTGCAGCCTTTCCCCAAGGGACGCCTAGGCGTAGGCTGACTTCGTATTACAACCTTTAGGTTGTTACGATAGAATCATTTTAAATCTTCTAGTAAGTCGAGCAGTTTAATAATAAATAGTCGAAGATAATCAAAACATTACAAAAATTCAGTATAATTTACTTAACCACAGCGTGGACGGAGTTTCACAGAGAAGTTTGAGAAAATCAAATACTAACTTAGTCTATGTGTAACTTTTGTATCTCTGCGGTTTAAATCTGCTTTATTACTTATATTTTGCACAACCTGAAGGTTATGCGACGAAAGGCAGCGTAAACGCTGCGTTACGTCAAAACTCGCTGGTAAAATGGAACTGCACTTTGGGGTGGTTTTCCTGCGCCATTTGCAGTGTCCAGGCGCTTTCAGCGAGAAAGACCCAGTTGCCGTGCTTATCCTTGGCGAGGTCGCGTTTGCGGCGCTCCAGAAATTCCTTCATTGCCTGCGGATCGTCACAACTTACCCAGCAAGCTTTGTACAAATTGACCGGCTCATAAGTACAAGCCGCGCCGTATTCGTGCTCCAGGCGATATTGTATTACATCAAATTGTAATGCGCCCACCGTGCCGATGATTTTCCGACCGTTGGTTTCGCGGGTAAACAATTGCGCCACGCCTTCGTCCATTAACTGTTCCAAACCTTTTGAAAACTGCTTGGCTTTCAACGGGTTAGCATTATTAACATAACGAAATTGTTCCGGTGAAAAACTCGGAATACCTTTGAAATGCAAGGCTTCGCCTTCGGTGACGCTATCGCCGATTTTAAAATTACCGGAATCGTACAAACCCACTACATCGCCCGGAAAAGCCTCGTCAATGACTGTTTTTTTATCTGCCATGAAGGAAGTCGGATTGGAAAAACGCAAGTTTTTACCTTGACGGACGTGTAGATAATTGGTATTACGCTGGAAAACCCCGGAACAAATGCGCATAAACGCAATGCGGTCGCGGTGGTTGGGGTCCATATTGGCGTGAATTTTGAAGACAAAACCCGAAAATTTATCCTCATCCGGTTTCACCACGCGTTCCTCGGTGATACGTGGAAGCGGCGTCGGCGCTATATCCACAAAGCAATCCAGCAATTCGCGTACCCCGAAATTATTCACCGCACTACCAAAAAAGACCGGTTGTAATTTGCCATCGAGATAATCCTGCCGATTGAATTCAGGATACACTTCTTCGATGATATTCACTTCCTCGCGCAATTCATTCGCTGCGCGTTCGCCGACGTATTTTTCGAGAATCGGATTGCTCAAATCGGTAATTTCAATTTTATCTTCCTCCTCCTGCTTGCCGTGTGGACGAAATAATACGAGTTTTTTCTCATACATACTATACACACCCTGAAAGCGTTGTCCCATTCCGACGGGCCAGCTCAAAGGACGCACTCTCAAACCTAATTTCGCTTCTACTTCATCTAATAAATCAAACGCATCTTTGCCCTCTCGGTCGAGTTTATTAATAAAAACGATAATAGGTGTATTGCGCATGCGGCAAACGCTGACCAATTTTTCCGTTTGCGTTTCGACCCCTTTGGCTACGTCAATGACCACGATCACGCTATCGACCGCCGTCAAGGTGCGATAGGTATCCTCCGCAAAATCCTGGTGACCAGGCGTATCTAAAATATTGATTTTCAAGCCTCTGTATTCAAAAGCCATGACCGACGTGGCAACCGAAATACCCCGCTGGCGCTCGATTTCCATAAAGTCGGACGTGGCGCTTTTCTTGATTTTATTCGATTTTACGGCTCCCGCTACTTGGATGGCACCGCCAAACAACAATAACTTCTCGGTCAGCGTCGTCTTTCCGGCATCGGGGTGACTGATGATTCCAAAGGTCTTACGACGATTCAATTCTTCTATAAAATTCATAAATCCCATGTGCTAATCCCGCTATAATCGGGGAAAGTGATGCGAATTTGCTATTTTGCCAATTGCGCTGATTGGCATTTTTCGGCTGCAAAAGTAAAGATTTAAAGCCAAATAATCGCGGAGGTAAAACAACAATTGGTTGATTTTGGGTTTCATTATAAAAGAAAAATTAATTTTATTAAATCTGTTAGTGCTATTATGGTAGAACTCGCCGGTATTATTATCCTTGGAATTATTGCACAATGGCTCGCCTGGTTGATACGTGTCCCGGCTATTTTACCTTTGATTCTTATCGGTTTATTGGTGGGACCGGTTTCTACGTTGTGGACAGCCGACGGCACCAAACTGCTGGAACCCATTTATAATAGTCAACGTGAACAAGGGCTGTTTCCAGGGGAATATTTATTTTATTTTGTTTCACTGGCAATTAGCATTATACTGTTTGAAGGCGGATTAACACTGCACCGTCGGGAAATTAAAGATGTGGGTCCTGCTATATTAAAATTAATAACATTAGGCTCCGTTATTACATTCGTTGGCGCAGGATTAGGTGCACATTATATCATGGGTTTAAATTGGTCTATCGCTTTTTTATTCGCGGGATTAATCATTGTAACCGG
>JBKBWT010000256.1:0-9080 GCA_046314415.1 Saprospiraceae bacterium
TAGAGTGTTATTGGGAGGATAGTCCTGTAATTTGATTTGTAAATAAGATCGCACCAAAATACCTTAACACTAAAACACCATCAAACTATAATACCTGCCTTACGGCGCTAAACGCTCAATTTTCCAGGTTTGGTCGGATTGCCACGTATATTGCAGGCGATCGTGCAGGCGATTGGACCGCCCTTGCCAGAACTCGACCAAGGTAGGCTTCACCACATAACCACCCCAATACTCAGGTCGCGGCAACACTGGTTCATTTTCATAGCGTTGATTCAAGGCTGCTACGGTGTCTTCCAATACGTTTCGATTGGGAATAACTGTACTTTGCGGCGATGCCCAGGCACCAATCTGACTCCCTTTAGGGCGACTCTGAAAATAGACGGTAGATTCTTCGGCACTTACCTTTTCAATGGTTCCTTCAATGCGTACCTGGCGCTCTAATTCTAACCACAAGAAAGATAACGCTGCATGAGGATTAGTAGCTAACTCCTTGCCTTTTCGACTATTATAATTGGTGTAAAATACAAATCCGTTGTAATCAAAACTTTTGAGAAGTACCACCCGCAGCGTAGGCTTGCCATCAGGCGTAGCCGTAGCGAGGGTCATCGCATTGGGTTCGGGGAGCTGTGCCTCCAGCGCTTCAGCAAACCATTTTTTGAATTGTTCGATGGGGTTCGCAGCAACGTCACTGATGTCGAGACTCGCCAGGCGATAATCTTGTCGAAGGTTTTCGATATTTGGTAACATAGTAGATGCTTATAATGTTTTATTTTGATATTTAGCTTATTTTTAGTATTTTATATACTGTTTTTTATTAGCATATTATTTGATTGATGCGGCTAATTTAGAACTTTTGCCTGGCGTAAGCAATGAAGCAGAAGATGACTTTGGTCATTTTCATGTAACAATCCAATAAGGAGATATAAAAATAAAAAACCCTGCCTCAGATTTATCTGGACAGGGAAGAAACAAACACTATGAACAACACTAACTTTATGGTATATCAAATCCGGTTTGACCGGATGAACCAATAACTATGAACAGCGTTCGCCTCGTATATATCTCACAAAAGACTATAAGCGGCTAAGGGGGAGGCGCTTACATGCTACAAAACAAAAAAAACAAGCTGTATTCTTTTTTAGGAAAAAATAGGAAATTGTGACATGGTAATTGCGGTATTTTGTATGATGTTTTAGCTTCAACAAATTAAATGCATATTTAAATTTGTAATAATTTAATAACAGTCTAACTTTTTGAATTTATTTTCTGCTGTTATTAAGAAAGATAAGAAAATATTTTCTTTAAATAGATTAATCTTTAAAGATTCCTTTATTACAAGAGTGACGGTTGTGAGTGGGAATTTTATGGTAAATGGATGATTACGTGACAAAAAAACAAGAGAATAGCATAGGTGTTTGTTAAAATATTTAACACCCTTCAACAAAAAAGCAGGACTGATTAAAATACCTGGAAAATTGCCTGAAGCGGCTCTGGGGATTAATTTCGGTATAGAACCGATTTCATGGTAAGAAGTTCAGAAAAAAAATCATTTTATTAGTAGCAAGTAAACCGTAGCATAAGGAAGCATAAAAATAAATCCGTCGAAACGGTCGAGTAAGCCGCCATGTCCGGGGAGCAGATTGCCTGAATCTTTGATTTGCACACCGCGTTTGAGCATCGATTCTATTAAATCGCCAAGTGAGCCAAAAACACCAATAATAATGGACAGCATTATCCAGTCAACCGGGCGAATTTCGTCAAAAAGAAACCCGATTGCAAAGCCTACCAATAAGGTAACGCCAATGCCACCTAAGGTGCCTTCCCAGGTTTTCTTGGGTGAAATACGCGGAAACAACGGTCGTTTACCGATTTGAGAACCAATGATATAAGCGGCTGTGTCGTTGGTCCAGGTGAGCAGGAGCAAGCCACAAACCAAATTTGGTCGATAACCATAATGAAGCGCAATCCATTCGAGCAAGGTGAAGGGTACACCTATATAAACAATGCCTAATATAGCAGCCGCGACATTATGGAAAGGCTTGGCAGAAAGGGTAAACATTTCAAATAAAAAAAACATAAAAATAACCGGCAAAAACAATAATAAAATGATAATCAAGGTATTTGCATTGGCATCAAGAGAGGTAAGCTGAAATAATGCAACCATAATAAAAGGTGTAGTACCTAGTGCAATACTTAACACCTGGCGCAACTTGCCACTGAGCATGGACAAGTGGTAAAACTCCCGCAGGCAGCCCGCTGTGATGATGCCAAAGAGCAGGACAAAAGTATAGGGACTAAGGTAAACACTGCCCAGCATGGCAATGACAAAAAAAACAGCAGTAATAACACGACTCTTCATCAAAGTATCAGGGTTAAGGGGTTGGGTTATTTGTTAGCCGTTATTTAAAAGGGGAGAATGATTACTCCTTTTTTTAATCCAACTTTTCTTCAAGGGTTTTTTCTTTACTTTTTTTCCACAAATAATAACCTAAGGCACAAGTAATAAGCAAAGATACAAATCCAGCAATCCATTGGGCGGTTTTCAATTCCGTTAGTTCATTTTCCGTTAGTTTTCCTTCAGTGACGTATTGTCCTACCACCTGTAGCGCATTCATCATAAAATGTGCAATAATGGGCATCCAAAGGCTGCGTGTCCAGTAAAAAATATACCCTAGCGCCGCTCCCAAAACCATACGAGGTAAGAAACCGACAAATTGCATATGGATAGCACTAAAAAGAATGGCAGCGAGCCAAATGGCAGCGACAGGATTGCGCAGCACACGTTGCAGTTGCTGTTGCAGAATACCCCGAAAGATTAACTCTTCCCCTATGGCTGGTATAACGGCAATGATCAATAAGTTAAACAATAGCTCAGCGGGCGAATCCATTACCAGCAAGGCTTTTACCATATCGCTGGTAGTTTTTTCCATTTCGCGCATCCATTCCGGCAAAGGCAGCTGATGATTGAGCCAATAGGTTATTTGTACAAAAGGAAAAGCGGCAATCACGAAAATAACGCCGACGGTCAATATGCTTAATTTGGGAAAATGTTGCAATTTTAAAAATGCAATCCAGTCGCGTTTGTACAATACAAGTGCGACCAGTAACGCCGGAAATGTAAAGGTAACGATATGATTCAGTAAATTTGCCATGCGGATCACATCGCGCAACGAGCGCTCACTCTGTTCATTTAAGCTATAAATGGCAGTTTGCAAATTGACGCCTTGCATTTGCCCCCAGCCAAAAGCCAGGGCGCTACCCAACACAACGCCCAGTAAAGACAGTGCTGCCAAGAGCAACAGAACCACAACCGGAGCGGGCGCTTGACGAGTGGGGGGGGTAGGTGGTATGAATTCGTTTGGTACCTCCATTGAAATAATTAATGGTGTAATATTTTTTTTACAACAGCCTAAATTCAGCTTTGGCATCATCAACTGGGTGTAAATTTTTGATTTTTCTGATGAAAAGCAGCCAAAGGCTTATTTTATTTGCGAAAATATCGAAATATTACCGAGTTCATACGAATGCACGTAAAAAAAGAAGTTCAGCGCATTAACAATCAGCAATTCAACAACTAAATTATGACCCGATTAAGTGTAAATATTAATAAGGTGGCTTTAGTTCGCAACTCCCGCGGCGGTAACCTGCCTGACTTGCGCCAAGTAGCAATCGATTGTGAAGCATTTGGGGCACAAGGTATTACGGTACATCCTCGTCCTGACCAGCGACACATCCGTTATGCCGACATTCCGATCTTAAAAGAAATTGTTACAACTGAGTTTAATATTGAAGGTAATCCGACTCCGGAGTTTATGAATCTTGTGCTTGCCCACCGTCCACACCAGTGCACCCTGGTGCCCGATTCTCCACAGCAGCTCACTTCCAATGAAGGTTGGGATACCATTGCCCATCGCAGCTTTTTGACTGATGTAGTGGCGCAATTGCAAGAGGCAGGTATTCGCGTCTCTATTTTTGTGGATGCAGCAGCGCAACATGTGGAGGGCGCAAAAATGGTAGGAGCCGACCGAATTGAATTTTATACCGGTCATTTCGCTGAAGAATTTGTCAGCAATCCGACAAAAGCCGTGGCACCACATACCCGCTGTGCCCAATTAGCGAATGAAATTGGCATTGGCATAAACGCCGGACACGATTTAAACCTGCAAAATCTCAAATTTTATAAAGAAAATGTGCCAGGCTTGCTGGAAGTCTCTATTGGGCATGCCCTTATTTGTGATGCTTTATACTTTGGACTAGAAAATACAATTCAGTTATACCTAAAGCAGCTAAGTTGAATCGGCAAACGTTATGTGAAAATAAAATTTAAGTAAAGCAATTGTAAACACAGCTACGTCTCTTTGACCCCAGCTTATCCCATGACTTACCACTACAAAATTTTATTCCCGCTTTGGCGAGTTGAAAGAATATTCTTTCTCTAATAAACCTTTTTTATTTTAAAACACAACTGTATTTGGTTATGAAAAAACTGTTTTACCTATTCGCCTTCTTACTCCTGGCTACAGGCAGTATGTTGGCACAGCGTTCCATCAGCGGAAAAGTGACCTCGGATGAGGGTGATCCGCTGGTAGGTGCCACGGTTCTTGCTAAAGGTACCAGCGTCGGAACGACCACTGATATTGATGGTAACTATACACTCAGTGTGCCACAAGAAGTTACTACGTTGATATTCAGTTATACGGGTTACCGCACCGTAGAATTGCCGATTGGCACCAGCAATGTGCTGGATATTACGCTGAACGCAGAGGTATCTCAACTCTCGGAAGTGGTAGTAGTCGGCTATGGTACACAGATCAAATCAACGCTTTCCGGGAATATTTCCAAAGTAGGCGGAGAGGAAATTCAAGGTTTGCCAGTGCCGAGTGTAGAGCAAGCATTGCAAGGAAAATCTGCCGGGGTATTCATTGAATCTACCAATGGTAAACCAGGTAGTGCTATCCGGGTGCGGGTGCGTGGTTCTTCTTCGATAGGCGCCAGCAATCAACCCCTGTTTGTAGTAGATGGCGTACCTATTACTACAGCGTCTCAGAATATCTCTGGTGCACCGTTGAATCCACTGGCGGATTTGAACTTTAATGACATAGAATCCATCGAAATATTAAAAGACGCTTCGGCAAGTGCTATCTATGGTTCGCGCGCTGCCAATGGCGTAGTGCTCATTACCACCAAACGCGGTAAGTCGGGGAAAACCGCATTTGATGTGGACTTTCAAACTGGTTTCAGTGAGCCGACCAATCGGCGGGAATTTCTGAACGCCGACCAATTTGTGACTTATTTTACAGAAGCTGCCAATAATTCGGACGACCTCGAAGGAGTGCCTTATGATGATAGAAATTCTTGGACAACTTTCGTTAAAAGTCGTTTTTTCCGGTACTCAGGGCGTTCTAATAGCTGGGAAACCCGTTCTATTAACACCGATTGGCAAGATTTGGCATTTCAAACCGGACAATCCAGCCAGGCAAGTGTGTCGGCCAGAGGTGGTACCGATAAAACCCGCTATTTTGTAAGTACGGCTTATAGCAAGCAGGAGGGCATTCTGATTAACAATAACTTCGAACGGATGAGCGCTCGCTTGAATATTGACCAGGATGTAACCGATCGTATTACAATGGGTTTAAATATGAGCTTGGCACGTACTTTCACCGATCAGGTTTCGAATGATAATGCCTTTTCTACGCCTATGCAGTTGGTCGCATTGGCACCAATTACGCCACCACGTGATTCAAACGGTATATTATATGATCGTCCGGTAACAACCTATTATAATGGTTTAATAGATGTAGAAGACGCTCAACGCGAGGTGACTTCCTTCCGTACCCTGGCAAATGGTTATTTACGCATTAAACTTTTGAAAAATCTGACGCTGAATGGCGATTTAGCAGCGGATGTGTATAACCTTCGCGACAATACGTTCTTTGGCAGCCGTACCGATGCCGGTCAAGCAACCAATGGTTTCGGGCAAGCTTTGTCGAGCCAGGTCGTTAACTGGAGCTCACGGGCTTTTGCCAATTATACCACCAGCATTAATGACTTGCACAATTTGAATTTGACTGCCGGTATGGAATTACAGCGTTCTGAAACAAATTCCAACCAGGTAAGCGGTCAGCAATTCCCGGGAGATGACCTCAAAACCGTCGCCAGTGCCGCAGATATTTCTTTTGGTACTTCTACCATCGACGAGTTTAGCTTCTTATCTTACTTTAGCCGTATTAATTACGATTTTAACCGTAAATACCTGTTGACGCTCAGTGGTCGGGTGGACGGTTCGTCACGTTTTGGTGACAACAATCGCTATGGTTTCTTCCCGGCAGTATCTGCGGGTTGGGTATTAAGTGAAGAATCTTTCCTGCAAGGTAATGGCCTGATTAGTTTCTTAAAACTGCGTGGTAGCTACGGTGTAACAGGTAACGCAGAAATCGGGAATTTCAACCATTTAGGCTTGTTCAATGCCAGTGTTTACAATGGTTTGGCAGGTTTGTCACCCAACCAATTGTCCAACCCTGATCTGGAATGGGAAAAAACAGCTCAAACGGATATTGGTCTTGACTTTGGCTTGTTTAACAACCGCCTGAACGGTGAAATTGATTATTATATTAAGAATACAACTGATTTGTTGTTGGATGTACCGGTGCCTTCTACCAGTGGTTATAATACCATCACGCGCAATATCGGTGCTATTGAAAACCGGGGTATAGAGATCGTACTGAACAGTAATAACCTGGTGGGCGATTTCACTTGGAATACGAGCTTTAATATCGCATTCAATCGGAATGAAGTAAAAGAACTTGCGGAAGGACAAACCATTATTGATCCAGGTAGCTCGCGCAACATGAACGTGGTAAAAGTAGGAGAACCAATCGGGGTTTTCTTTGGTGCAGAGTATGCTGGTGTTGACCCTGACAATGGCGATGCACTCTGGTATGTCAACAAAGAAGGAAGAGAGCGCGAAACCACCAATGATTTCAGCGAAGCAGAATTCGTTGTACTGGGCAATCCAAACCCTGACTTCATCGGCGGTCTTACCAATAACTTTGGTTACAAAGGATTTACGCTTGATATTACTTTCCAAGGTGTATTCGGTAACGAAATTCACAAATCAGGTGACGTCTTTATGGCTTGTAATGCGTGCTGGTTTGACAATCAAACCACAGATCAGCTAAACAGCTGGAAACAGCCGGGCGATATTACCAATGTTCCAGAAGCACGCCTTGGTTATAGCAATGGCGACCAGGGACGTTCCAGCCGCTATATTTCTGACGGTTCTTACCTGCGCTTGCGTACACTCACGCTGGGGTATCAATTCCCGAAATCGGTACTGGATAAATTGCGTTTGTCTAAACTGCGCATTTTTGCCATCGGTCAGAACCTGCTCACGTTCACTAAATACGATGGCTGGGATCCAGAGGTAAGTTCTGATGCATTTGTAACCAATACCCTGTTTGGTGTAGATTTTTACTCCGCACCACAGCCACGCACCATTACTTTTGGTTTAAGTGTTGGTTTCTAATTATTTACATTTAAAAATTTTTGACAATGAAACTTTATTTTAAATATATTTTCCTAACAACCTTTTTCGCGCTAGGGCTGGTTGCCTGCCAAGATCAGCTTGATCTTCAACCAGGGCAAGGTTTGGATGAAAATGAAGCGCTAAACACCGATAAACGCGTGAAAGCGGTGTTAATTGGTGCTTATGATGCCCTGGGAGATAATGCCGGTAACTTGTTTGGTGGCAATACCTTACGTAACTCAGAACTGTTGGGTGGCGATGATGAAATATCGTGGGTAGGTACTTTTGAAGGACCGGATGAAATTTTCAACAAGCGCATGATTGCGGAAAACTCTGATGCTCAAACCGTTTGGATTGCGGCTTATCAAGCAATCAATATCACCAATAATGTGCTCGGCGCCTTGAACTTTGTAAATGAAGATGATCGGGGTACGGTAGAAGGCGAAGCCAAGTTCATTCGTGGATTGACTTACTTTGAGCTGATTCGTTTTTATGCCAAGCCTTACGAAGCTGGGCAAGCGAATACTCAGCCAGGGGTTCCGCTGGTGTTGACACCAACACGTGGCATTGATGAGAAGAATAATGTATCGCGCAATACCGTGCAAGAGGTGTATGCTCAGGTTATTAAAGACTTGACGGAGGCAGAAGCACTGTTGCCGGAAGAGAACGAATGGCGTGCTAGTAAATGGGCAGCTGCCGCAATCTTGTCGCGGGTGTATCTGCAACAGGGCGATTATGCCAAAGCCCGTGATGCCGCCAATCGGGTGATTGAGTCAGGCTTATTTGCACTATTGCCTGATTACGAAGACGTTTTCAACCGGGATCAGAATTCGAGCGAAGATATTTTTGCCATTCAGCTCACTACGCAGGATGGTGTGAATAACATGAATACCTTCTTCTCCACGCCTCAGTTTGGTGGACGTGATGGCGACATTGAAATCAATCAGGAGCACCTGGATTTATACGATCCGGAGGACGAACGCCTTGCGCTGTTTTATGAAGACAATGGCGGGGTAATTTATTCAGGAAAATGGACCAATTTATTTGGTAATGTAGGTATTGTGCGGTTGGCAGAAATGTACTTAACTCGTGCCGAAGCCAATTTCCGCCTGGGTACATCGGTAGGTGCTACCCCAGTGGAGGATTACAATGTGGTGCATACTCGTGCGGGTTTGCCTGCGGCAACTTCGGTGACATTGGAAGAAATTTTGCTGGAACGTCGTAGAGAACTGGCACACGAAGGTGCTAAGATTCATGACATCAAGCGTACCAAAGCAAGTGTTGGCGATCTACCTTACAATTCAGATAAGTTAGTATTTCCTATTCCGGCACGCGAAATTTCTGCTAATCCAAATTTGACGCAGAATCCTGGCTACTAAGCCATCTGTTTTCAAAAAATTTGGAGAAAAAAGATTTTTTTAGAATAATCTTCTAAGAGCATGTTTAAAAATTAAGTTTTATGATTAATCCAATCGGTTGAGGATAATTTGGCAATTTGCCCAAAGAATCCAGGCTTCGGAACTTTGTACTGTTTTCTCATAATCTTTAGCATGGC
>JBKBWT010000257.1:0-9059 GCA_046314415.1 Saprospiraceae bacterium
ACCTGGCTTTTCACAAGTGCTTCCAATCTGGCAAAAGACAACCTGCGTGCTCAGAAACGCTGGACAGAAAACGTGACCGACCTTAGCAAAGCCGCAGCGCTTGCCAATCCGCAGTTCTTCCAGGAGGCAATGCACATTCGGCACACTTCACCCCAGGGCGCATTTGAAATTAAAGAACATATTGCTTTTTGTTTTACTTGTATTGCCAAATCATTACCTTTAGAACAACAGATTTGCTTGTTACTCAAGGAAGTATATGCATTTAAAATTAGTGAAATTGCAGCAATTATCGCTTCCACCGAGCCGATGGTAAAATATTATTTGCATACCGGGAGGTCGAAAATGATTCAAATTTTTGATGGAAGATGCGCGTTGATTCATAAAGAAGGGGCTTGTCATCAGTGTTCGGAATTGAATGGTATTTTCAATCCTAAACAGAAATTACAAGCGGAATTAGCCAAAATCGAAATGGCACGAGAAGCTGAAAATGCTGATAAGGAGCACTTGTTTGATTTGAGAATGAAGATTTTACAAGAAATGGATCCCTTTGAATCGGGTGCGGCAGCATTGCAACTTCATCATTTACAGCATAATAGCAAAGTGATGGAAGATTTTTTTGAAAAAAATGCGGTCTAACCTATCTTTTTTCTTCGCTCGTTCGTCAGAAAATAAAACAACAATTATGACCCTTTCCACACAAAACGGCAAAGCCACCACGGTAAAAACAACTTTTAGCCGCGTAACTTCGGTAAGTATTGATATTCAAGCAGATGCAGCCATTATTTGGACGCTATTGACCAATGCCTCGGATTACCCCCGCTGGAATTCAACAGTCGTTTCAATTGAAGGCAATATCGCGCCGGGCGAGAAAATTAAACTGAAATCCACGCTCGATCCAAAGCGTACTTTTACTTTGAAAGTAAAAACTTTTGAACCTGAAAAACGGCTCGTTTGGGGCGACGCGCAAGGCAATCGCGTTTACACACTTTCTGATTTGGGCAATGGAATGATTACCTTTTCGATGCAGGAGAAAATCGGCGGATTGATGTTTCCATTATATGCCAGCTATATTCCACCATTCGATGCGTCCTTTGAGCAGTTTGCCGCTGATTTGAAACTGGAGGCAGAAGCGATCATGACTTCTCGATAACAAAAAGCTATTCCCGGAGGTAAATCATCTGATAACTTTAAGTCATCAGATGATTTTTTATAATATTTCGATACAGCGAATAGTATAATCCCGCAGGATACACGGTATCTACAGCATTTTTTATCCCTGCTGCTTTGCCACCTGGATGTTCAGGTTCAGGCGTACGTCGCTGCTGGCTACTACCTTGCCGGCTTCGGTGATAGCGTTCCACTTCAAGCCGAAATCATGGCGATTGATAATGCCGTTGATCTCAAAGCCAGCTTTGTGGTTGCCGTAGAAGTCGTCTGCGGTACCGATGTAGAGTACATCCATTTCGACCGGCTTCGTCACGTCGCGAATCGTCAGATCGCCTATCATTTTGTAGTGCTCGTCGTCAATTTTTTCCACTTTGGTGGACTTGAAGCTCAGATACGGATATTGCTCGGCATTGAAGAAATCGTCGCTCTTCAGGTGCCCGTCGCGCTGCGCCTGGTTGGTATCCACACTGTCAATTTTGGCTCTGAATTCGGCTTCGGCGCCTTCCCAGTCTTCGCCTTCGGTGGTGATGCTACCGTCAAATTCGCGGAAATAGCCAGTTACTGTGCTGATTACCAAGTGTTTAATCTTGAAACTTACTTCAGAATGCGTCGGGTCAATTACCCATTTGGTTGTTACTGCGGTTTCCATGGTCAGATTGTTTTGATGAATTTTAAAATTGAAGTTTAAACATTGATATAGGCAAAAAGTTTGCCCTGAATAAAAATTTTTGCAAATTTTTTTCAGCATCAAGCAGCCTTAATAAGAATAGGGAAGTGCTTAGGTATAAAATTGTAACGTAAATATAAAGTTATAAGTTTGGTAAAAATCTGGAAATCAAATAATTGGAATTTTTTATTATATTGTTGTAAAATTTACTTTTCCACTAATTCCAACTTGATCGTACTTCTTTTGGTAGGATTCTCCAGCACCAGTTTTTTACTGCTGCCTTTTACCACCGTCATTTCGGAAAGCGTCATGGCGATATTCTGTGCCAACTCACTATCACAACACGCTTTTGTACAGGCTAAAGGGCTGATTTCGATCGTGTTATCTTTGCTCAATTTATAGCCGCCACCGCAGGTATTAATATCTAGTTTAATACCAATTGATGTCGAATCGCGGAATTCTACAATGTATGTTTTGGTAGGATACAGCGTGTTGCTACTGTTGGCAAGGCGAAGCTCGAGTACTTTCCAACGGGTGTTGGTCAGGGTGCGGCGTTGGCAGGAAAAAGCCAGGCAAAACAGAGAAAGCAGCAGCGCAGCAAATAATCGCATTGGTTTTTGTTTATCAGACGGTAAAATACAATTTTCGGAAGCGTCTCGCCAATAAAAAAGGCTGAAATTTTTGCAATTGATTGCTATAACAATTATTTTTGTACAAACGAACGTATGGAACCCTTTTTGGAACCAAGTCTTTTAAAAACAACCCATGGTGCGGCGGAGTTGCCTGGCTTTGTGCTGGAGCGTGCCTCCAAGCGCATGAAACAGTATTTTCAAGAGCAACTCAACCAGTCGGGTTGTGGCATTACAATTGACCAATGGGTAATATTACAGGAATTGAATGAACGTAATGGTCTGAGTCAGTTTGAAATAGCGCAGGCTACTTTCAAAGACGCACCCACAGTGACCCGCATTATTGATCTGCTTTGTGAAAAAGAACTGACCGAGCGCATTGTAGATAAACAGGATCGACGCAAGTTTCGCATTGAATTGACCGAACAAGGGCGCAAAAAAATTGAGGAGGCACTGCCGGTCATTGAGCAAGCGCGTGAGAAAACCTGGCAGGGCTTCGACGAGCAAAAGTTGGAAACGCTGATGCAAATGTTGAATGAAGTGTTTGAAAATTTAAAATAGTGTGTTATGGTGTTATCGTGTTTTAGTGTTATAGTTTTCTCTCTGTACACTATATCACCATCGCACCATAATACCATCGCACATAACACCAAAAATTATGCATTACTATTCATTAGGTCAGGTGCCGCAGAAGCGGCATACGCAATTTCGTAAGCCCGACGGCAGCCTCTATAGCGAGGAACTATTTTCCACCGAAGGATTTAGCGATTTATATTCCTTATTATATCATATTAATCCGCCAACGCAGATTGTGCAGGTGGGCGATCCTTACTCTGTTGAGCCGAAAATTGTATTTGATAAGCAATTGAAACACAGGAGTTTAAAAGGGTTTCGTATTCAGCCGGAAGCGGATTATTTAAAAAGTCGCAAGCCGGTTTTAGTCAATAATGATTGTAAAATATCATTAGCGGCGCCGACTCAAGGCACCGAAAATTACTTTTTTAAAAATGCCGACGCCGATGAAGTGATTTTTATTCACGAGGGCACGGGCACGCTGCGCACGATGTACGGCGCGATTCGGTTTGACTACGGCGATTATTTAGTGATTCCGCGCGGTACCATTTATCAAATGGAATTTGATGGGGAAGACAATCGGTTATTAATTATTGAATCCACCGGTCCAATTACCACGCCCGAGCGCTACCGCAATGAATTCGGGCAATTGGCAGAGCACGCGCCTTTCTGCGAGCGCGACATTCGCAAGCCGGATGAACTGGAAACCTATGATGAGCAAGGCGAATTTTTATTTTATATCAAGAAACAAGACCTTATTTACCCCTATTATTATTTAAATCACCCGTTTGATGTAATAGGATGGGATGGTTATTGTTATCCGTATGCATTTTCCATTCATAATTTTGAACCCATTACCGGTCGCATTCACCAGCCGCCGCCGGTGCATCAGACCTTTGCCGGTAAGAATTTTGTCATCTGTTCGTTTGTGCCAAGATTATTTGATTATCATCCGCAAGCGATACCAGCGCCTTATAATCATAGTAATATAGATAGCGATGAAGTATTATATTATGTAGATGGTAATTTTATGAGTCGCAAAAATGTGGAGCGTGGGCAAATTACCTTACACCCTGGCGGCATCCCGCACGGTCCACACCTCGGCATGGTGGAAAAGAGCATTGGTGCCAAGGAAACGCAAGAAATAGCCGTAATGGTGGATACTTTCGCGCCTTTGAAATTGACGGAATACGCGATGGCGATTGAGGATGGGGAGTATTATCGGAGTTGGTTGCCTCAAACAATTGTAAATGCTTAATTTTTAATGTTGAATGGAAGAGCCCACAAAAAAAGTAAATGTAATTGAAGAAAAGAGCTTTCAATTTGCATTAGACATTATCAAACTTTACAAAATATTAAAATCGAATCATGAATTTGCCATCGGCAGGCAGCTTTTACGAGCAGGAACGAGTATTGGCGCAAATGTAGCAGAAGGCACAGCCGCTCAAACAAAAAAGGATTTTATTACAAAAATGGCAATTGCCTCAAAGGAAGCAAGAGAAACGTTATATTGGTTAAAATTATTAAAAGCTAGTGAGTTAATTGAATATAATTTTGAAAATTTATTAGACTTGCGTCATTCTAAGTAATTGATTTTCAATCTAATTTATTTTCTGTGAAAATTATAAAAATATCATTCTATCAAAAAAATATTAATAAGGGTATCAAATAAGGTTTTCCATTTATTTTAACACTAAAATCATTTCGATTCAGCTAATTTTTATTACGTATTCTAAAAACCTCTTATTGGCGAAAAACCAGAAAATTTGCTAAATCATTGATAATCAACTTGACGCAAGTCTATTAAATAACTGTAATGAACTCATTCGCATTCTTACTGCCATTGTTAAAACTTCTCAACAAAAGCAGTAACCCATTAAACATTCAACATTAAACATTCAAAATTAATAAAATGCAAACACTAACCAAAAATAGAACCGAATCACAACAAGACACTTTCCCGATCAAGGGGACAGATCATATTGAATTTTATGTGGGCAATGCCAAACAGGCAGCGCATTATTATCAGACAGCCTTTGGTTTTCAATTAGTTGCGTACCGTGGACCGGAAACGGGCGTGCGCGACAAGGTGTCGTATGTGCTCGAACAAGGCAAAATCCGCTTTGTGCTGACCGCTGCGCTCTCGCCGGAACACGAGATTGCACAACACGTACACGAGCATGGCGACGGTGTGAAAGTGCTGGCGCTCTGGGTGGATGACGTGGAGCAGGCGTATCATACTGCGATTGAACGCGGCGCAAAGAGTGCCTTTAAACCCAGAATAGAACAGGATGCATACGGACAGGTAAAACTTGCAGCGATCCGAACGTATGGAGAAACAATTCATACATTTGTGGAACGAAATCAATACAATGGCGCATTTTTACCGGGCTTTGTGCCCAAAACTTCCGAATTGCCGGTGACGCCGATTGGTTTGAAATATGTCGATCATTGCGTGGGCAATGTGGAATTGGGTTTAATGAACCATTGGGTGCAATTTTATCAGGATGTAATGGGTTTTAAACTCCTGGTTACATTTGATGATAAAGATATTTCGACCGAATACACGGCACTGATGAGTAAAGTAGTGAGCAATGGCAATGGCTATATCAAATTTCCGATCAATGAACCCGCCGAAGGCAAGAAAAAATCGCAAATCGAAGAATACCTGGATTTTTATCGCGGGGCGGGCGTGCAGCATATTGCCGTGGCAACCGATGATATCTTACAAACTGTAGATCAGCTGCGTAAAAATGGCGTAGAATTTTTATACGTTCCGGAAACCTATTATGACGATCTGATCGAGCGGGTAGGCGAAATCAAAGAAGATTTGGAGGAGCTGAAACGCCTGAATATATTGGTGGATCGTGATGAAGAAGGATATTTATTACAAATTTTTACCAAGCCGGTGGTCGATCGTCCGACGGTTTTTTACGAAATCATTCAACGTGAGGGCGCGCGTTCTTTTGGTAAAGGTAACTTTAAAGCCCTGTTTGAAGCCATCGAGCGTGAGCAGGAATTGCGGGGTACTTTATAAATAATATGATGTTTTTCTATAATGCATTAAAATACATTTTAATTTATAAAATTAAATATGTGTGTGGCTGAGCGCCTGTCAATACTAGGGTTGAGAGGCGCTCTTCAGTTTGTTGAGTGTTTTTTGAAGAGATTTTACGTTTTAATAAGTGGAATTTATTTAAATTGTGCAGGAATTCGCACTACGATTTTTTCTCATCTATCCCTTATCCGTGAGCGCACCTTTCAATCGGAAGGCAGCCAATTCAATTACTTTATTATCCTAAATAATTTATAATCCCTTCATTAAGAGCCAAAATGGATACTTTTTCTAATAACTCGAATAAATTAAACACAAAACTATGGTTAATCCCGGCTTTTGCGAGCCGGGATTCTTTTATGCGATGTAAACCGGAATATTATAATGCGATTTATTTTAATATTATATAGTTATTAAGTTGCATCAGCCTCATTTTCAGCACCTTCTGCCTTTGCTTGTCGATTGTTAATTTTTTCAACTTCTTTATCAATGTAATAAAGGCTTTGCGGACCATCGCCAATGAGTTTGATTTTATCCAGAATACTGCGCATCAACGATTCTTCCTCGCGTTGCTCGTTTACATACCACTGCAAAAACTGCGACGTGGCATGGTCTTTCTCTTCTAAACTCAAGGTAACCAATTCATTAATCGAAGCGGTCACTTTTTGTTCGTGCGCATACACCTGTTCAAAAATCTGTTTGATCGAATCAAATTGATAAGGCGGCTGGGCAATAGCGGGCACGAGCGCGCGGGCGTCCACCTCACTCATATAATTAAAAATGCGCAGCATATGCTCGCGTTCTTCTGCCGACTGGCGGTGCATAAAATTGGCACAGCCTTCCAACCCTTCAAAATCGCACCAAGATGCCATTGAAAGATATAAAAAAGAGGCATAGCCTTCCAGCGCAATTTGTTGATTCAGAGAGTCTTCTATTTTTTTTGGTATCATTTTGTACTTGATTTAATTTTTAAACATTCTTAAAGGATGCTTGTTACCCGAAAATTATGAAAATAATTGAAAAATATAATCTGTCGGCAGCGGATATTGATCGGATTGTAGAAATGGCTTGGGAAGACCGCACGCCATTTGAAGCCATCGAGCATCAGTTTGGCTTGAAAGAAGCCGAAGTGATTCAATTGATGCAGCACGAAATGCACCCGCGCAACTGGCGTAAATGGCGGGCGCGCGTGCAAGGGCGCAAAACCAAACACCAGCAATTGCGTGCCGATGAGGTAAACCGTTTTAAATCGCGGATGCAACGCATTATCAGTGTGAATCGGGTAGCGAAAAAAAAATAATTATGCTAAAAATGCAATGGCAAATACAATCACTGATACGATCAAGCCGTACATAAAAATGCCGTAGCAAATGCGTAAATATTGATACTTCTGCGCCAGCACAATGCCGAGGTAGTACAAATCGCGCGTCATCGAACTGTATAAAAAATCGCTGTCCTTGATCATTTCCATCATACCGTAATGGAAATCATCAAGTTCCATATTATAAAAATTTCCAAAGAATAAGAGATTAGCCTTACGGGCATCAATATCGGTGCGCGACAGTTTATTTTTAGTGACTTTCGGACGGGTCGCCAAAATGGCAAAAACCAACGCGCCCAGGCAAACCGCTAGTAATAAAATGGTCGGAATACGTAGGCTGGGATATAATTCCAGCTTAGGTATGAGTGCTGATATTACAATAGATATAATAATTGCATTCACACTGAGCATAATATTTGCCTTATTATCGGCAATAGAACTCAAATTGATATGCGTGCGATAAATGTTGCGATACATCGTTTCTACGCCGCGCCCCAGGTCAATTTCCTTGAGCTTGATGCCGCTGTTATCGAGCGATTGCTGAATTTTCTTTAATTTTTTATCCTCCTTTCGCTCTTTTTTTTCCAATTCTTCAATTAAATCCACCGTTTCGGGGTTCAGGCGCATTTTATGCTTGATGAGTTGGCGGATGTGTTTTTGCTTGCGCTTGTCAAATAATTCGTGCCCTACTTCGGTATAATATTGATGGTGGGTAATAAAATCCAGCTCAAAATTGACCCAATCGTGCTCCGACATAACAATATTCTGCGTGAGAAATAATTCCTGGCGCAGGCGCGTACAATGTTCCCAGTACATTTTATTGCCGAGATGACTCAGATCGGCATCACATAATATTTTTTCTAATAAATTTTCCGGTACGGCTCCAATCTTGGTGGCACGAATGCATTCCAGAATAATCGTAATATAATCCGCCGGATATTTATTTTCCGTCAGAAAAGTAGCCGCGTAAGTACAACTGCGCTCCTCATGCCCTTCGGCGCCTTCGATGTAGCCAATATCGTGAAACCACGCTGCGAGGATCAGTATTTCAATTTCGCGCTCGGAAAGTTCGTACCCGGCAGCTATTTGCTTGGTGGCTTCTACCACTTCTTTGGTATGCTCAAAATCGTGAAAAATATATTTATCGGAAAAATGCGTCCGGTAAAACTCTTCCACATATACTTCGGCAGCGACAATCAGGGCGTTTTGTTTCGTTTGTACCATCTTAAAAATCAATCATTTACAGTTAGCATGCGGTAAGCGTCATTTTTTCAGGATACCGCATTGCTTTCCTCCGTTTACCTATTTAAAAGTGAAGATAAAAAAAACGCTGGTTTAAATAAAAATATGTTTTTGCGGGGTAAAAAAGATAGAAATTAAATAAAAAGTCATAAAAAAGCAGCGACCTCCATAATTGGAAGCCGCTGCGCCAGGATATGTTCAAATATTTTACTGAAAATTTGCCGGAACATTCCGCCCCGGCACTTTACAATCGGGTCATTTACTTGGGTTTATTTAGGATATAATATGATTCACTAATGTCCGGTTATAAGTCAAAGAGATTCAATTGGTTATCATTTACACTTTGTTGATTTTGTAGTGAATAATGTTCAAACAGTTGATTGACAGGGGTTTTGTCGAACAAAG
>JBKBWT010000258.1:0-8935 GCA_046314415.1 Saprospiraceae bacterium
GAATCATTCTATGGGCTCGCAGAATCATTCTATGGGGTCGCAGAATCGTTCTATGGGGTCACAGAATCATTCTATGGAGTCACAGAATCGTTCTATGGGGTCGCAGAATCATTCTATGGGCTCGCAGAATCGTTCTATGGGCTCACAGAATCATTGCAACAGTGCAAAAAATAAGCTTGCAAGCCTCGCGGCAGTATGTACCTTTGCAAATAAAAACGTGATCGGAACCGACCTCGACTATGCCATTGCGCTATTACAACAGGACGAACTGGTGGCGATTCCTACTGAAACAGTGTATGGCTTAGCGGGCAATGCGCTGCACGATAAACCGGTGTCGCAGATTTTTGCGGTGAAAAACCGCCCCTCGTTTGACCCCTTGATTGTGCATACCAGTAGTCTGGAGCGTTTGCAAAGTTTTGTAACTGATTTCCCGGAAAAGGCACGAATTCTTGCTGCTGCTTTTCTTCCCGGACCGCTCACTTTGTTACTCCCTAAGAAAGCGCTCATTCCCGATATTGTTACCGCAGGTTCGCCGCTGGTGGCGCTGCGTATTCCGCAGCACCCGTTGACTTTACAGTTATTACAACAGCTTGATTTTCCATTAGCGGCACCCAGCGCCAATCCGTTCGGTTACATCAGTCCTACCACCGCCCAGCACGTTGCCCAACAGCTAGGGGAAAAAATTCCTTACATCCTCGACGGTGGCGCGTGTGCGGTGGGTTTGGAGAGCACCATCGTGGGATTTGAGCAGGAGCGCGTGGTAGTTTATCGCAAGGGCGGCATTCCGATTGAAGCCATCGAAGCACTCGTGGGAAGGGTAGGGGTGCAGCCGCATTCGACTTCCAATCCGCAGGCACCCGGTATGCTCCAGAGCCATTACGCACCGCGGGTTCCGCTGGTTTTGGGCGATATTAATACTTTATTAGCAAAACATGAAGGCAAGCGAATCGGCATTATCAGCTTTCAAAAAACTTTCCCCACTTCATCAGCGTATCACGCGATCACCCTATCGCCCAGTGGCAACTTTGCCGAAGCCGCCCGCCAGCTCTTTGCCGGTATGCGTTACCTCGATGGATTAAAGCTTGACGTGATCATTGCCGAGTTGCTACCCGAAGCAAACCTGGGGCGCGCCATCAATGACCGGCTGCGCCGTGCGGCGGCGGTAGATGAGCGCAGGGAGTGAAGCTAGGCAAGCGGGGAATCAGGTAATTGAATTGTCAAGGGAATTTAAAGATTTGTTAATTAGCGGATTAGTTTAACACTATTTTAAAAAACTTCGGTCTTTTGTATTGGTTTTTAAAGAAGTTCCAATTTTTTCCAACCAAAATAATAATCTATGCAACTGAGAAATCGTCTTCTACTCTTAGCAACCCTCCTTACGGTCGGTATTTTTACTACGCTGCATGCACAGGATGACAAATCAAAGCGCCCAAGCCCCTTGGTAGAGGCTAAAGCGACGGTCGGCGACGTAAACGTTAGTATTGTATATGGTAGCCCGGCAGTAAAAGGCAGAAAAATCTGGGGCGCGCTGGTGCCTTATGGCGAAGTTTGGCGCACCGGTGCCAACGAAGCCACTACTTTTGAAGTGAGCAAAGATGTGGAAATTGAAGGGCAGAAGCTGCCAGCCGGCAAGTACGCGCTCTTTACCATTCCGGGCGAAAAGGAGTGGACCATCATCTTTAACAAGGAAGCCAGCCAGTGGGGCGCTTACAATTATAAAAAAGA
Source organism: Saprospiraceae bacterium (assembly GCA_046314415.1). Lineage (GTDB taxonomy): Bacteria > Bacteroidota > Bacteroidia > Chitinophagales > Saprospiraceae > JADJNW01. Next base: position 1,726 of record JBKBWT010000258.1, read on the forward strand.
CCAGGACGCGCTGCGCGTAACGGTGAAAGCCGATAAAGCCAAGCCGGCAAACGAACGCATGACGTTTAAAATAGACGAGAAAAGCGGAAAAGTAACCCTTCTGTGGGAAAACGTGGCGGTACCTTTCACGGTGAAAGCTGCCAAAGCCTAAAGCCCGGCGGAAAGGTTGGTGGTTTGCATCAACCTTTCTGGTTTTATCCCTATCTTAATTTTTAGCAAAGCGCAGTCTTATTAAAAATTTTACATACTTAAACGCTCCCGCCAACGTTATACCTGCCTATTTTGATCGGCGAGTGCCGCTGTGCAAAAGAATTTTTCCACAATGGTAAACAAATAAGGATTTGACGCATTACAAAGTGGAATACCGATTCGACATTGCACTGATTAAACAAAATTGATACTTTTGCAGCGTCAAAAATCAATCGAAAACGTATGAAAAATTCTGGCATTTCATTGCTAATTCTGGGAACCATTTCGCTTTTTGCTTGTAATACGAATAACACCGCGGAAACCGCACAACTGTTGGTGGGACGTTGGGAGTTGGTGCAAGCTTTGCGCAATGGTAGCCCTACAGAGTCCCTGGCGGAGTTATATTTTGAATTTACAGCGGATGGAAAACTGATGACCAATATAACCGGCGTGCCGGAAGAGGGTACGTACGAACTGAAAAAGGAGCAACTGCTTCAACGTAATACGCAAATAGACGCGGATTATACCATCGAAGAAATTGCGGACTCCAGCCTGACGCTGACCACGAATCTGCGGGGCTATTCCTTCCAGTTCGATTTGAAAAAATCGGGCGCTGGCGGAGCCGACACCACTCAACAGGGCGATATGCAGTAGAAAAATTAAGGATTGGGGAAGGAAGTATAGCTCTGTCCTCAACCCTATCAATGAAATTAATCTGCATTTTTTAATAAAGCCTTTCCGCTTGCGGAGGGGCTTTTGCGTTTTTATTTAAATACCACTGGCTAAAATGCTTCGTATTCTTCGTGTGCTCAGTGGTTAAAATAAAATGCTTTTATAATTTTAAACATACGCTTAGGTAATCAATTTTTCCCGTATTTTGGAACGCATTCAACACCTGAACACGCATGAGACTACTCCGTCCCCTCGAAGTATTATTAATTGAACTCGCTATTTACTTGTTATTATGGTTGTATAATGACTATCTGGCAAGTTTACTGAGTATTATTTTGGGTAGCATTTGCCTGCTTATTTTATTAATTTCTTTAATAGTGGAAGCCATTGAACGCTCGAAAGTGCCACGTTGGTACTATTGGTACCTGGGCATGTCGGTACTCGCGCCCATTTTAGGTGCCGTGATTTACCTGATGATCAGTGGTGGATTGGATTGGATGAAAAATTAAGGCATTCGAGATTTGACGTTCGATCATTGGTAATCTCAAACGCCAAATCTCAAGGTTATATGGTAATTTAATTAAACGTCGGCAAAGCACTGTATTTTTCTACAAAAGCCTTCATTTCGTCCACCATATCGGGCGAGCCCATGGCTACCGTTGCGCGCTGGTGCAAATGCTTGACTTCGAGGTCTAATACCCGTTGCAATTGACAGGTGATGGCTTTGCCACCGGCTTGTTCTACAATGAACGCCAGGGGATTACACTCATAAACCATTCTTAATTTACCCTGCGGATATTTGCGCGTTTGCGGATATAAAAAGATGCCGCCTTGTAATAAAATGCGGTGAATATCGCTCACCATGGAGCCAATGTAACGCAGGCGCAGGTTCATATCAGAACAATAATCAATATAACGCCGCATTTCTACATCAAATTTTAAATAATAACCTTGATTCACTGAGTAATAATTACCGCGATTCGGAATCTGAATATCCCGGTGCGAGAGGCAGAATTCACCAATGCTAGGATCGAGTGTAAAGCCATTCACCCCGCTGCCGGTAGAATAGACCAATAAGGTAGAAGTGCCGTACAGGACATAGCCCGCCGCCACCAATTCCGAGCCTTTTTGCAAAAAATCTTCCAATTTGCAGGGACCTTTTACATCGCTCTTGCGCCGATAAATACCAAAAATCGTTCCGACCGAAACATTGACATCAATATTGGACGAGCCATCGAGGGGGTCGAACACCACCACGTATTTGGATGCTTTGGAAGTGACCGAGGGAATCGGGATAAAATCTTCAAACTCTTCAGAGGCTACGCCGCAGCATTCACCGCTGTTTTTGAGGCATTCGATGAGTTTGTCATTGGCGTACAGATCGAGCTTTTGTACCTGATCGCCGGTGGCATTTTCCGATTCTACCGAGCCCAGAATGTTAACCAAACCTGCTTTATTTACTTCACGATTCACAATTTTGGCAGCCACGCCAATATCACGTAATAAACCCGTCAATTCACCCGATGCAAACGGAAAATCTTTTTGCCGGTGAATAATAAATTCATCTAGTGTTACAATTCGATTCATATATTGGTTAGGTTTCATAATATAATTTGGTTGTTTATAATTTGGCTGTTTTAATACTAATGGACGCTGTTACTCGGCTTTCAAATTTAATCTAAATTTTGTTCCATTTGTAATAATAAATCATCAATCTTATCCGAAATTAACAGCAAATTACGATGTGTAGAACTCAGCAATCCTTCTTTTTCCATCACTTTTATTTGCGCAATTAAATGATTGAAATAACCATTCACATTTAAAATTCCGATAGGATGATTGGCTTGGCTCAACTGCACCAGCGTCAGCATTTCAAATAATTCATCTAAAGTGCCATAACCGCCTGGTAATGTGATAATTGCATCGGAGCGTTTCGCCATCAGTTTCTTACGCTCTGCCATGCTATCTACTTCAATCAGTTCAGTAAGATCAGTGCGCCCGCCTTCTCTTTCGCTCAGGAAGTAAGGAATAATGCCGGTGACGGTGCCGCCGGCTCTCAGCGTCGCATCGGCTAGAACGCCCATTAAGCCTACGTCGCCGCCACCATAAATAACGTTAATGTTCCGTTCAGCCAGGGCTATACCCAGTTGACAGGCTATGGACTCATAGATGGGATGATTGCCGGTTTTGGAACCGCAGAAAACGAGGATCGATTTGAATTTCATAGAGTGATTTGGATTATTTGGTCAAGAAAATATTATTTGCAAGTAAGCTTGCCTGAATACAACGCATCTCCGGTCTTTTTTCTTTAAGCTTTTGAAAAATGTGCTTTACAACGTAAAATGTAAGGAATAATAATTGTATAATATAATGTGTTTGTATTATATTATTTAAAAACTGTAAGGATGCCTGTTTGCTGATTACTAAATGAAAACTACATGAATTTTTTTAGTTTATTTAGTTTCCGAATTGTTTTGCTAATGCAATGAATGCTAAAGAGATAAATAGCACAATCATTAACATATAATATAAAATTAAATAGATCAACATGGCACCACTTGCTGCCACGTAGCCGCGTACTCCAACGGACTGATACACATTTTTATAAACAATAATACTATACGCGAAAGTGGCGATAAAATATATTCCTGAAAGCACCGCGAAATCGGTAATGAATAAAATAGGGAAGAGCGCGATGTAAATAACCGTTAAATAGCCGGTGACATAGCTGTTAATAACTAAATGTTCGGCATAATTAAAACGACGGCGGAAGAACCACATGGTAGCTACTGCTGCAACGGGCACGCCCAGGACGATGAACAAATTGAAATAATTATTGAATAAATAAGTCGTGTTTTCAAGATACGTTTGCAAAAATTGCTGTTTTTCAACATCGGTAGTCGCATCCGATTCGGCATTATACCCCTTTTCCACCCCTTCCTTAAATTTACTGATCAAAGAGCCATTGTTATTAAAATATTGCACCGTAAGAAAAGTGCCGATTGCCACCATAAATAATAAATAGCGAAAAGGCGGCATGAGATGAGTCCGGTCTTCCAGCAGATAATTGCGAATGGCTTGTGCCGGGCGTTTGGTAAGAGTAATCGTAGTTCCGATCAGACCGCGTTCCAGGCTGAGCCCATCAAGGATGCCCTGCCAGATCGTGCGCATAGTAATCCGTTCGGGTCGAGGTGTTTGTTCTATTTCCATATCCTATTTTGGGTCGGTGTTATCAAAAAAATATTATAATAAGACACTGATTTTGTTATAAAGTTTGTACAAAATGCATGGCTGCTGCGGGGTTGGTCGCCAAGGGAATATTATATACATCGCATAAGCGCATCAACATATTCACGTCCACCTCATGGGGGTGCTTGCCCAGCGGGTCACGAAAGAAAATGACCATATCCACTTTGCCCTCCACCAGTCGGCTGGCAATTTGGGCGTCGCCGCCCATAGGTCCACTCGCCATTTTTTCTACCTCCAGCCCGGCGCGTTCGAGGTGCGAGCCGGTGGTGCCGGTTGCCACCAGATGAATATTCTTACTTTTGAATAATTCGATGTGGTCTTTGATAAAGCCCACCATATCCGCCTTTTTGCCGTCGTGGGCAATGATTGCAATGGTCATAGTTGAAAGATGAAGTATGAAATGTGAAACATGAGATTTGAAATAAGCAATACGAAGTGTGAAATTAGTAGAGGAAATGGAGCTTTTCAAATTTCTCATTTCAAATTTCATATTTGGGTTGATTTCTTAAAAAAATGTGAAAACTCGTTCATCTATTCATATGGCATTTTAAAAAGCCTAACTTTGCAGCCATTCAATACCAATTATAAACAAAACCAAGTTACGATGAAAAACTTGTTCTTAAACATTTGTGCGGTTGCTGTTTTTTTGATCGTTGCAGTAGCTGCAAATGCTCAAATCAGAACACCGGCACCCAGCCCAGCTAGTGAATTGAAGCAAACGGTGGGGCTTACCGAAATCACCATCAACTACTCGCGCCCAAGTGCAAAAGGTCGTGCTATTTTTGCAAAAGACGGTGTAGTGCCTTTCGGCGCTATGTGGAGAACCGGCGCTAACTCTGCTACGAAAATTACTTTTGGCGACGACGTGAAAGTTGGCGGTCAAGATGTAAAAAAAGGTTCTTATGCCTTGTTTACCAAACCGGATATGAATGAGTGGACGATTATGCTGTTCAACTATGACACGCCGAATGCCGGTGGGTATGGCGACAAAACTGCTGTTGCTACTTTTACTGCTAAGCCCAAAATGGTGGCAGATGCTACGGAAACCTTTACCATTACAGTGAATGACCTCACTAATACGACGGCTAACATTGACCTGATGTGGGAAAAAACCAAAGTAAGCCTGCCGGTACAAGTAGAGGTTGACAAGCGCGTGATGGCGGATATTGATCGCGTGATGGCTGGTCCGGGTCCGAACGATTATGCAGCAGCTGCTAATTATTTGTTTGATACTAAGAAGGATTTGAACAAAGCATTGGAGTACATCCAAAAGGCAAATGCCAAAGACCCACGCTACTGGAATGTGCGTACGGAGTCACTCATTTTAGCGGCATTAAATAGAAATGCCGATGCAATAAAAGCTGCTGAAAAGTCGCTGGCACTGGCAAAAGAAGCGAAAGATGATGCGTACATTCGTATGAATGAAAAATCCATCGCTGAGTGGAGTAAGAAAAAATAAAAGTCACGCCGAATTTTATTTGGCGAGCGATTAAAGAAACCGCTATCAAGTTTTTGGTAGCGGTTTTTTGCAAAAAAGCATACGTGTACATATTGCTAAGTATGTTTTTTACACTTTCCGTCGAAAATAATGAACCTTTGTGCGCAACGTCCGTATAATTTGTGTAAGAAAAGGCAAGATTTTTTTTATTTTTTTCTTTAATTTTGTGACTTTTTAAAGGAAATCCCGTCTTAATAAATGTAAGACAAACGGAAAGTTGCGGACAGAAGGGGAAAAGAACTGAAAGAAAAAGCGATTTAACGCAACAAAAAACGCGATTTTAGGTTTATGACAAGAGATATTCCCTACGGGGAAAAGATTTGAATATGGGTTTTAGGTGTTTTTTCGGGGGGCTTCACTAGCCCCCTTTTTTGTTGACATGGTGATCAAGGAAAGCATTGTGATTCGATAAAGGTAAGAAAATTTTTGGAAAACTTGGTTTATAAATCACTAAATTCTCCGCGCACCATTATTTTCGATGATTATCCAGTAGTTCATAAGTATCTCCATAGATATTTACCCGGGCACGGTTCAGAAATTCATGGGGGAATCCTAAATCAATGGCGCTCACCTGATTGAGCTGCTCGATGTATTCCGCAGGCAATTCAAAATTGATACAAGCCAAATTATCTTCTAACTGGCTTACTTTTGAGGCTCCAATAATGGGAATAATAACCTGGTCGCGTCGTTGCCGCGTCCAATTAATAGCGACTTGTGCCGGACTAACGCCTAGTTCTTGTGCCACTTTGACGACTGCCTGCGCAATTTGCTGGTTTTTATCCGTCAGTTTGATGCTATTTTCTTTCAATCTGCCGGTTTCTTTATGCAAATATTTTCCGGTGAGAACCCCAGAACCCAATGATGCCCAGGGGGTGATCGCAAGATCAAATGCTTTTGCCATTGGCAATAAATCGCGTTCCGGTGTTCGCTCAATCAGGCTGTACTCAATTTGTAAGCCCGCAAAAGCTGTCCAGCCGCGCAAATCCGCCAGCGTATTCGCTTGTGCTACAATCCACGCAGGCGTATCCGATACCCCAATATAATGAACTTTTCCCATGCGTACCAAATCATCCAAGCCCCGCATTACCTCGTCCACGCGAGTGGTATAATCCCAGGCATGTACCCACAGTAGGTCAATAAAATCAGTCCGCAGGCGCTTCAGGCTTTCCTCCACCGAGCGCATCAGGTTTTTACGGTGATTGCCGGAAAAATTTGGGTCGGTTTTGTGATCAAACAGCGTATATTTTGTAGCCAGCACAAAATGATGTCGCTCACTGCCGATGAACTCACTCAGCCATTTTTCACTGGTACCTTCGGTGTAGCGATTCGCGGTATCCAAAAAATTACCACCGGCATTGATATACGTATCAAATACCTGTTTACTTGTCTCATAATCAGAACCCCAGCCCCATTCCGTACCAAACGTCATCGTACCCATTGCTAATTCCGATACGCGTAAACCGCTTCTACCAAAGAGTTTGTAACGCATTATAATCCGAATTTTTCAGGAATTAATAATAGAGTTGCGTCCATGTAAATAGTTGAAAATCAAAGTTGATTAAATTTGGGGTTAAAAAAGGAGCATGAGCCTAAATTATAAAG
>JBKBWT010000259.1:0-8925 GCA_046314415.1 Saprospiraceae bacterium
GATTATTTACAACCAAATCAGAATGAAGCGCCAATATGATATGGATATGATATTGGGTATTTGTGCCGGTCTTTGGAATTTTTTAATATGCTGATAATCAATTTGACGCAAGTCTAATTTTAATCACGTGATTATAAATCAGTGGTTAATGCCGGCTTAACAGTTTCGCAACAAAATAGAACAGCCAGAATTGTTTGTTTTTCCGGTGAAAAAATTAATTTTAACGGTTATTGAACTTTTTTCATTTTGACATCAAAAAAACAACAGGAAAAGCTATGACCGCCGCACCGCAGCAAAAAGGACATCCGAAAGGGCTCTACGTACTCTTCGCAACCGAAATGTGGGAACGTTTTAATTATTATGGGATGCGTGCCATCCTGGTATTGTTCACCACCCAGGCTTTACTCTTTAGTCGGCAGTTTTCTTCCGATCTATACGGCAGCTACACCGGCTTAATTTACCTCACGCCGCTCATTGGTGGTTTTTTTGCCGACCGCTACTGGGGCAATCGCCAGTCCATCATCTTCGGAGGTTTGGTCATGGCACTGGGCGAATTTATCTTGTTCTTTTGTGCCAGTTGGTATAAAACGTCACCAGACATCGCCGCAGTTTTGTTTTACGCCGGTTTGTCCTTCATGATTCTCGGCAATGGATTTTTCAAGCCCAATATTTCTTCCATGGTGGGTCAATTGTATCCAGAGGGCGACCGCCGCAAGGACTCGGCTTATACCATTTTTTATATGGGTATTAATCTTGGCGCATTTTTGGGACCAATTGCTTGCGGACTTGTAGGAAACACGGGCAATCCCGACGATTTTAAATGGGCATTTTTAGTAGCTGGCATTGGGATGTTGATCAGTGTAGTAACCTTACAATTGTTAAAAGATAAATATGTTGTGACATCTGAAGGATTGCCGGTGGGCGCGGTGCCGCCAGAGGCTGCCGAAAGTAATTTTATTTTCAAAAATCCACTTTCAATTCCTACGCTTTTAGGTACGCTTGTTTTTGCAGGTTTGATACTGGGCATTATCTTCATCGATGTGAATCAAGTGGGCGTTGTCTTTCCGTTGTTAATTCTGTCTGCGTTAGGCATTGTTTATTTCATTTTTTCGGATAAGACGCTGACCAAGATTGAAAAAGACCGGATTATTGTCATTTTTATCGTTTCTTTTTTTGTGATTTTCTTCTGGAGTGCCTTTGAACAGGCGGGTGCTTCGCTCACTTTCTTTGCAGATGAGCAAACGAACCGTAATGTTTTTGGTTGGGAAATGCCGACTGCTTTTTTTCAATCTTTTAATGCTGCTTTCATCATCATTTTTGCGCCTATTTTTGCGTGGATTTGGTTGAAATTGGGGCAGCGAAACCTCGAACCGGCTTCTCCCTTAAAAATGGCAATCGGCTTATTTTTGCTCGCGCTTGGCTACCTCATTATTGCTTTTGGCGTAAAAGGGGTTGATCCGAACGTGAAAGTGAGCATTTTCTGGCTGGCAAGCTTGTATTTATTGCATACCTGGGGCGAATTATGCTTATCGCCTATCGGCTTATCACTGGTGAGTAAGTTGGCACCGCTCAAATTAGTATCCTTGCTCATGGCAGTTTGGTTTTTAGCAAATGCGGCGGCAAATAAACTCGCAGGCACACTCAGCTCGCTTTATCCGCCAGGAGAGGGCGAAGTACGGCTTGCGGCTGATAATGGGGTTGACTTACGGGGAATTCTAAATGGAGCAGTGACACCCACCCAAGCCGATCTGGATAAGCTGAATGAATTGAGTATTCGACCGAATTATCCCAACCTTTTTGGAGTTGAAATCACGAATCTCTACGAATTCTTTATGATTTTCGTAGTAATGGCTGGGCTGGCTTCATTAATTTTATTCCTGATACAAGGGCGTTTGTCAAAAATGATGCACGGACTTAGATAATCCGGGCAAGGTTTTAAAATTTTTATGTTCTAACCAAACTCATACAAAATGGAAAACACCAATCACAAGTCTTTTAAACCCTATATTGCTGCGAGTGAATTCATCCCGGAGTTCACACCAAAAGCCATTATTCTTGGCGCTTTTTTTGGCATTTTATTTGGCGCTGCCACCGTTTATCTTGGTTTGAAAGTTGGTTTGACCGTGAGCGCTTCGATTCCGATTGCAGTACTGGCGATTTCTATTTTCAAGCGTTTTGGCAAAGCCACCATTTTGGAAAGCAATATTGTACAAACCATTGGTTCAGCTGGTGAATCAGTGGCAGCGGGCGTGGTTTTTACCGTACCGGCGCTGTTGTTTTTAGCGGGTGGACGCGATTATTTTCAATATTTTCAAATATTTGTGCTGGCGCTAATCGGTGGGGTGCTGGGTGTATTGTTTATGGTGCCGTTGCGGCGCTCCCTGATTGTAAAAGAACATGGCAATTTACCTTATCCCGAAGGGACGGCTTGTGCGGACGTGCTGGTAGCCGGTGAAAAAGGTGGACGACTGGCACGGTTGGTCTATTATGGCTTGGGTATTGCATTTTTATACAAACTGTTGATGTCCATTCTAGGACTGTGGAAAGAAGTACCCGGTGTTGTTTTTGGTCGCAATTCAGCTTTACCCAATGGTACGATCAATGCCGAAATCACCCCGGAATTATTGGGAGTAGGCTATATCATTGGTCCGCGTATCGCCGGGGTAATGGTAGCCGGTGGCGTGCTGTCCTGGCTGGCGTTGATTCCATTGATTACCATTTTTGGTTCTAATCTTACAAGTCCTTTTCCGCCTGAAACCACGCAGTTGATTTCAGAAATGACGCCTGCTAATATCTGGAACCGCTACATTCGTTATATCGGTGCGGGTGCAGTGACCTTTGGCGGTATTATCACTTTGATTAAAACGCTGCCCACTATTGTGAATGCTTTTCGTGATTCGTTTGCTGATTTGCGCAGTAGCCGCGCGGGCGAGCAGGCAACTCAAAGCCGTACCGATAAGGATTTGCCATTGGTATATGTATTAATTGGCAGTGTAGTGCTGGTAGTGCTGATGACCATTCTACCAAATTTGCCAACATTCGGCAATATATTAGCCGCCTTGCTCATTATTGTTTTTGGCTTTTTCTTTGTGACAGTTGCTTCGCGTATTGTGGGGTTGATCGGTTCTTCTTCAAGCCCGGTTTCCGGCATGACGATTGCTACTTTAATGGCTACTTCGTTGTTATTCCTGGGTATCGGCTGGACCGGAGATGCCTATCAACCGATTGCTTTAGTAATTGGTTCTATTGTATGTATTGCCGCTGCAAATGCTGGTGCTACTTCCCAAGATTTAAAAACGGGTTTTCTCGTAGGCGCTACGCCGATCAAACAACAATTTGGTTTGATGATTGGCGTATTGGTTTCTACCGTTGCGATTGGTTTTACCCTTTTGCTGCTGGAAAGCACCTTAGGCATTGGCGAAGCAACGCCCGAACACCCGACACCACTGCCTGCACCGCAAGCAACATTGATGGCGACGGTTATTAAAGGCCTTTTGAGTCAGAATTTGCCTTGGGGATTGGTCATTTCTGGTATGGCGCTGGCAGCAGTGATTGAATTGTGTGGCGTAAGTTCTTTGGCATTTGCGGTGGGGGCTTACTTGCCATTGTCAACAACAACGCCTATTTTTGTAGGCGGCTTAGTAAAATGGTTGGTAAGTCGCAGAAATAAATCCGCCGAAGAGGAATCCGATGCGGGTCCTGGCGCGTTATTTAGTTCGGGTTTAATTGCAGGTGGAGCAATCACCGGTATCATTGTGGCAATTTTACTCGGAACAAATGTGGGTACCAATGCCGACGGAACGCCCATTTCACTGATGAGTCGCATCAATACTGGGTTTGGTGAAGAAAGTGGCGTATTGGGCGATTGGTTAGGCTTGATTGCATTTGTGCTTTTAGGCTTTATTTTGTGGCGCTATGCCCGACAAAAACAAACTGATATTGTTTAAAATTAGTGAACAATATTGTTACTCTTTAATATAATAATCGTTAACTAAATAACCATTAGCCAACATACATCATTGACCCATATTGCAAAAAATGCCCGCAACGGCAGCTATCTATTAATGTGTACTTTTTAAAAACTCTGGAATGAATAATTTTTTCAAGCGGTTACACACGCTTTTCAACGCACTGCTGGCTTCTCAGCTGGTATTTTGTGCAATGGCGCTCACGCTCATTCGTGATACCGCGCCTCCTATGGTCATTGTGGTGAGAAATACCTCCGATACCATGATGCCGGAAACCATTAGCAAAACCGGCGTACTGGCACTCGTTTTTCTGCTGAGTGCGGCATTGGTGGCTTATCTGTTTGATAAACAACGTAAAATGCAAGGCACCATCTTACAAGATTTGATGGAAAAAGCAGAACATTATCGGCAGTCCAGCACCATTCGTTTGATTATGCTGGAGGCTGCTAACATTTTTGCAATTGTGGTGGCAATGAAAGAGAACAACCTGACGTACATGCTTTATCTGGTATTGGGTATGTTGATCTTTCTATATTTCCGTCCAACACCACAAAAATTCATCAAACAGTATCAGTTGAGCCCGGCAGAAGCCGAGCAGGTTCGGCAGCATTTTTAACTTTTACTTTTATAAAAAGGCTAGGCTCCCAGTCGCCAGGTGCGGCAGGGAGTTTAGTTTTTAAACGCAATTCTTTTCCCTGTGCGAATAGCCCTCAATACCCGTTTTCTCCTTAAAAACCAATTGGAAGGCGTTGGTTGGTTTACTTACGAAATTGCCAAACGCCTGGTAGAGCGCCATCCTGAGTGTGAATTCATTTTCTTTTTTGATCGGGATTATGAAAAAGAGTACGTATTCGGCAAGACCGTGACGCCCGTTGTGCTGTTTCCACCGGCCCGGATGCCTATTCTCTGGAAATGGTGGTTCGAAATTTCTATTCCCTGGGCATTGAAAAAATATCACGCCGACGTGTTTCTCTCTTTTGATGGCTACTGTTCGCTCCGTGCCAAAACACCTACGGTTATTGTGACCCACGATGTGGCGTACCTGCACATGCCCAACCAAATTCCTCGAAAAATTCTCCAATATTATCAACAATATACGCCGCGTTTTTTACAACGTGCCGAACGTATCATCACGGTTTCCGAATATTCTAAAAAGGATATATTACAACATTTTGAAATTCCAACGAATAAAATTGCCGTTACCTGCAACGGTTGTAAAGCCGAATTCAAACCACTAAAAGCAATTGATAAACAAGCGGTTAAAGCAAAATACGCCACCGGAGAAGACTACTTCCTCTACGTTGGCTCCGTCCACCCGCGCAAGAATGTACACCGGCTGATTCAAGCTTTCGATCAATTCAAGAAAAATACTCAAAGTCCCATCAAACTCCTCATTGGCGGGCGCTTTGCCTGGCAAACCGGCGAGGTGAAAGACGCTTATGACAACGCCCTTTTCAAAAACGACATCACCTTGCTCGGCTACGTTTCGGATGAGGAATTGCCCCGACTGACGGGCGCTGCGCTGGCGCTGGTGTACGTATCGCTGTTCGAGGGTTTTGGCGTGCCGCTGCTCGAAGCCATGCACTGCAATGTGCCGGTGATTACCTCCAATGTTTCTTCCCTCCCCGAAGTGGCGGGCGAAGCCGCTTTGCTGGTCAATCCTTACGAAGTGCCGGAAATTGCCAACGCCATGCAACAATTGTACGAAAACCCCGATTTGCGCCAGGATTTAGTCGAAAAAGGCAAGATGCAACGCGAAAAATTCACCTGGGAAAAAGCCACCGACATTGTCTGGCAAAATATACTGCTGGCACTGCAATCAAAACACGCTGACACCAAAACACAATAACACCAAAACACAAGCAACACTTTCCTTATCTTTGCCACAAAAGCTTCCGTTTTGAAAAAGGTAAAGTACCGGGATTTGCCGTTTCTTATCATTGGGTCAGTACTCATTGCGCAACTGCTCATTGGGCTGAATAATCGTCCCTGGGTGGAGCTACTTTTTTTTCCCAGCTACTACGTCGATCTCTTAGGCGTCAGCGCCAGTGTTTTCGTGGTATGGTATGCCATTCGCACGATTACCATTCGGCTGGATCGGAAGTTTCCCTGGGAATTGCGTTTTGCGCAACGTTTATTGTATCAGTTACTATTTGGTGTAGGCGGCATGGCGCTATTGGGATTGGTGCTTGCGCTGCTGCACTTTGCTTTTGTGATTCGGGAAGATATTCGCCAGGGAAGTTTTTTTGCTTACGAATACCCCGTTAGCATTCTCATCATTCTCTTAATCAATGCCTTTTATTTCGCTTATTATCAAGTGATTCTGAATCGTGCCAACCGCCTGGAAATTGCGCGACTGCGTCATCGCCTGCAAGTACAGCCGACTTCCATTGGCGAGCGCCAAACCGACGACACGGAAAACTGGAATCCCCGAACGATTATCGTCAGCGAAGGCGCCCACCAAATTCCGATTTTATTAGAAAATATTCGCTTAGCTATTAAAAAAGGGGAACGGGTGGCACTTGTTACAGAGGATAACGCGGATTACCTCATCAATCAATCGCTCGACGAACTCGAAGCACGCCTGCCTGAAGAACTCTTCTTTCGTGCCAACCGCCAGGCGATTGTGCACTTCAAAACCTGCAAGTCTTTCCAAAATATCGAAAACGGTAAATTAAAACTTTTACTGAATCTTCCCGAAGAACCCCTCATCATCAGCCAAAAACGCGCCCCCGCTTTTAAAAAATGGATTGCCGCCGCTACCAATTAAGCACGTTTCCGCCCTTCCAGTATTCCCCTATTCCATCATTCCATTTTCCACCCTTCCATTGCACTTTCCACCTCTAAATCTGTGCAATGCAGCCATATTTTACCCCAAATTTTCCATACTTCGCCCGTCAAATTCCATTTTTCGCGCCGTTTGTCCACCGGTTTCGCCGAAAGCAGGCAAGCGCAGCATTTGACAAGCACCTACTTTTGTAAAAAAAATCAACCCGACTTTAACATGAAAAATCGAATCACCCTTTGGATGGGGATGCTAGGCATCTTCATCGCCCTTACCGCGCAGGCACAAAACGCTAAGCTCCGCACGCTGGGCATCACCTATGGTTATCAGCACTACAGCCGCCAGGATCAGCTTTTTTCTCCGCTGGTTTACAACGGCACTGCACCTTTGAATCTACAGTTAAGTTACAATGTGAACACTGCAAACAGCCAGCAAAACGCTTACCTCTCTTTCGGCATGTACAACATGAGCGCCCACGAGGCGTACGACTTCACCGAAGACTTCGACGGACCAGAAGAAAGAACACTCTACCCAAGTTCCTTCCAACTGATTCGCTTGGGCTATGGCTACGCACGTAAATTTGGCAATGACCAAAAGCTGGTTTACAGCGCTGGCTTGCGCCTCGACGGTCAGATTGAAGCCATGTTTTTTGAAATGGGCTTCGCGTCTGTTTTCGGCTACACTACTACGTTTGCGCTGGCACCCAGCATTAGCGCAGAGTATTATTTCAACCGCAAAACTTCCCTGAGCGGGCAGCTCGCAGTGCCAGTGCTTGGCTTTGTAGCGCGTTCGCCCTATGCGCTGAACGACGACGACTACATCGAGCGCCAAAGTTCGCACAACAACCTCACGACCATTGTCAACCTGATTGGCGACAGCGACTTACGCTCCTTCGGCACGTATCGACAGGTGGACGTCGGCTTGCATTTGCAACATCAGTTTACGCCCAACACCGCGCTTCGTCTTGGCTGGCAGGCGCGCTGGTACGAAATCACCGAGCCAAAACGCGTACTGGCATTGCAAAATGGTTTTAATGCTGGGCTTCAATTCAAATTATAAAATATCATCTTTTAATTTTTCTCGCAGATGTCCACAAATATATCCGCAGATGTTCGCAAATAACAAGACTAAATTCAGCGAACATCTGTGAAGTAATCTGCGCAAATCTGCGAGCCAATTTTTTCACCTGACAAACTTTTCAAAAACATGAAAAATCTCATTTTCATTCTCATAAGCGTGCTCCTGTTGAGCAGTTGCGAAGCTACTTTCTTTGAAAAAGAACCCGATACCAACGTCCAAGCGGTGTTTGAAGAAATCTGGACCAATTTTGACGAATATTACGCGCCCTTTGAAGAGCGCAATGTGGATTGGGATGCCTTATACGCCGAATTCCGTCCGCAACTAAATACCAATTCCACCGAAGAGGATTTGTACCGCGTTGTTACTCAAATGATTACCAAGCTGGATGACGGCCACATATCGCTCACCGTTCCTGATAAGAAGGTCTATTTTGCTAATCATGTTTTCCGGGAGAAGCCGGAGGATAATTTATTCAACAAGGACGTGATTCAAACCAACTACCTCAAGGGGCAATTTGAAAAAGATGAATTTACCTTTTACGGGAAGATCGGGAACATTCCTTATATCAATCTGAATGTTGTAAATGCGGAGTGGAGCCATCTCCAAGATGCCATTCAATTGAATCCTGACGCACCTGGCATCATCATTGACCTGCGGCACAATCAGGGCGGTGATTTTACTTTTGCCAAACAGGCAGTAGAAAAATTAAACCCGGAAAAGCGCCTTGTTTTTAAATCGCGTACTAAAAATGGTCCCGGCAAGGAAGATTTTACAACATGGTACGAGTGGTACCTGGAAGCGAAAGGTAATTATACGGGTAAAATTCTGGTGTTGATTGACCGCTACACCATCAGCGCGGGCGAGCGTGCCACGCTGATTTTAAAATCCATGCCCAACGTAACCCTCATCGGGGAAGCGACTAACGGTGCGCTTTCTACGATGGTTGCACGGGGTGTGTCCAATGGCTGGTACCATACGCTTGCTACCCAGGATGTCATTGCATTCAACGGCGAAGTGTATGAAGGCAAAGGCATCCCGGCGGATGTACCCGTAAAAAATACGTTGGAACGCCTGGCGCAAGGCAAAGATGAT
>JBKBWT010000260.1:0-8905 GCA_046314415.1 Saprospiraceae bacterium
CCGTAGTGGATTCTGCTTGGCGGTCAATGAATTCGTACGTTAGCCATTCATGGTATTCAGTTTTTTCGGGCGTCGCCTGCACGCGCAGCGCATCTTCCTTATCATTATAAAAATAGCTACCCCAAGCCGAAGCATTCTTTGAGAAAATCAAGGTCCAGGGACCTTCTTTTTCCACAATTACAAAAAAACCATACTTGCCGGCTGGCAGCGCCTTACCTTGTACGGTTACATCATGCGAAAATTCAATCGTGGTGCCTTCATTGGAGCCGGCGCGCCAGGGTGCGGCTTTGCTGGTGCCGAAGCCTTGATCGGTCAAGCCATAAGGTACGAGTTGCCCCCAGATTTTGCCGGTGCGGCTTTCGCCATTCGGCGCAGTAACATCCGGGCTGTTGTAGGTAATGGTCACGTGTGCAAGTGCGCCAATATACTGCGTGGTAACGCTCTTTTGATTGTCACCACTTGGCGGCGTGGTCAATTGAGCAAAGGAAGTGAAAGCGCTAACGAGGAGCGCCGTGAGTAGGGTGATTTTTTTCATTATATAAATTTTGTTAAATAATAAAATACAACATTAAATTATGATAAGTAATATCACAAAATACGAATAAAAAACGTTTAAGTAAAGCTGTGTGAAATGATTATAATAGCGGCGTTATCACGACGAAAAATACTTAGTCTTCCTCCGGCTGATAAAATTCTTCGATCAATTTTGGAATATTGACGACAATACCCGGCATTATTTCTATATCCTCCGTCCAGTTGGCGGTTTCCCAGCGTTGGTCTTTTTCGGCAATCATAAATTTTTCACTGCCCGTATAAATCCAAATAACCCGTTCCACCCCAAAATCCAATAACTGATCGGTTTTATGATGATAATAATAACTCACGTCAGAAGGCTGCTCAAAATGCGCTTTGGTATCAACTTCAATCACAATTTTGGGCGGAACTTTAGAATATTCGTCTTTAATACCTTGTACTAACAAAGCTTTTTTATCAAAAATTGCTATATCAGCTAATCGCCATGATTTTTTGCTAAATAATAAGCCCAATTCATTTGATAAAATGATATAGTTTTTGCTTAATTGGGCGTTAATAACATTTTTAATTAACTCTATCACCATAGATTGTAAAATACTACTGCCCATAATTTCTTCCGAGGTTTTAATGCCTTTTATTACATCTTTATACCCACGATAATAAATAGGCTTGCCATCATCCATCTCGTAGATGAGGTAATCGGGAATGGGTGGTAATTTTTTACGACTGCCAGCCGTCATAGGCAAGAATTTTAACCAAAGTTAGCATTTTTCAAGCACTTATTCAAGTTAATCTTAGCACCAAATTTGTATTTTGGGCGACCCCAAAACACCATAACACCATAATACCAAAACATAATAACACCATTATCATGCGAAATATCATTCTGACTGTTCTATTGATTTTTATTACATTCATTCATTACGCGCAGGAAGCCATTCAA
Source organism: Saprospiraceae bacterium (assembly GCA_046314415.1). Classification (GTDB taxonomy): domain Bacteria; phylum Bacteroidota; class Bacteroidia; order Chitinophagales; family Saprospiraceae; genus JADJNW01. Next base: position 1,478 of record JBKBWT010000260.1, read on the forward strand.
TACCTTGTCAATCTGGACAATATACATCATCATGAAATAGAGGTGACGATTGAATTTCCCTCTGTGCCGCAGGGCGTTTTTACCGTAAGGATGCCGGGCAGCTCGCCGGGACGCTATGCACCGCACGCCTTTGCTAAAAATGTGTACGGTGAAAAAGCATTCGATGGGCTGGGTAAACCCTTGACAATCAACAAATCCGATGTTTCGGAATGGCAAATTACCGGTCACAATGGCGCGGTAAAATTACAATATACCCTGTATGCCAATCACGCCGATGGCACCTATGCCGGTTTTAACAATCGTTTTGCGATTATGAATATGCCCGCAACGTTTATTTACGGCGTCGGCATGAGTGACCGTCCGATTGAAATTACATTTGATCTTACAAAATATAAAGACTGGAAAATTGCCACACAATTAAAACATTTACAAGGCAATACATATTGGTCACCGGATTATTATTATTTTTATGATAGCCCGACTATGATAGGCGATATAAAATTTCGCTCCTGGCAAAGCGCTTCCAACGATAAGAATCAGACGATTGAAATTGCGATGTTACACGAAGGAACCGACGAAGCGCTCAATGATTACACCGAATGGGTCAAAAAAATTGTCGAAGAGCAAAAGACTATTTACGGTGGTTTGCCGGATTATGATTTTGGTAAATATACGTTTTTATGTGCCTATAATCCTTACATTTTTGGCGACGGCATGGAGCACCGCAACTCCACGATTTGCAGCCGTCGCGGCACTTTGGAAGAAAATGCCAGCTCGATGATTGGCACCATTTCGCACGAGTTTTTTCATTGTTGGAATGTGGAACGTATTCGCCCGAATTCGCTGGAACCCTTTGATTTTGATGTGCCAAATATGTCCGGCGAGCTGTGGTTTGCCGAGGGTTTTACCAATTATTATGATGATCTGGTTTTATGTCGTACGAATATCATGTCCGATACGAATTATATTCAAACACTAAATGGAATGCTAAATAGTGTAATAAATTCCCCGGCGCGGCAATATAGAAATGCCATTCAAATGAGCCAGCACGCGCCCTTCGTGGATGCGGCAGTGTCTATTGATGAAAATAATTATGCAAATACCTTTATCAGTTATTATACGTATGGTGCTTTTATCGGCTTATCCTTGGATTTAAATATTCGTAATCGATTCACCGGCAAGAGTTTAGACGATGTAATGAAATATATGTGGGAACATTATGGCAAACCAGAAATTCCATATAATATTATAGATATTCAAAATGCGGTGGCAAAAGTAACCGGCGATGCCAAATTTGCCAACGATTTTTTCGCGCGCTACGTCTATGCCAGTGAAATCCCCAATATGCAGGCGCTTTTCGCGGATATTGGCGTGACCTTGCGTCCTAAAAATCCCGGAAAAGTGGATTTTACAACTATTAAATTGGAATATAAAGACGACGGCGCCATTATTAATATGCCGGTTTTAAAAAATACATCATTGTATCAGGCTGGTTTGAATAACGATGATATAATACTGACTATCAACAATCAACCCATTAAAAATTCTGATCAATATAAAGAAATTGTAAATAAAATTAAAATTGGCAGCACCGTTGATATTCAATATTTACAAAATGGGATTACCAAAACTGCCAAATTCACGGCGCTGGAAGACCCAACGTTAGAAGTGCTATTGCAAGAAAAACCGAGCGATGCGGCGCTGAAAAAGCGGAAGGCTTGGCTAAAGAAGTGACCAAGAGTTGAGGGGCTTAGCCATGGAGAGACGAGGCGACGGAGAAGAATTAAAATCTGCCGGTCGTACATGAGATTACAAGCCGCTTTTTGCAACATTCTAGCGTTTAGCTAATAAGCTTTTCTTGAAATAATCTATCATATGATGCCCAAAATTACAAGTTATTTAGTTCTTATAATAATACTCTCTGCATGTGTCAGCGAAGACCGTGATATCCCCGAAACGGTGCAGGGGCTCGCGCCCATTTACAGCGGTGCCGACTGGAAAACAATACAAACTGTTGATCCACAGCCTATTCAACAACTCGGAAAAATCTATTATAAAACTGGCTTTATCTTCGTTGGCGAGGTGGGCAAAGGCATTCATATTATCGATAACCGCAATCCCTCTGATCCAAAACGTGTTAAATTTTTAGAAATTAACGGCAATACGGATATTGCAATAAAAGGCAATATGATGTATGCGAATAACGCCAAGGATTTAGTGGTGCTTGATATTTCAAATTTGGATAATATTACATTATTAAAACGTGTTCCTGATGTGTTTCCACTGCTCGATGGATCGGGCATGTTTCCGGCGGGATATTCGGGTTATTTTGAATGTGTGGACAGCAAAAAGGGCGTCGTTATTGGTTGGGAGGAGATGACTTTGAACAATCCAGAATGTTGGCGATAAATTTTAAACTGGTAAATAGATTTGCTAAATCTTAAAGATTTAGTAAATATCTGGCAATAAAATTTCATAATTATGAAAAATATTATAAAATTATCTTTGCTTGTTCTGCTCGCATTTGCTTCGGTACGGTGCGCGCAGGACAATGCAGCAGCGGCGATTAGTACCGGCATGGGTGGCTCGTTGGCACGATTTACGATCATTGGAAATTATTTATATACCGTTGATTTTCAGACTTTAAGCGTGTTTGATATCAGCAATCCGGCTGAACCGGCATTAAAAAATAAAATCAAAGTGGGCAATAGCGTAGAAACGATTTTTCCGCTAAATAACTGGTTATTCTTGGGTACAAATTCCGGCATGTTCATCTATCAAATTGATAATAAAGGCGTTCCGCAGTTTATCTCTGATTATCAGCATATTACCAGTTGTGATCCGGTGGTGGCGAATGAAAATTATGCGTATGTAACATTGCGGGCAACGAGATGTAATATTGCAACGCCCGGTGCCGCCGATTTGTTGGAAATTATTGATATTTCTGACCCCAAAAATCCCATTTTAATTACATCTTATAATATGTCCGAGCCACGTGGCTTGGGTTTAGATGAAAATATTTTATTTGTTTGCAATGGTAATCAAGGGGTTAGAGTATTTGATGTAAGCAATCCGGCGCAGCTTCAGGAAATTACACAGCTAAATAATATCATTGCAAATGATGTAATTGTACTAAATGGATTATTACTGGTCGTCGGACCGGATAATATTTACCAGTATAATTATACCAATGTAAATAATATCCGGCAGGTTTCTAAAATATCAATTGGCGCATAATGAAGCGGTCAGAAGTCGGAAGTCAGAAATCAGCTTTCAAGCAAGTTATTTACTTTTTCATCGGTTTTATTATATTTTTATTACCGACGTTACATCATGCACAAACGGTATTTGAACTGCCTAAAGTAGTGGGGAAATTTTCGGCTGCACACCTTTTAGATCCTATCCAACCTGCTGTACACGTAGCGCTGGAACATCGTCTGCAAGAACGCTGGTATTTACAGCATCAGGCCGGTTATTTACTTAAAAGTTATACTAATTTAAATATTAATCAGCAAAACGGCTTTCGCGTGCGCAGCGGCATCCGCCATTATGTACCCTCGGCGCTTACCCGCAATGAAAAAACGTTTATAGAATTTAGTTTGAGTTATGCCCATTCTAATATTGAGATGCAGGATGATTTTTGTCGCTTCGACTGTGCTTATTTTCAAAATATTACGTATAATAGAACACAAAATATTTATACAGCAGCAGTTGATTATGGCGCGGCAACTTATTTTTCTCAACGATTTTTAGTGGAATTTGCCATCAGTGGCGGGCTACGCCTGGAAAATATTCGTTATATAAATGTGCCGCCGGATGCAGCATTGCCTCAAGAAAATTTTAATATCCTATCTTATAATCCTGATGAAACCTTTATACCTATTCACTTTGGTATTCGGCTGAAACTGGGGTACGTGCTACAATAATTTTTACAGCCCGTTCAAAATTATTATCATTGTAAATCAGATTATACTTGTTTGAATTGTCTAAATGACATGGGATCATCTATTTAACCACAATCAATTAACATGAAATTTATACCTATAATCGCCTGTTTATTAGCTTTTTCTGTTGCTTTTGCGCAAAATAAAGTCACGCTGGAAAATCTGCGCGAATTGCCGAATGTGGGCAGCCCGATGCTCTCACCAGATGAAAAGTTTGTATTATATACCGTGTCAACGCAGGATTTTGAAAATAACACTACCCGTTCTAAGTTAATGATAATCAATACAGAAAGCAATGATAAAACGGAATTAACCAAAGATGTTTCCGACCCGAAATGGTCGCCGGATGGCAAATATATCAGCTTTCGTGGCACGTTTGGCGGCAAATCCGGTATTTATCGGGCAACTTTTAAAGGTGGCAGAAAACCGTCGATTGATATTCCGGTTTTGGTAGCGGAGGTGCATTCCAGTAATCATTTTACAGGGCATTCCACGCGCAAAAATTATGAATGGAGTCCTGACGGGCGTTATATTGCGTTTGTTTCCGCCGATCCGACCTCCTGTAATAAACGTACCGACCCCAACGATCCGCTCGTCGTGGAACGCACCATGTACAAGGGTCGCACGGCTTTTTCGGATAATTGTCTGACGCGAATTTACATCGTAGAAAATAATGGAAATAATTTAAAAACGATTACCCCCGGCAATTATGATAGTCATTCATTGAGCTGGACGTCGGATGGTAATAACGTGGTATTTTTAAGTAATAGAACCGATAATCCCGATCATAATTATAATAATGACCTTTGGAAAGTAAATATTCAAACCGGGAATATTACACAGTTGAGTAATACCGTCGGCACCGAACATGAACCCGCAGCCTCGCCAAAGTCCAGTCAAATCGCATTTTCCGCTACGAAGCGCCCGATTAATACGAAAGACAGCCCGCCGGAGGACACGCATATTTATTTAGTAAATGATAATGGTCAAAATCGCACCGATTTGTCCGCCGTGCTCGACCAGCGCGCCACCAATCCGCAATGGGATGCCAATGGCGAATGGGTGTATTTTACGATTCGCGACAAAGGAAAAACCAGTATTTATCGTGCAAAATCAGGTCAAAAACCGCAGGCAATCATTGACGAACGCGGCAGCGCCGGGAGTTTTCAGGTGGGAAAAGACAAGATTGTTTACACGTTTAGCATGCCGAATCAACCCACCGAGATTTACATCGCCAATCTGGACGGCGTCGGTAAAAAACGCCTGACTTTTGAGACTTTCAATTGGACGCAGGGCAAGGAACTGGCGAAAGTGGAGGATTTCTGGGTGGAATCTTTTGATGGCACGCCGGTGCAGGGCTTCATCGCGTATCCAACAAATATTTCGCCTGGGGCCAAACTGCCCGTTATTCATAGCATTCACGGTGGTCCGCATGGCATGTACGGTTTTTCGTTTTCAACAACCAATGAATTGCTGGTAGCAAATGGGTATGCGGTGGTGTTTATAAATCCGCGTGGATCAACGGGTTATGGGCAAAAATTTTCTGACGGAACCTATCAAGCCTGGGGCGGCGGTGATTATCGGGATTTGATGGCGGGTATGGATGCGGCTTTAGCCAAATATAATTTCCTCGATTCGACGCGCATGGGCGTGACGGGCGGCTCCTACGGCGGTTTTATGACCAATTGGGTGGTGACGCAGACCAATCGCTACAAAGCAGCCGCGACCGTGGCTTCAGTGAGTAATTTAATTTCATTTTACGGTAATTCATTATATCAGGATTTAATAGAAACGGAATTTAATGGCATGCCCTGGGATAATTATAGTTTACTATGGAATTTTTCGCCGATGGCGCATATCAAAAATGTAAAAACGCCAACGCTTTTATTACATGGTGAAAATGATTATGATGTACCCATTACCCAAGCGGAAGAATTTTATATTGGCTTGAAAAAACTGGGCGTTCCCGCGCGATTCGTGCGCTATCCGAATGAAGGGCACGGCTTTAGTCAGCCCAAACATCAGGCGCATTATTTACAGGAATTAGTCGGTTGGTTTGATAAACATGTAAAATTGGCAAAACCATGATGAGGGGACACTGATTATTAAGATGATTAAGATTTTTTATGATTTTAAATCAGTCACTATCATAATAATCATAGCAATCAGTGTCCTATTTATTTACTTTATAAAAATATTGTAAATGCATTTAGAAGACTTTTAACATTTAAGGGAACCAATCTATTTAAAATTGACTTTTTAATGTTTTTAAGGTATCTTTGAAACCAGCAAATTTAAGGACATGACACCGTTACAACTGCCACTTTCGAATGTACAAATCGAGCTTTTAAAGTTGTACTCAACTAATCTTTCGGAAGAAGAACTAGAAGAATTAAAGCTGCTTTTAGCTCGTTTTTTTGCTGCAAAGTCCATTCAATTAGCCAATGAAGTCTGGGATGAAAAAAGCTTAACGGATGAAGATATGGATCGTTGGTTAAACGAACTTTCCTAAAATGATAGTAGTCATTGATACCAATGTGCTACTGGTTTCTATTTCTGAACGGTCAAAGCATCATTGGATTTATAAATCATTGATTGACAACAAGTACGAATTAGCAGTATCCAATGAAATTTTAAATGAATATGAAGAAAAAATTGGAGAGCACTGGCATCCAAATGTCGCTAAAACCGTCATAAGAACCCTTCTTGAACTTCCAAATGTAAAATTGATAAATATTTATTATAATTTTAATTTAATTACAGCTGATCCAGATGATAACAAATTTGTGGATTGTGCTGTTGCAGCTAATGCTGCGTATCTGGTATCAAATGACCGAGACTTTGATGTTATGAAAACGGTGGAATTTCCAAAACTCGCCGTGATAAATGCAGCGGTTTTCAAAGAAAAATTAGAGCAATAAAATGATGCACCTTTCCAACGTTTTGCTCCTCGGCGACCCGCGCTTATACGAAAAATGCTCACCGGTGGAGCCTTCAGAACTAGCAGATTTACAGCCGGTTATTGACGGCATGGCAAATATTATTCTCGAATTTCGGGCGAAATATAACGCTGGTCGCGCCATCGCTGCGCCGCAGGTGGGTGTAATGAAGCGCCTGATTGTAATGAATATTGATAAGCCCATTGCCATTATTAATCCGATATTATATGAGATGAGCGAGGAAATGATGGAAATGTGGGACGATTGCATGAGTTTCCCGAATTTGCTGGTGCGGCTGAAGCGGCATCGGTATTGTAAAATGAAATTTTATGATATGAATTGGAACGAACAGATTTGGGAATTAAAAGATGATTTGTCGGAACTGATGCAGCATGAATATGATCATTTGGATGGAATTTTAGCGATTTCACGAGCTATTGACAATCGGTCATTTAAGTGGAAGATTAGTGAATGAGAGATCAAGTGACTAAGAGAAGGGTGACGATAACACTAAAACATTATAACACTTTTTAAAACACCTAATC
>JBKBWT010000261.1:0-8900 GCA_046314415.1 Saprospiraceae bacterium
CATTGGAATTTGTAGGTATGACCGACCGCCGTCGCAACCTGCCGAAACAATTGTCGGGTGGTCAGCAGCAGCGTATTGCCATTGCCAGAGCGCTGGTTACAAATCCAAAATTATTATTATGTGATGAACCTACCGCTTCGCTCGACAAAGATTCGTTGGGTGTGGTAATGGAGGAATTGCGCCATTTGGCAAATGAAGGAAAGTCGGTATGTGTCGTCACCCACGATCCCCGCCTGAAGCAGTACGCGCATCGAATTGTACAGGTGAATAATGGGATTGTGAGTGAGGTGATGGAGTGATGGAATGTTGGAAAATTAAGCAAAGTGCTTATAAACTTCAAAAGAAAATGTAAAAGCTATTTTTTATATTCATAATCGCTTCATTGTGGCAGGGTTGCGGCAGTAAATCGGATGCGGCAGCTACAACGGAAAATGCAGCCGAAATTAAACCCGACACGCCTATTGTAGTGAATGAAATTGTGGGCATTGCGCGCATCGAGCCACCGCAAAAAATTATTACCATCAACGCCGAAAGTGCTGGGTACGTGCAGGAGGTGCGTTTTCAGGAAAACCAACCGGTGCAAAAGGGGGATATTCTCATTGTCCTGGACGGTGAAGTAGAACAAGCCCAACTTCAGCAAGCTAGCAGCAAAGTTCAATCCCAAAAAGACGCCATTGCTGCTGCTAAAGCGACCCTCGAATCTTTGAAAGTGAAGCTTGCGAATGCCCGTACTACTTACGAGCGCAACCAACGCCTCGCTAAGGGCAACGCTGCTACCCAGCAACAATTGGACGAAAGTCGTTTTAATGTGGAAGACCTTGAAAAACAGGTACTTGCCCAGCAGGCAACCATCGCTGAGCAGCAAAGCCGCAGCAAGGAAATTGAATCCGATATTAATTATTATCAAACACTTGCTAAACGCCGCGTCATTCGGGCACCATTGACGGGTATCTTTCTTTCGTCCAACATCAAACCGGGTAACTACATCACGAATACAACTGCACTAGGCGATTTTGCCATGGAAGGTCCTTATCAAGCCATTACGGAAGTAGATGAACTTTTTGCCAATAAAGTGAAAATCGGTCAGAACGCTTATATCCGCCCGCAGGGCTCCGCCGAGCAACTGGCAACCGGTAAAGTCGTTTACGTTGCGCCTTTTCTGAGTAAAAAATCCTTGTTTTCTGACAGCCCGGATAACCTTGAAGACCGCCGGGTGCGCGAAGCGCGGGTGCAGTTAAATTCCAATGATAAAGTGCTGATTGGCAGCAGAGTAGAATGCGTTATTTTAATGAATAATGAATAATGAAATTTATAGGAAGTGTGCTTTTATAATATTGAAAATTATTCTAAAATGTATCAAAAATCAACAGAAATCACACTTTCAAATAATCAATTTCCAGTCATTGAAGCGCTGGATTTAGCGGGTAAGCCGGTGTCATTACCCAATGATTGCAAAGGCAAGCCAACGCTTATTTCCATAGCTTTTGTTACAGAAGCGCAATATCAAATTGATACCTGGGCGAAGCCGTTTATGCAGCAGTTTGTAAATGATTCCACTGCTCATTATTATGAAATCCCCATGATTGATGTAAAGAATCGCTTGTATCAAAATTTTATTGACTGGGGGATGCGTAGTAGCTTGCCCAAATCGATGCATTCAAAAGTGATGACCTACTACGGCGATTTTGAATTTTATTGCAAAGCATTGAAAATGAATGACATCAATAAGGCGTATATTTTTTTGCTAAATGAAAATGGCAACATTATTTACCGCAATGAAGGATTCGCGCAGCCGGAACAGTTAAAGTTACTTTTTACAAAAATCGAAAACCTCTTATTAAAAAGTTATAATCTTTAATATGAAAACACAACGTACCCCGCCAGTGCAGCAATTTCGAGAACTTTTGATAACGGCTTCTGCCGAACAAGTCTGGCAGGTTTTGACCGATATCAACAACTGGGTGTACTGGCACAATGAAATAACAGCTGCGCAATTACACGACTCTTTACAAACAGGGTCTAGCTTTACTTATACGTATAATAAAACCACTATAAAAGCAAGGATTCAAACGCTGGAAATGTGCCGCCAATTTCAATTTATCGGCAAAGCCTACGGCGTTACCGCGCTCAGTACTTGGGTGCTAAAACCAATGGAGACGGGCGTTTTAGTGCAAAATAAAGAACAAATGTGGGGTTTAATTCCGATTTTATTGAAACGGACTTTTAATAAAAATCTCGGTAAGGGTATAGAACGTTGGTTACAAAAATTACAACAACAAGTAAATAAAAATGAAATATTGGAGCAGCGGAAGAATGAAAGTATCCTTACAAGTAATTAAAAATGGAATGATGGAATCGTGACAGATAAACTCCCGAACATCAAACTTCCAAACCCCCGAACCTTCAAACATCAAATAACAAATAACAAATTATTGAAATGTTCCGAACCGCACTTCGTTTTTTAATATTCGATAAAGCTAAATCCATTGGGGCGCTGTCGGGGGTTATTATCTCGGTGTTCCTCATCGGGCAGCAGGTGGGTTTGTTATTTTTCTTTTTCGATGCAATGGGTGCATTGGCGGAAAACAATGCGCAGTACATTTGGGTGACCGATAATAAAACTACGAATGTCAATGCTTTATCTAACCTCGACGTACGCGTGGGCTGGCAACTCGCAAGCCTTCCCGGTGTGGAAAAGGTGTATCCAATTGTAGTGTCGGCGGGTTCTGCCAAGTTTGAAAATGGTAAATCAAGCGGGTTAGTGCTCATCGGCACACAATACCCGGAGTTTGCAGGTGGTCCCTGGCGCTTGCAAAATGCCTCAAAACAAGTACTGCTCACCGACGGCGCCATTGTCACCGATTATTTTGATAAAAGTGGCTTGGGCAATGTAGAAATTGGTGATTATTTTGAAATCAACGGTAAGAAAGTCTTTATCGCTGCCAATACCAAAGGCGTGCGCTCTTTTGGCGGTACGTATGCATTCACTACCATTGAACGGGCGCGCTATCTCGGCAATTTCCCAACCAATAAAGCCAGCGCTTTTCTCGTAAAATGGAAGCCCGAAGTGTCGCGCGAGCAAGTCATCGCAAACATCAACGCCAGCAACATCTATGGCATCCGCGCCTGGACGGCTGAAGATTTGTCCAAATCTTCCATTATCGAATTGTTGACCACCAGCGGCATCGCGTTTTCACTGGGTTCGCTCATTATTTTTGCACTTATTGTTGGTTTTGTTATCATCGGCTTGACGCTGTACTCGGCAGTGATCGACCGCATTCGCGACTATGGCACACTCAAAGCCATCGGTGCCAACAACAGCTACGTACGGCGACTTATTTTGATGCAGGCTTTCCTTATTGCTTGTGTAGGTTTCGTTTTAGGATTTATGCTGGTCTTAGGCTTTAAACAAGGTGTGGCTCAGGCAGGTACACTTTTTGAATTTCCATTATGGGTAGAAGTTGGATTTTTTGTCATCACGCTATTCATTGCGTTTTCGGGAAGCTTTTTTGCCATCAGAAGGATTGTATCATTGGAACCCTCGGCGGTTTTTAGAGGATAATCATTTGCCAATTTGCTGATGTGCCAATCTGCCAATACTCGGCGGCATATTAGCACATCGGCGCAGTAGCATATCAAATTATGAAAAATTTACTTTTAACACCTATTCTATTGCTGTGCTTGGCACAAATGCACGCCCAGACTTTGACGCTTGAAGAAGCGATGAATCGGGCGGTGCAGCACAATTATAATTTAAAAAATCAGACCTTGAATGTTGCGTTGGCAGAAAACGACGCTGCCAAGATCCGCACCCGTCGCCAGCCGACGGTGAATGCAACGGGCGATTTGCGTTACAATCCGATTTTACAAACCAGCGTTATTCCGGGCGATGCCTTTGGACAGCAAAATGGCGAAGATCAGCGGGTTAAATTTGGCACGAATTTTAACATGCTATTTAGTATAGAAGGAACTTATAAAGTATTAGACCCTGCTTATCAAACTGATATTGCAATTAATCAAGCACAAACCAACGTGCAGTCTGCGACTTTGCGAAAAAATACCGCCCAGGTAAAATTGGATGCGGCGACGGCTTACTACGAAGTTTTGCTGCAACAAACGCAGGTAGAATTGGCTACGAATCGCGTGGGTCGGGCACAAGATTTGTTGGAAGTCACCAAAACCCGGCAGGAATCGGGCGCGGCGCTACCGGTGGACGTGCAAAAAAGTGAACTCGATGTACAAAATGCACAAGCTTTGTTGGTTCAAGCGCAGAACGCTTTGGAACGCGCTCGACTGAATCTGGCTCGGCAAACCGGTATGGCGTATGAAAATTTCCCGGAATTGCCTGATAATTTATTGCAAATCAATGTTGACACAGTACGACCGGTGGTCACACCGCTCAATGTAATCGAAACAAAACCTGAAATTTTGGAAGAGCAACAACGCTTGGAAATCAACCAACTACAGTTGCAAAGAGAAAATAAATTGTACCTGCCGAGCTTGAGTTTCTATGGCAATCTATCCGCTCAGCATTTGAGTAATAATCTTGCCGTTTGGGAAAAGTGGTTTCCCTTCGCGTACGTGGGTGCACAGGTGAGCGTACCGCTGTTCGATGGCGGTTTGAAAATGCGCAACAAAGAGGGTTACCAAGTGCAAATGCAAATCAATCAGAATAATATTTCGCGACTGCGGGAAGAACTCACTTACGAATTGCAAAGTGCTACGATTGACTTGGGCAATGCTTCCTCCCAATTGCAGTACGCTGCTAAAAATTTACAAAATGCTCGCCTGATCCAAAACATTGACCAAACCCGCTACCAGGAAGGCGCACTCTTGTTTGCAGATTTTCGCAATACCGAGTTTTCATTAAGAGAATCTGAAACGAATTTTCTTTCGGCGAGCCAAAATTATCTGGTGGCGCAGCTGCGCTGGCTGAATGCAACGGGAAGTTTATAATGGAAATTTGGAATATTGGAATAATGGAACACACCATTCCAACATTCCAATAAAACAATCCGCATTTTTCTGAATCTTTAATTGTATCCTGTTTTGGGGGCAACACTGCCCCCTTTTTTAGTTGGATTTGTTCGTCACTAGCACATACTGACGCGTCAGATGCTCCTTACCGTTTACATCTGTTCCTTTTAAAATGACCAGGTATTCCCCATTTTTTGGAAAAAAGGTGTAAGGATTGGCTTCAGTCGAAGTAACCAGCGAACCGGCTTCATTCTCGTATCCAAAACTCCAATGATAAGCCTGGAAACCTTTTGAAAGATTATTAAACCGCACAAAACCGGAAGCACTGGAGCTTTCCCGATAGCTAAAATCAAGCAGAATTTCAACTTTTTCCGGCTTGGCAAATGGATCAGGTCGCTCAATAATCGCTTTCTCGCAACTCAACAAAGAAATTGCAAGGAATAAGTAGATGTACTTTCCCATACTGTAGCTTTTTTGCCGAATATAACTTTTATAGGGCAAAAGCCAAGTAATGAAGTACAAAATTTTCCATTAAGGGTAATTCGTAATGGTAATAATTTTAGTAGCGGTTAGATCGCGAAAATTATAATCCAAGCCCTTGACCGTTACTTCGTAATTTCCATTGGCGGGAAAGAAAATACCTGGACTTGAAGACGTGGAAGTTACCAGTTTGCCGTCTTTATCCAGAAAACCAAAGCTCCATTCAAACTGGGCAATATTGTGCGATAAGAGTTGAAATTTAGCAAACCCATAGTAATTGGTACTCTTGCGGTAGGAGAAATCGAGCAAAACAGTGTCATCTTCCACTTCCGGAAAGCCGGGATGCAAGATTTTATGCCCTTCACAAGCCATCAGGAGCGGAATTAAAAGCAAGAGCAATAAGTTGTAATGTAATATTTTTTTCATCCTGTAGATTTTGTATAATATTACAATAAATCTTGAAAAGATACAAGCTATCCCGTTAAAAATCTGCGAAGAATATAGCTTAAAAATTTATATTATGATTTAAATTGTTGTAATAAATGCCCCAGGGTCCATACATCGGTGAAATTATTATACATCGGTGCAGGAGCTAAGCGGATGACATTCGGCTCCCGCCAATCGCAGATGACGCCGTTTTCCGCCAAATAATTAAATAATTGCCTGCCATTCCCATTGGTCAAAACCGATAACTGACAGCCGCGTTCACCCGGCTTTTGTGGTGTGATAATATTAAAGGAATAGCCACTTGTAATTAATTCATTCAATATAAACTCAAGATAACCAGTTAATTGTTCGCTTTTATCTCGTAAAGCAGGCATGGTTGCTTCGGCGAATAAGTCCAGACTGGCGCGGTGTGCCGCAAAACTTAAAATGGACGCATTGCTGAGCTGCCAACCAGCCGCTCCCGGCATAGGTATAAAGCCTTTTTTCATTAAAAACCGATTTTGTTCATCGTGTCCCCACCAGCCCGCAAAGCGTTGTAAATCAGTATTTTGCCCGTGTTTTTCGTGAATAAAAACGCCACTGGGACCACCCGGACCGGCATTCAAATATTTGTAGCTGCACCAGGTCGCAAAATCCACCTGCCAATCGTGCAATTGCAACAATACATTGCCCGCCGCGTGTGCCAGGTCGAAGCCCACATATGCCCCCACCCGATGCCCCGCCTCGGTAATTGCCTCTAAATCAAAGAATTGCCCAGTATAATAATTCACGCCACCGAACAGGATCAAGGCTGTCTGTGCGCCGTGTTGTTCAATCGTAGCCACAATGTCTTCCGTACGTAGGGTTTCCTCACCAGGGCGTGGCGCTACTTCGACAATGGCTTCGTCAGGATTCAGTCCATGCCATTTGACCTGGCTTTCCACCGCGTATTGATCAGAAGGGAATGCGCCCGCTTCCATGATGATTTTGAAACGCGCTTTAGTCGGACGGTAAAAACTGACCATGAGCAGATGCAAATTCACTGTCAAGGTATTCATTACCACGACTTCCGATTCCTGTGCGCCCACCACATGAGCTGTTTGCGGTTGCAAATATTTGTGATAGTATAACCAAGGGTGCTCACCCCAAAAATGTCCTTCCACGCCAAACCTGCGCCATTGCTCAAGTTCGTGCTCAATATAGGTTTGCACATTTCTACTTTGCAAGCCCAAAGAATTGCCGCACAAGTAAATGCAGTCTTTGCCATTATGCTGGGGAAAATAAAATTGTTCGCGGAAATGTTGCAGCGGATCCTGGGCATCCATTGCTTGCGCAAAATCGAGGCTAAATGCATATTGTGTCATCCTTGCAGTTTTCATGAGAGCGGATTAACAAGATTTACAGGAATAATTTTGTGTTATTCGACAAGGAAAATAGCATTTTGTGTCCATTGTTCACACCAAAAGCGAAAAATCCTTCATCTTGTTTTTTGAAAGTTTGTCGAGCACTACCGGAATAAGATTAAAACCATTAAAAATCAATCCGGTATGGAAAATTCATCAATCAAGCGTCGTTTGGAAAATGCGATCAATGCCAGTTCAATGGCTGACATTGCGTTTTTGCTACTGATTTTCTTTTTAGTAACTACCACAATTTTACAAGATGAAGGCCTGGTGGTGCAGTTGCCTCGCTATGAAGAAGATATTATTTCAGCGCCTATTCCTGACAGGAATGTGTTAAAAATTCTGGTCAATGCCCAAAATCAACTCTTGGTAGAAGGGAAGCCTTTGCCGACAGATCGGCTTCGTGCAGCAACTAAAGAATTCATTCTCAATCCTTTAAAATTGGAAACACTTTCGGTCAGTCCGCGCAAAGCCCTCATTTCGTTGCAAAATGATCGGGGTACCTCTTACGAAATGTATCTCATGGTGTACAATGAATTGAAAGCCGCTTACCGCGAATTGTGGGACGAAGCAGCGCAGCGCCAATTTGGCAAAACCTACCAGGAGTTGTCGGGTTTACAACAAAGGCAAATCCGCCAAAATATCCCTTTGGTCATCTCCGAAGCGGAGCCAACGAATTACGAGAACATTAATCAATAAGCGCCTGTTTATCAACTAGTTGCCTTTTCTTTAGGCGGTGCGCTTGCGTGAAAATCACGTCCGATGCGATCGGCATATTGGTCCAGCAGTTCGCGAATGCGTTCGCGCTTGTCCGAACGTAGAATCATGCCAATATGATGGTCTTTGCGCAAGCGCCACTGAATTTCAGGGTCGTTGAAACTGCTGTCGTCAGGGTGCTGAAAACGCGAGAGCGATACAATAATACCAGCGTGATCCTGCCGTACCGGTGGGAGTTGATAGGGTTTATTTGCAGCGGCTGCGTCTTCGATGTGCGCCCACTCTACCCAGAGGCTGATGCCCGAAGAAATTTCAACCATTTCTGCCAGGTGGGCACCCCCTACACGCGACGAGGTTTCGAGGAAATAATATTTACCATCGTCATAACATTTAATAAATTCTGTATGTGAAGCACTGTATTGCATGCCAAATGCCTGCATTACCTCGGTGTTCATTGCCTGGAGGGCTTGATCGTCTTCGCCGCCAAATTCAACAGTCATTGAGCGGAAAATGCCGCCACCATGCGCTACTTCAAAAGGAGTGCTTAAATATTGTGAAACCCGGCAAAACTGCACTTCGCCATCGAAAATCAAGGAATCAGCGTGATAAACATCGCCGGGTTTGAATTGCTCAATCAGATAATTGTGCCGATTGTCGCCCAATTCATTCAGCACCTGCCAGAGTTCTTCAGCCGTATGCACTTTTCTTATGCCAATTGCCGAAGCTTCCGTGCGCGGTTTGACCAGCCAGGGCGCAGCAACACGTTGCGTATATTCGTGAATTTCCTGATCGTTAAACAAAGGGCTAAACGCGGGTACATTGATGCCCGCCTCGGCGGCACGAACACGCATAGCAAGCTTGTCGCGGAAATAGCGGGCAGTGCTTTGCCCCATGCCC
>JBKBWT010000262.1:0-8853 GCA_046314415.1 Saprospiraceae bacterium
CTGTAAACGGGTGCGTCCTGTTTGACGGATTTTTTCTTTTTTTCTGCAACCATTTTATGAAGATTTATCAACTTTTGCGAAAATTCGCTGCCAATTCGGCTTTCGCCCCTCTAAGATACGGCAAAATTAAACAGCCGTAAAAAAACTCGGATTTAATTTTTAGAACAATCGTTCGTACCTATTTGCCGACGCGCAAAGGTACTTTTTTGGTAAAAATTATCAAATAGACAATCCCCAGCCAGAAAAGTTTGCACTTAATGCTGATGATTATAAATCCTGTTTAAAATTTTACTCAAAATCTTTATACAATAAATATTTCTTCCGTATCGCTTTGAATTTTTCCAGCCCCGGCTGCCAACTGGCGCGGATTTCCGCCTCGGTTTTGCCTGCTATAATTTGCTTCCTAAACTCGGTAGTACCCGCCAGTTTATCAATGTATAATGTTTTTAAAAAGAAACTGTCTTTATTGGGGAAATCTTTATAAAAATCGAGTAAATAACTCAAATTAATGCGGCGCTCCTGCCAGATGGAATCGGGTGAAAGATTCGTTAAATCATAACCGCGACACAATTGCCCTTTCAATGGCGGATTAATCGAACCTTCCATGGGTTCCGGTGTGAAGGTAAAATCGCCTTTCGGGAAGCCCGGACTGCCATATACTTGAAATTGCTTATTCGTGCCACGACCGATACTCGCCGTCACGCCTTCAAAAAAACAAATGGAAGGATAAAGTAAAATTGCCCGGTCATTCGGCAGATTTGGCGATGGTTTGATCGGAACGGAGTAATACGAATCATGATTATAGTTATCACATGTAATAACTTTCAATTCCGGTTTTAAATTATCATCCAACCAGTTCTCCCCAATCAGCATTTGCGCGTACTCGCCAATGGTCATACCGTGCACCACCGGAATTTTATGCATACCCACAAACGAGCGCAGCGTAGTATCGAGCATCGGACCATCCACAAAATGCCCGTTGGGATTGGGGCGGTCCAGCACCATGAACTTGACCTTGTTTTTCGCACACGCCCGCATCACATAATGCATTGTTGAAATATACGTATAAAATCGCGTGCCAACGTCCTGAATATCAAAGAGTACCCAATCCACACCCGCTAAATCCTCCGCCGAGGGTTCGAGTTTTTTGCCGTACAAGGAAAGAATCGCAACGCCGGTTTTAGGGTCTTTACCACTCGCTACTTTTTCACCATCCGACGCGGTGCCGCGAAAACCGTGCTCCGGCGCAAAGATGGCTTTGATTTTCACCCCCAGACTCAGCAGCGTGTCCACTACGTGCGTCTCGCCCACCATCGAAGTCTGATTCACCACCATCGCAATGGTTTTGTCTTTCAACAAGGGCAAATATTCAGCAATACGCGCCGCGCCTACGACAATTGTTTTTTTGATCGTATCTGTTTTCAAAGTATCAATTTTCACCACCGGTGCCGGAACTGTATCTTTCGGAACTGGCTGTTCTACAATTACTTGCGTAGAATCCTGCTTGGGAACAGGCGTTACTTTCGGCGGCAGATTTTGTATTTTCCGATTACAAGCCCAGCCAAAAATTACCAATATTACAACAAGAATTTTTAATTTCACACGAATTTGTTTTTTAACTGTGTTTATGTGTTCGGGTGTTCATGTGTTCACGCAATGCCCGCTCAAGAACACTTGAACACCTGAATACCTGACACAATGCATTACGCAATAGTGGACATTGAGACAACCGGCGGCAAGCCAATCCGCGATAAAATTACGGAAATTGCGATTGTGCTGCACGATGGCGAGCAAATTATTGAAAAATTTGAAACCTTGCTCAATCCTGAGACCTATATTCCCTACGGTATCACGCAGTTGACCGGCATTACGCAGGAAATGGTTCAGGGGGCGCCGCGTTTTTATGAAGTCGCCAAAGAGATCGTTCAACTCACGGAAGGCGCGATTTTTGTGGCGCACAATGTCCGATTTGATTATGGCTTCATTCGCGAAGAATTTCAACGGCTCGGATTTTCTTATTCGCGCAAGCAACTGTGCACCGTGCGACTGAGTCGGCAAGCCTTTCCGGGTTTGCATTCTTATAGCTTGGAAAATCTGATTCGGCATTTTAATATTCCCACCGATGCCCGTCACCGTGCGTTGGCGGACGCGCTGGCAACGACCGATTTGTTCGAACGCATTCTGCGTCAACAAGATAGCGCTTCCAAGATCACGCAAATGGTCAACCTCGGCATCAAAGAATCGCGCCTGCCCCAAAGTTTTGATATTGAAAAAGTGCACGCGCTGCCCGAAGCCTGCGGCGTGTATTATTTTCATGATAATAAAGGAAATGTATTATATGTGGGCAAAAGCATCAACATTCGCAAGCGCGTGGCGGAGCACTTTGCCGATCATACCGAGAAAGCCAAAGTATTACAACAGCATGTGCATGATATTACCTACGAAATAACCGGCAGTGAATTAGTCGCCATGCTATTGGAATCGCACGAAATTAAACGCCTCTTACCGCCCGTCAATAAAGCCCAGCGCGTGCGCAAATTTCCCTACGCCATTCACACCTGGACGGATGAGCAGGGTTACATTCACTTCGACACCACGCACGTGACCGCCAAGACGCAAAAGCAATTCAAAATCGTCTCACAATATCCCAAGCTCGGCAACGCCCGCAATCACCTCGCCGCCGTCACCGAAAAGCTCGAACTCTGCCCACGCCTCACGCACCTGCAAGCCGGCAAAGGCGCTTGTTTTCATTATCACCTCAAGCAATGCCACGGCGCCTGCTGCGGCAAGGAAGACGCCGAAAGCTACAACGAGCGCGCCCGGCAAGCCATCGAGCGCATGTCCATGATATTTGATAATGATTTTATTATTTTGGATCGAGGCAGAACCCCTTCCGAACAATCTGTTGTGCTCGTGGAAGGCGGCATCTATTGCGGCTTTGGTTACATCGACCGCGAGGAATCTATCATGGATGTAAATGATTTGCGCCATGCTATAAAATTTTATAGTAGCAACCCAGAAACCACACGCATCGTGCAGCGCTTTTTGAGTGAGAATGGCAAGGTGAAGGTGGTGGCGTTGGATGGTAACAATGTGCCAAAGGCATTTTGAAAATTCTTTTAAAATATGTATTTTTGAAAAAATCTTATCATGGCAAACGCAGCAAAATCATTGAGTAACGCGCAATTGGCTTTATTGGAATTGTTCGCAGAAAACCTTTCTGACGAAGAAATGGAAGACCTACGCCAGATTTTGTTAGAATTTCGCTACCAACGCCTCCAAAAAAGCCTCGATGACCTTTGGGAACAAGGCATTGTGAATGAAGAAAAAATAGAAGGTTGGAGTAAAGAACATATGCGAACGCCCTACCAAAGCCAACAAGATTTTCTCAAAAAGCAACAAGAACAATGAGGATTGTGATTGATACCAACGTCCTATTAGTATCGCTGCCTCGCCGCTCTAAATATCATCCCATCTTTTTACAATTGTTGCAAAACCGCTACGAACTCTGTCTTACTTCGGATATTTTAAACGAATACGAAGAAGTATTTGCTGAGAAATCCAATCATGAAGTGGCAACACAAGCATTGGAAATCATAACTCAACTGCCCAATATTATCCAAATTAATAAATATTTCTTCTGGCAACTCATCCATGCAGACCCGGATGATAATAAATTCGTGGATTGTGCAATAGCCGCCAGTGCTGATTTTATCGTGAGCGACGATGCCCATTTTAATATTTTAAAAAATATTGATTTTCCAGTAGTAAAGGTGATTGGAAAGGATGAGTTTTTAGAAATGTTGCTAAAAAATTAAACTGCGTTCTTTAAGTGCGCATGGGCGGGTGAAGGTGGTGACGTTAGGTGACCAGAATATTAAAAAAACAATGCATAATATCGTCCAAAGGAGCAAATTGAATTCAATACTGTTATAGACTATACAGGTTTGGTCTAGTTTTTATAAAAAAAGAAACTAAAAATTTGTTAAATTGTTTATATTTGCAAAGATAAGTTTTTAAAATGAGCGATTTAGCTTATAAAATACCTTACGCGCTACATTTTTCCAGATAATTTTAGGCAACGCTTCCGAAAGTTGTCATACCTCCGCAATAAATGCATACTCGCTTACATTTAAGTAACCGCATGAAGTTAATGTAACCGAAAATTTAGAAAACAGAAGGTATCATTAATTTTTTCACATCTAAACTATCCCCAACATGTTATACCGAGAATTTAACCCTTCGCATAGTTTACAGCCGTACATCGACAAGTATATCCTCATTAAGGAGGATTTACGTTACGAGCAGCCCCTTGATTTATTATTACTTCCTAACCTCTACCAAATGCTTGTATTTTGTTGTCGTATAGATGTTCCAGCTATTTTCAGTAACAATTATGTTACAATGAATGTAC
Source organism: Saprospiraceae bacterium (assembly GCA_046314415.1). Lineage (GTDB taxonomy): Bacteria > Bacteroidota > Bacteroidia > Chitinophagales > Saprospiraceae > JADJNW01. The sequence goes on from JBKBWT010000262.1 coordinate 4,415, forward strand.
CTAAGAAATTTATTTTGCCCTATGGAGCACATAGTTTTAAATATTCCTCTTATGGTGCCTTTGCTGCTTTATGTGTTCTTTTTAAACCAGCTAGTTTTCGGCATTTTTTTAAACTACAATTGGGAAAATATCTGGATCGAATACTTCCGATTGAAGATACAGGTCTAAAAGACCTTTTATTATTAAGTGAACAAGTACAAGATGCTAATTCCTTAAGAAAACGTATTAACCTGTTAGATTCTTTTTTTAAAGCTCGACGACCGGCGCAGTATCCGCAAAAAGACATAGTAGATATTGCCTTGAAAATGATTTCCCAAAAATTAGATTTAAATATTCATGCAATCAGCGACACTTTAAAAATCAGCGAGCGTCATCTGCGCCGTTTATTCTATAGGGAGATTGGGATTCAACCCAAGCAATATCAGCGAGTGGTCCGCATCTATGAAGCGTTCAGGCAGCTAAAACAAGGTCATTATAAAAAACTGGGGGACATCGCCTACAACTGTGGCTACTATGATCAAATGCATTTTATCGACGAGTTTAAATATTTTACGGGGCGTACGCCTACTGAATATTTGAGAGAATTACCGGCGATTCGAGAGCATTTCCCACTTAGAGATGCTTTTACAATTGCATAAAAAAGGGATTATTATGTCATGTCCGTTTTTTCCTATTTTATTACATATAATACTTTTAAATTTGAACAAGCGCTCTAGGTATTATCTCTGATAAGTTAAATTTAATCATTATTAAGATTCATAGTCCTTCTAAATTGCATACTTTCCCTATTTACAATTGCCGGAGTATCATTTGAGGCATATTATAATATTACGACTTCGTTATTACAAGTGGGGTTAAAAGGGAGTAAATACGTTATTTATTCATTCATGTGTAATGAATAAAAGTAAAACTTTATATCCTTATGTAAAAAGAGTTAATGCACACTCTTTTTATGGGTTGTTGTATTGCATTAAATAACCAATTAACCATATTCAACTAACTAAATCTTATGCATTATGAAATCATTACACCTATTATTTATCATCCCATTCATGGTTTGCGCACATGTATCCTTTGCCCAATGGTTCAATCTCGGCGGTAATGCTATTTTGACCAACGCTAATGGCAGAGTAGGTATTGGTACCCCATTGCCTGCACCCGGTCATAAATTGTCGCTTCAATACAATTCTACGGTACTTTCAAACCATATTGGTTTAATAGAAACTGGTGCGGGTGACGCAGCACGTATTAGCTTTAGTAATTCTGGTACAGCAGGCAATGATTATTGGACATTACAGGGTGCTGCGGTTGGAAGTAGTACTGCTACAAGATTCCATATTTCCTATGATACCGATAACGTTGGAAGCCCAACGAACATTTTTTCTGTGGACGGGCGCAATCAACGCGTGGGCATTCGCAATTCAAATCCTTCTTATACTTTAGATGTATCTGGCGACGCTCGGTTTTCTAACATCAGAGATGTCTATCAAATTCAAAGCAGCACCGATCTCGAATTTAAAATAGACAAAAACAATAATTCTGGATTGTTTGGCTATTTTGAGGTATTCAACGGAGCTAATAATCATTTATTCTGGGTGAATGAATCTGGTAATGCCTACATCAGAGGGAACTTAGGTCTTGGCGCTAATCCAACTACAGGAGAGAGATTGTATGTTAATGGTAACGTAAGACTGGATAATGGAGACCTTACTTTTGATCAAGCGGGCGAGCGTTTTAATATCGATCTACGTGCTAATGGCAAAATGGCATTTGAAGCAAATGGAACAGTAGGAAACAACTCGCTGGTAATTGACGACGACGGGGTAAGAGGGGTTGGCTTTGGCACAGACACTCCTACAGAACGGATTCATGTAGTAGGCAATGCAAGAATTGAAGGTAATTTGCTTTTTGGTAGCGCTGAAACCTTGAGTGATGGTGGTAATACCACTATCGCTTGTAATTCTAATTTCCGCCCATCCTCAGATAATCTCCGGGATTTAGGAACTTCTACTTTCCGTTGGGATGAAGTATGGGCAACCGATGGAAGTATTAACACTTCTGATGCAAGGTTCAAAAAATCGATAAAGGAGATCCCATATGGCATGAAGGAAATCATGCAATTGCGTCCAGTCCGATTTACCTGGAATAGAGAAGGTTATGAAGATCATCCCCGATTAGGCTTTATTGCACAAGAATTATTACCCGTACTTAAAGAAGTAGTGCGCACCGACAATTACCATATCGATTTGGCAACTGGCAAAGGAGAATGGCGTCCGGTCGAAAAATTAGGCGTTGCATATAGCGAAATCATTCCGGTATTAGTGTCTGGGATGCAAGAGCAACAACGCTTGATTGAAGCTACGGAAAATGAAAACAAAGCGCTGAAAGAAAAGCTTCTTTCTATGGAAGAGCGCCTGGCGAAACTGGAAGCCTTGTTGAACAAAGGGAATTTGATGCAAAATGCACCTCAAAATGTCATCATTGAAGGAGCCAATCAACCGCGCTTGCGTCAGAACGCTCCGAATCCGTTTGGTGGTCAGACTACTATTGAATATTATCTGCCAAACGATGTTACAAATGCTTCTTTACAAATTGCCGATCAAACGGGTCGTATTATAAAAATAGTACAACTGGATCAAACAGGCAATGGAAAAATCAATTTAACAAACCAAGATTTGCCAAATGGTAATTATTCTTATTCTTTAATCATCAACGGTAAAATAATCGACACTAAACAAATGATAATAATGACTAAGTAGAAGTAAATTAATAAAGCAGTAACAGAAAACATTTGAGACAGGCATCTGGAGACATGCATTCTTCAGATGTCTTTTTTTGTATCCGATTCTCCACTTGCCTAATCACAAAGGTTTATACCATTTTTAATTGATGATGGCGTATTGATTATTATTAAATGATTTGATTTTCAAGCCTTTGATATTTTCATATTTACAATTTGGTATTAATAAAGAGCTGATCAGCCTATTTTTACCCAAGCAAATATAAACAGCAAAAAAATCAATAACTTAACGTTAAATCTGCGATAGTTGAGATTTGGACTTTCAGACACCGACGTTTATTTTAAAGTAAATCCCTCTAATATCCGATGCGTATTCTCCTCGTAAAAATACAAATGACGCATTTGAGAAAGGAAATGCGAGATGTCCGAAATCATTAATTTTCAAAATATCGCAATTGTAAGATCAAATATTGGTTATTACAATTAAAGACCCTACGCGCTTTTTTATTCATAGCTCATAATAATAAAAGTCTCCTGTTTGTTGGGATAATTCCAACAACAGGAGACTCCTATTTAACGCTTCAAGTATATAGCACCTAAAGGTGCTGCGTACTTATACCATTTTCAATTGATAATGGCGTATGGATCATTGCTTAATAAGCTAATTTTCAATTGTTTGATATTTTTATATTTACGCCTTCTCGTTTCAAATTTGGTATTATTTTACTTTTACAATTGTCATTTCTTGGATCAACTGCTGATCGTATAAAATCCGCATGCGGTACAAACCTTGATCCAAACTATTAAGATTCAGATTGGTTTGCGTACTGTATCCATCCAGAATCCATCTTTTAGCCAAGGTACCATTGATATGGAAAAGCTCAATAGCAATTTGCTGCACACCTTTCAATTCTGGCAAGGCAACAGTTAAAGATTCAGTTGCTGGATTAGGATAAGCAGTAATATTACTTGTAGTGCGACAGTCATTCACAACAAGCACAATACCGTTCAGGTCTAAGGCAGCACAGCTGATACCACCTCCTGGAACCAGGAGTGCATTAAGTTCTGCAACTGTAGTGGAGTTAAGAGCGACCAGGTTATCCAAATCAAGCGTTGCGCTGTTATATACCAAGGTGTGAATACGATACAGACCAGGCGCGTTAACCGTCAAAGCCTTTTGTTTTACCACCTGAACAATTTTCATATCTCTATCTTGCGAAATAACAAATGCAACTTGATACTTTTTGGGCGCTTTCGGAGATCTGGTAAATCGAAGCGCAACTGTAAGCTGCTCACCGCTTATACAAGTGACATCAGGACCAATTATTTGTAAAGCCCCAGTAGTTAAGTTACATTGGCTATCTTCCGCTATTACAAGCGTGCTAGCCGTTGCGGTTAACCCCTGATTATCCGTCACAGTTAACGAAATTGTATATGTTCCAGCAAGGGCATAGGTGTGAACAGCAGTAACGCTGCTAGCCGTAGTACCATCACCAAAATCCCAAGCATAACTTACAATTGCTCCATCTGAATCAGATGAATTGGAAGCATCTACATTGACGACCAATGCATTTGCATTTGCGTCAATTACGGCTACCGGTGGTTCAGATGGAACTGTTACTTCTTTTGAAATCTGGTCGGTTGCACCATCATTATCCGTAACCACTAATGTAATCACATATGTTCCTTCTGCAGTGTA
>JBKBWT010000263.1:0-8836 GCA_046314415.1 Saprospiraceae bacterium
GTACTTCGCAACCGCGAATTACTCAAAGCCGTGATGCACAAGCATGGTTTTACGGTGGAACCCTCGGAGTGGTGGCATTACAACTTTGTCGGCTGGGAAAAATACGAGCTGATGGATATGCCCTTTGCGGAGTTGAGTAAAAAAGAGTGAAAGTTATACCAAATTTGAAATGAGAAGGTAGAAATATGAAAATATCAAACATGTGAAGCCATTAACATCCATTCGGGAAAATTGGCTTTATTTAGTAGAAATATAATATTGACCGCATCACCGGAGAAGATTATGATAATAATGCTATAATGTTCTTCTGATAATGCGGTCGCTTATATCATATGGCTTTAATTTCTGCGCCGTGCGGGTATCAGCGTCACCGGATAAGCGATTACGCTTTCATTGCCGTCTTTTCCAACGGACGCTACGCCGAAGAGATAATTGTCAATCACAATATTTTCCAGCGTATAATCGGTCACATTTTTATCCACGAAGCGCGAGTAGCGCCACTGTGCATCGGTTGTTTCCCGCCAGTAAATTTTATAGCCCGCGAGGTCAGGGTCATTCACCGCATCCCATTGCAAACGCGTGGAAGGCTGAACCGCCCCGCCGATCATCACGGTTTTTGGTGCCGGAGGCGCCCAGGCTAAGCCCGCCATCACAATGGCATTTACACCGGTTAATTTAGCCGCATAATCAAAATTCACGCCTTCTATTACATCACCATATTTAATTCCATCTTCGGTACGTAAATCCTGATGCTGTCTATTATATTGTTCATTGGTTTCCATGATGCGCACACCGGGAAAGCCCAAATCATTAAAGGGTTTATGATGTCCGCCGCGACCAAAGCGATCCAGGCGATAAATCATTTTAGCATCCATCGTGGGCATGTATAATTCCGTCATGCGATCGACATAGCGTGCGAGCTGTCGCGAAGGACCATCGACTTCACCGCCGTACACCCGGTGCCAGGCGCGCTGCTGCTCGGTTTCCGTGGCAGGTGTTGGTTCAGAAAAGACCCGAAACGTCGTATTATCAATTACGCCATTAATCCCTTCAATATTACCGATCATATCATTATTGAGTACGCCTATAATATCCCAGCCTTGTTCCTTTGCAACACTCGCCACATGCTGTCCGCCATGCAAGCCCTGCTCTTCACCCGATAAACCGATGTAAATAATGCTGCTCGGAAATTTATATTTGGATAAAACCCGCGCCGCCTCTATGGTTCCTGCCATACCCGAAGCATTATCATTCGCACCGGGAGAATCCGCCGTGGCATTGGAAGCATCCGAAACCCGCGAATCAATATCGCCGCTCATAATAATATAACGATTGGGATAACGTGTACCGCGCTGAATAGCAAGGACATTGACCACCCAGGTATCGGTTTTAATGCGTCCGTTCGGATCGCCTTTTACCACTGAAGCCATTTCGGTTACTTCCAGACAATTACTACATGCCGCCGAAATTTTTTGAAATTCGGACTTAATCCAGCGCCGCGCCGCACCGATGCCGCGGGTATTGGAAACCGTGTCAGACATGGTATTGCGCGTGCCAAAACTCACCAGTTTGCGAATGTCCGCTTCAAGGCGCTCTGGCGAAGGCGCTTTGGCAATATCATAAATACGTGGATCGATTTGCGGTGGAACCTGCGCATTTACTTTTATAATAAAAATTATAATAAGGACAGTAATAAAAGAGTGTTTGCTCAGCTTTTTCATCTTTCAAATTGCTTATTTCGAATTTAATAAAAGTGTTTCTGCTTTTACGGTTTCAATTTTATTACGGGAATAAAACAGCGGAAAATATTGGTCATTTACCCAAATATCAAATAAGTTACGATAATTCGGATGATTCGGATTGCCGCTTTGACCGGGCGTGTTGGTGCCCACCGTATGATCCCAATCAGCCGTATCCACAATGATTCTGAAGGAAGCGCCATGCGTTTGATTATCGCCGCCGCCGGTCGCATTCACCGTATGACCACTGCCGCCGCGTGGTGCCGGACCCACTTCCAATATTTTCTTTACATCGTCTTTTACCGCATTGCTTAATGGATGTTTAATTAAAACGTGTTTATAATTCACTTGTCCGTATTGCCATTTCGTGCGATCCGTGCCGAGTTTTTTATCCAAATTATAAATTGCTTCGCGTAAACTTTTGACAATCAGTTCATTCCTTGCCTGCACTGGATTTTTACCAAAACGTCCATCCGGCATTAATAGCCAGTCAATAATTTTTTTAGTTTGAATGGAAACAACACCCCGCTCTTTTTCAGGAATCATTACATCGCGCACATTACTATATAAGCGTCCTTCCCAGGCTTGATAAATCGCAGCCGGAATAGAATTTTTATTTAGTTGATAATCCCAGTTTAATAATAATTGCCGGGCATCTTCTATTTTATCATTATCCGTAATCTTTACATTTTGTAATAATGATACTAAAGTTCGCGCCGGAATCGATAAATAATCGGTTTGCAACTGCATCATATCCATCATATTAAACTTACGACCCGAGCCCAGCACCTCGCGAATGCGGTCGCCCCGATATGGCTCTGCCCAGGTAAAGCCCACGGTCGCATTTACATCCGGATATTTATAAGATGTAACATTTTCATTAGCGGTTGCAATAAAACCATTACCTGGATTAAATAAATGCGGGCGTTTTTTAATTTCCAGATAGCCTTCCCACTCATACGAACCATCACCGGGCACCGGCACCATGCCACTAAAATTGCGGCGAATCGGCGTGATGCCCACCGCCTGCCAACCAATATTCCCTTCTTTATCTGCCCATATCATGTTTTCACCAGGAATATGACTATAATTACATGCATCCCGAAACTCTTCCCAATTTTTCGCCTGATTCATCCGCAGGCTCGCCAAATAAGGCGCTCCGCCGATCTCCAGCCAGGCACAACGCAGCGCGCAAGCCTGATTTTTGGCAGGATTTTCATAAGTCACCGGACCGTGCCGCGTGTATTTTAATTCCACTGTAACCGGCTGTTGTCCTTTTACATTTATCGTTTCTTTAATGATTTTCATGTCTTCCCAGGCGCCCTTATACCAGTACTGATTGGGGTTTTGCGGATTGGTTTTATACACATATAAATCTTCGCCATCCGTGCCAAAAATCGTTAAACCCCAGGCACCATATTCATTGTGACCGATGGAAATGCCCGGAATCGTTGGCTCGCCGCCGCCGATTACATTCCAGCCGGGAGCGACTAAATGACTCATGTAACGCAAGGATGGCGCGGATTGCGCGCGGTGCGGGTCGTTCGCCATCATCGGAAAACCACTTTGGGTACGTTCGCCGCTCACCACCCAATTATTACTGCCGATCATTTCCGCGCCTTTTAGAATAGCTTCCTGCTCGGCTTTTTGATCTATTTCGACCAGCGTTTTAAATTTCTCCCAATCATCCGTGCGGGCTTCGGCAATTAAATCCGTTGGTTGGAAGCTAATACCACCCCGATACGCTTGATAAGGTTCTATAATTTTTTGTGAAAAAAGGCTCGTATCTATTTGAGGATCAATATGTAGTATCGGATCGCCCGGATGAAACCAGGACTGTTCTTTCACTTTTGCTACACCTAATTTAGCGACCGCCTGCGCCGTGCGAATTTCCTCATTGATATTGCCCAGCAAACCCTGATGCCGGGAAATGACTACTTCAGGCGTCCATTTTTGCGGCTTGATATTTAGTAATTTAAATTCCAATGGTAATAACTCGGGCTTTTGTTGTGTCAATTCGATGTAAGCATTTACACCATTTACAAAAGATGTAATAATCAGTTCGCCACGCGGGTGATAATGATTCAATTCTTTTTGCAAATCGCCGCGAAATTTAAACAAGCGGGTACCCATGTCGCGTTTCAGTTCGCGCTGCCCAAGTATTTCCGAAACGGTGCCCGTTGCTTGCCGTCGCCACATTTCAAACTGGAACAAACGATCGCGTGCTGCCACGAAACCTTGCGCGAAGAACAAATCGGCTTCGTTTTGCGCATAAATATGCGGAATGCCCCAGGTATCTATGATAATTTCTACGGGCTGTTGTAAGCCTTGAATGTTCAGCTTTTCCGTGGATTGGGCGGATAAGACACCAACAAACAACAGGAAAATAAAAGTAAATACGGTGTATAATTTTAGTCGCATAGGAATGTAAGTTTTGGCAATCAGCATTTATGTAGGAATTTGACAATTGAGTGGACAAAAAATATCACTTTGTGCTCGAAATGTGTTGCAAATGCCAATAAAAATCTGTTCTTTTGAAAAAAAGATAGCATCAATGACTGCTCCTGCTACTAAATACCTGACACTGGAAGAATATTTTGAATTTGAATATAATGCCAAAATCCGCCACGAGTATTTGGATGGAAAACTACGCCCTATGAGCTATACTTCGCCTAATCATGGACGCATTGCACGCAATTTATCCAGAATTATTGACACTTATTTAATGGATAAAGAAGGAGAAATCTGGACCGAAAGCCGAATGGTTTATGTGCCGGATTGTAACAAAATTTATTACCCAGATGCAGTGATCGTTTTGGATCAACCTCAGTATTTTGATTATAAAGGCAAAATGCAAGCTACTCTAAACCCGACCGTCCTGATTGAAATAAATTCAGATTCAACCGAAGCAGCCGATAAAACTGATAAATGGGAGTGTTACCAAACGATGTCTAGTTTAAAACAATATGTGCTTATTTCGCAAAAAAACGCATTTATTGAATTATATGAAAGACAAGCGCCCGACTCGAAAAAATGGATTTACACAGGACATTCCAATTTTTCGGATGTAATTCAAATTGCTGGTTGTGAAATCTTTGTAAAAGATATTTACCACAAAGTAGCGTTTCCAGCACCCACGCACGAAGAGGAACTCTAATCATATTTTAAATTCATCTATACCAAGCACATCCTAACTTTCTTATCTTAGCCAGCAAATCATCTATCTATGCGTGGCACTATCATTTTTTTTTCATTGAACATTTTATTGATTACCAATGCTTTTGCGCAGAAAAATACGAGTCATACCCTGCGTTCTCCCGACGGTACCATTCAGGTGCAGCTCACTGCCGGGGCGCAATTGCATTATCAAGTCAGCTACCAGCAACAAGTGCTGCTGGATAGCTGCAAGGTAGCCTTGTATCTGCAAGATGGTACGATCCTCGGTCAAAACGCCACGATTCAGAAAACCAGCCGCCGCTCGGTGCGCGACACCATTCTCCCCGTGGTGAAAGAAAAAAGAGCCAAAATACCCGACGTGTTTGAAGAACTCACCCTCCAATGCAAAGGCAATTACAGCCTGATATTCAGAGCGTACAACGATGGAGTGGCGTATCGCTGGGTCACCAATTTCAAAGACAGTATCACCATTTTGAACGAAGATGCGATCTTCCGCGCCCCGCAAAACCCGCTGGTGTATTACACGGCGGTGAATCCCCGTACCGATGCGGATATTTTTCATACCAGTTTTGAATCGCCTTATCAAAATGCCCTGCTGGATACCTTAGCAAAAGACGCAATGATCTTCACCCCAACGCTGCTGCGCCAACCCGGCACACCCAATCTGGTCATTACCGAATCGGACTTGCTCAATTACCCCGGCATGTTCCTGCAAAAGCAGGAGGGCAGCAACGCGCTCAAAGGCACTTTTGCCCCTTATCCGAAAAATATTAAAATAACCGAAGGCGAATTCCCCCAACAAATTGTCACCGAACGCGAAAACTACATCGCCCGCAGCGTTGGCAAGCGCGTGTTCCCCTGGCGGGTGATTGCTATTGCTCCGCAGGATGGCGATTTGATCATGAATGACTTAGTGTTTCGCCTGGCGACACCCAATCGCCTCAAAAACACCGACTGGATCAAACCCGGCACCAGTACCGAAGAATGGATCATCGGCAGCAATATTTACAACGTGCCGTTTGAAGCCGGCATTAACACCGAGACGTACAAATATTACATCGATTTTGCCAGTCGCTTTGGCTTGGAATACGTGATGCTCGACGCCGGTTGGAGTGATGTGAAAGACCTTTTTAAAATTACTTCGGGTATGAACATGGACACCCTGGCTGCCTACGCCAAGGCTAAAGGCGTGAGCCTTACCCTGTGGACGCTCTCCATGACCCTTGACCGCCAGCTTGATAGCGCCATGCAGCAGTTCCAAAAGTGGGGCGTGCGTTGCATCATGACCGACTTCATGGACCGCGACGACCAGTACATGGTCAACTTCTACGAGCGCATTGCCGACGCCACCGCAAAGTACAACATCATGGTCATGTTTCACGGCGCCTACAAGCCCGCCGGACTCCAGCGAACCTACCCGCATCTCATCACCCGCGAAGCCGCCATGGGTTCGGAATTTAACATCTGGAGCGACCTCGTCACCCCTGAACACGACCTCATGCTGCCCTTCATTCGCCAGCTCAGCGGACCTATGGACTACGAGCCGGGCATCCTCGACAATGCCACTCCCCAAACCTTCCGCTCCATCGGCACCAAAGTAATGACCCAGGGCACCCGCACCCACCAGTTGGCAATGTTCATCGTCTATGAAAGCCCCTTACAGATGTTTAGCGGCAACCCCAGCACGGGCTTCCAGGAACCCCGCTTCATGGAACTGCTCGGCAGCATCCCTACCGTGTGGGACGAGACCCGCGTACTCGAAGCCCAATTCTCCGACTACGTTGTACTCGCGCGCCGGCACGGCAACGACTGGTACCTCGCCGCCATGAACGACTGGACCCCCCACGCCACCGCCATCAACCTCGACTTTCTGGCGGAAGGCACCTACCAAGCCACGATCTGCAAAGACGGTATGAACGCTCACCGCTACCCTTCGGACTATACCCTCGAAGAAAAAACCGTGCGCAAAGGCGAGCGCATGCCCATGCGATTAGCGCCGGGTGGGGGCTGGGTGGTGAGGTTGGTGAAGGAGTGAAAGAATTATAACTTTTTAGTATCTTTGATTTACTTATGAACTGCCAGCAAGTTATTTACCGGGAACATGCCATCAAACGAATGTTTGAACGCAACATCACTGCTGAAACAGTAGAGGAAATACTTGCTAATGGCGAAGTGATAAAAGATTATCCAGATGATAAACCTTTTGCCTCTTGCCTTTTGTTAGGATATAAAGATGGACAACCCATACACATCGTAGCATCAGAAGATCAGGGGATTTGTTATGTCATCACTGTATATGAACCGGATTCAACTATTTGGAATAAAGACTTTAAAACCAAACGAATATGACCTGTGTAGTATGTAAAATTGGTGAAACCCATCCCGGCGAAACCACGCTACTCCTGGAGCGCGGTGAATCCATTATTATTATCAAAGATGTACCTGCGCACATTTGTGAAAACTGTGGCGAAAAATACTTTGATGCCCATATCACGCGCGAAGTGCTACAAAAAGCAGAAGAAGCCGCACAGAAAGGCGCTGAACTCGAAGTGCTGCGAATGGTAGCGTAAAATTTAAAATAAGGGTTGGCGCTATTAAATCACACATTATAGCCATCATAGATTGCTACCAGCCATCTTATCTAATCTGCTCTAATTCCTGAGATTTACATTTTAACCCCTTTACCAAGCCACCATCTACAAAGACGGTATGAACGCCCACCGCTACCCTTCGGACTATACGCTCGAAGAAAAGACCGTGCGCAAAGGCGAGCGCATGCCCATGCGATTAGCGCCGGGTGGGGGCTGGGTGGCAAAGTTGGTGAAGGAGTGAGGATGGTAGCGTGAGATTAGTGCTCTGCTTCATCTCCTTTCCATACATTCGAAACAAGCCAATCTTCATAGAAATATATCCACATCATTATCAATGGCACTATATCTTTGGCTAAAGAGTTATTATTTGTCCATTGAAAATTACTCTGCTTATATAAACAGAGGCTTTTATTTCTATAGCGGTGTGGAGCATTTGGAACAATATAAGGCGCAATAATGTGAGTTATAGGAATAGAATTATTATTGTATTTTATTCTTATCTTATATTTAGAAAAATCATAATCAATATTTCCCAATGACGTTTTGATAATTGCTGGAAGTAGTTTAAACTCAAAAAGTTTAACTGATTTATTTCTAAATGAGGGAATAATTTTTAATTCCTTAATTATTCCCCCTTTCTGAATCATCTTTAAATCTGAAATCTGCTTCTCTAAGCTAAATATCTGTACGCTCTCCATGAAACCCTCCTCGATTGACTACACCTAGCCCCATACCAGATGTTTTAGAAACAATACTTATACCATCTTTCTTAAAATCGTTATTAACTTGTTCAGCAGAAATATCTTCAGGAATCCAAAAATCTTCACCAAAAACAGCATTCAATTTTCCACATGCTTTCTTTATATCTGATTCTGCTTGAGCTTCTTTTAATGTGTTTTTTAGGTGCGTCAATTTTTCTTTAAAAACTTTCATTTGACTGTTTTTCATTTTGATAAACAGGTCATTGTATGGTGTTACAGGAAGGTTTACTTTTATGCGCTCTGTAAATTCATTTTCATGATAACAATAAACAAAATTGTTCAGCATCTTTTGCACAAATAATTTGAACGCTTCTATATCTTCATAAGCATAACATTTTGAATCATAGTCATAATATTTTGAAACGGTAAGCCATTCTAACGCACAAGCAGTAAGGGATATACCAGTTGGTCTGCCATCATTTTTATTAAATTGTTTGTCTTTCCAGCGTTTAAAATATTTTATTATTCTTTTAAACTGCTTTCGATCTTCTGGTTCTTCAATAGAGTTGCGTCCATGTAAATAGTTGAAAATCAAAGTTGATTAAATTTGGGGTTAAAAAAGGAGCAT
>JBKBWT010000264.1:0-8824 GCA_046314415.1 Saprospiraceae bacterium
TGTACCGACCCAGGAGGCTATTAATAAACTCATTGCCGCGCGTTTAGCCGCTGACGTGTGCAATGTGCCCACCCTCATCATCGCTCGTACCGACGCCGAAGCCGCGGATTTATTGACCTCGGATATTGACGAGCGCGATCATCCCTTCCTCACGGGCGAACGCACGAGTGAAGGATTTTACGTAGTAAAAAATGGTTTGGAACAATGCATTGCGCGGGCTTTAGCATACGCGCCTTACGCTGACCTGCTGTGGATGGAAACGTCCAATCCAGATCTGAAAGCTGCCAAGGCTTTTGCCGAAGCCATTCACGAAATTTTTCCGGGCAAGATGCTGGCTTACAACTGCTCGCCTTCGTTTAACTGGGCGGCGAAACTTTCCAAAAAAGAAATGGAGAATTTCCGGGAGGAACTGGCGGCGCTGGGCTTCAAATTCCAATTCATAACGCTGGCAGGCTTTCACGCTTTGAACACGTCCATGTTTGAATTGTCGCTGGCGTATCAACAACGTGGCATGCTGGGCTATTCCGAATTGCAGGAACGCGAATTTGCTTTGCAACAAGAGGGTTTCACTGCGGTCAAACACCAAACCTTCGTTGGTACGGGCTATTTCGATTACATTCAAAACGTGGTGCAACAAGGCAACTCGTCCACCACTGCAATGGAAGGCAGCACCGAAACGGCGCAATTCTCGCACTAATTCAGCGATATACGGTCCAATTTCTTGAGCTATTTAAATTTTTGCAACCATATTACATCGCCACATTGATTCATATGAACAGTGGGGCGATTTTTTATAATAGATTCGCACTTTCGGGCTTTAGAAAATGAATTCTTTGCTTTCGTTATTCAGTTCGGTGTTTTTAATATTTAAAATCTTATTCTAAAACTTTAAACTCTTGTCTAAAATATTTAAAATTTTGCTTAAATACTTTAAAAACTTGTTCTGATAATTAAAATCCATGCTTTGAAACTCTAAAACATTGTTTCAACAATTGAACGGCATGTTCAGAATTTTTAAAAAAGTGTTTAAATATTGAAGGAGTGTGTACGGTTATTTAAACAGCCTTCTTGAAGACTACAAGAGAAGCGCTGCGTATGCTAAGTGTGCTCCGTGTTTAAAACATAATTTTTATTACAAAATACTTTGAGGCAAATGCATTGAAAATCAATTTTTTAGCTTTTTTCGTTTTTTATACTTTTCGTATGCATTCAGATCCAACAGGAAAATGCCCCTGCCGTCGCCGGCGCCTTTTTGAAAGCCAAATTGATGGGCGATCAGATTTCCTTTTTTATTGACCACCGGGTTGTCCGATTTGATTTTATTAAAATAGCGGGTCGAAAAATCCGCCAGTCGCTCCACCTCGCCGCTGCCGTCCAGCTTGAGTTTATAAATATCCAATTTGTACTTATTTCGTTCCGACAGGGGTTGATGGCGGTCGCTTTCCACCAGCGTATATTGCCCGTCCGGGAAAATGCCTTCTACTTCATTGTAGCTATCGGGCAGATCGGTATAACGGGTAATTTGTTGCGTTTGCAGATTAAAACCAAACACCTGCGAATGATGGTACTGATCATTTTGATCGCCCCAATAATGGGTATAGATCAGCTCTTCATCTTTCGGGGGGCGGAAATCCTGGGTTTCGAGTCGCACAAACGCCGCGGAATCCTGGTAGGAAATAATCGTTTGTACGTCTTTTAATTGGGGAACCCCCTGCACATACACGATCTCGCCCATTTTGATTTCCCGTTGCCCTTGCAGGGTCCAGGCTATTTTCATACGGTGCTTCGACACGGCAGGACCTTCATCACAAAAAGCATTTAAAGGATAAGGCTTCGCTGGCTCACTCTGCTTGAGTACGTACAAACCCAAGCCATTGTGCCGGTCTTTCTCTGGATGATTGGCATCAAAGATAGTAGTACCCATTGCCAGCAACAGATCGCCATTCGCCAGACATAATACCCGATGAATGCCGCCATGATAAAAACCCGAAGTAACCTGCGTCACCTCCCTGGTTTTGATATTAATTTTAAATACATCGCCGACCAGTTTATTCAAAAAATAAATGTGTTCGGACCGCTCGTCCCATTCCGGGCGTACGCCCCAGGTCGTAAGCACCGAAAAATAAGGCGGAAGTTCCTTGGCAAGGGTCTCAATGGTTTGAGTGTAGCCTACGCTACTTAACTGTAGCAGCAATATGGAGAGCAGCAGCACTTGCTTTTTCATCTGATTGGCTTTTGTATGATGCAAAATAAATCTAACCCTCAAGGGTAGGTTATTCATTTTCATTCAATTGCGATAGTATTTTTTTAATTAGCACGATTTGCCCCAAATGATAATGCACGTGCTCAATAATGCCGTGCAGATTGCGGTAGTAATTGCCGTATTTTTCATGGAAGAAAGTGGTTTCCAGCATATCGGTCGGCAATTGCTCGATTAATTGCGCAAAAACTTCCGCATCTGACCAGACTTTATCCAATAACTTGTTCCAGTCTTCTGCTGATTCGATGGGGGGATGGTCAAAACTATATTTGTCTTTCGCGGTGAGGGGTATGCCCTGTAGCACTTTCAAGACGGCATCTACATAATAATTCATATGATACACCAGCGTGGCAATGGTATTCAGTTCGTACACTTGAGTAGTGGCTTGCTGCCAGCTGACATCCGCCAGGGTGTCTTTGAGATTCACGGCGGTCCAGTTGCCACCAAAATGAACATCACGAAGGAGCTTGGCGATTTGTGCGGGTGTATGCATGTGCTTAGTTTCAATATGATATAAATATTATGAGCTTTTCTAAAACTTATAAATATTTTATTATTTAGAATATTATATTGTGTATCATAACTGCTTCCGTTTCCGTATCGAAAATCAGAATGCCTTCCTGTGTGTCGTCGAGTTGCGCCAGTAAATGCCCTTGTCGATTCCAAACTGCGCTTCCGCCTACACTTACAAAATTATCACAATAGCCCACACAGTTGGACATTAAGACCGGCATGCCGTAAGCAGCGGCGATGCTAGGGTAGTGCTGCAAGGCTTTTTCCATGCCCTTTTGAGATTTGGCAACACTGGCTACATATAGGTCGGCATGAAGTTCTATCGCCTGCTCGGCGTGGCTGGTTTGCAGACTTTCATAACAGATAGCGGGTGCAATTTTGTTATTGCCAATATTGAGAATAAGTGCTTGATTACCAAGTACAAAATAAGGAAATTCATCCGAATGCAGGAGCTGCTTGGAATACGTTTGCCGGGCTTGCTGCGGCTGAAAAATGAGCATACTAATGTGTATGCCGGTGGGAGCAAGCGTGGGCATGCCCAACCCAATCGTGATATTATGCTGATTGCTCGTGTGCTGAAAGCAGTCGAACCGGGTATCTTCGGGCGGTGTGGCTAAAGCTTTGGCTAGCTCCGGCTCATAACCGGTAATGGAAAGCTCTGGAAAAAACAATGCATCGGCTCCTGCCGCCACCGCCAGGTCAAGCAGTCTTTGGTGCATTGTAATATTGGCAGCGATGTCTCCTTTAACGGTTTTGAGCTGGGCAACGCCAATTTTCATGTAGTGATTTGCTTTATTACTGAACGAATGTAATAAAATTCGGTATAATATTATAGATCAGTCGCGTTTAGCTTCATAATGCAGCACGACGATGCCACATTCAAACGGTGTCGCTTTAATCAGTTTGAGCGCTTGTTTGCTTTCCAGCGTTTCAAAAATAGACCTACCCTGACCAATCGCATTTGGATTAATGAATAAGTGATACTCGTCAATTAAGCCATGTTGCACGAGCGCTGATACAAACGTTGCGCCGCCATAAGCAATAATGTCTTTACCGGCTTGCTGTTTGAGCTGCGTAATTTCTTGCACCAGATCGCCTTTGGCTAAAACCGTATGATCCCAGACGGATTCATCGAGCGTTTTGGTAAAAACCAATTTAGGCGTCTCGGTAAATAGCTGACCGGCACTGACTTCCGGGTTATCAGAATCAGCCGCTACGGCTGCCCAATGCGGAATGAATCCTTCGGCGAGTTTTCGACCCAGGACAATGCAATCCACTGGCTCGGTTAATGCCGTTACATAATTTTTTAGCCCGTCATCCCAGTTGAATACCAGCCAATCCATTTCTCCATTGGGTCCAGCCATGTAGCCGTCCACCGTCAGTTGCACTTGCAATTTTAATTTTCGCATGGTTCTTTCGATTTTTTATAGCGCAAATTTCTTTATAAAACCCAACATTCAGGAGGGGCGAAAACGGCATTTTAGGTGGCTGACTGCGACAAAAGTAAAGCCTTATCAAGCCAAGAGATCGTTCTGTCGCAAGTATTCAAAGATTAATTTATCGACATCCGAAATTTTATCCTGATCCGCGTAGGTAAGCCACAGTATTTCTTCAATTTCGGAGTCTGCCTGGAGTTGACCGGAGTAGTCTGCCATGTAACAAGTCATTTTCACCAGCGTTCCCAGGGGATGTCCGTGCGCTTGCGCCTCAAAAGTTCCGACGTATTGCATCGTGTTTTTGTCAATTGTTACATTCAATTCTTCTTTGATTTCCCGGCACAGGGCTTCGGCATCGGTTTCGCCCGCTTCTCGCTTTCCACCCGGAATGTAATACTTGTCCTTTCCAAAGGATTTAGTCGAGAGAATTGTTTTGTTTTTAATTTCTATCCACGCAAGTTTGTCAATTACATTCATTTATAAAATGAAATTAAAAGTGGTTAAAAATAATTTATTTGATTTAGTTGTATAATTTAGTAAAATTAAATATATTTTTAATAAACATTTGATTGTCAATTATTTGAAAAGTATTGAATTGGTAATTGAAGTAATTGATTATTTGTTATATGATATAACTGGAAAATAATTTATTAATAATATATTGGCTATTTAGTTGAATTTAGGTTTTAAAAAGCGTCTGAAACTATTGCACCCTGGAAATGGCATAAATAAAATTTAATTTGGAGGGCTCTCCATAATAGGCAATTTCCTGCTCACCTACCTTTTGGGCACCCAACCTGCCAATGGCAATTTGCGAGCGGATGTTCTCTGCTCCGATATGAAAATATACGGTGGAGACATACTGAAACAAATAATCCAACATCAAGGCTTTGACCGCAAGATTAACACCCTTGCCCCAATACGAACGGGCATAAAAAGTGTAACCGATCAAAATGCTGTTGTCAGACGCATCGTAACCGTAAATCCGCGTGCTGCCGGCAATTTGCCCGCTTACTTTGTCTATAATTTTGAACGCGCCTTTGCTTTGCATCGCGCCTTCAAAATAAATCCTGAAAACGTCCTCTTTCCAGCGATCTTTATTCGGGTGCTGTTCCCATATTTTTGGATCGGAAGCCACCTGGTAAAGCGCTGCAAAATCCTCGTTTTGCAAGGGCTGCAACAGAATCGTATCGTTTTCTAAAACCGGTTGAATGTCGAAGGTTGGTCCGTTCAGTGTCATTGCTTTTCTTTTTGTGCAAAACTTACACCCGCAGTGTACCCCGGAATCCCCGGGCGGCATAGTAAGATTCTGCCCCATTGTGATACGTAAAAACATGGTCGTAGCGACGGTCGCAGAAGAGCGCCCCGCCGAGTTTCCGAATAGCCGCAGGCGTTTGTACCCAACTGGAGGTTTTCGTATCGAACTTGTCCAATTGCTGCAAAGCCCGGTACTCTTCTTCCGTTAAAATTGCAATGCCCATCGCAGCCGCCATTTCTGTAGCGCTATCGGCTGGTTTGTGCTCTTTCCTGGATGCCAGCGCTTCGCCATCGTAACAAACACTTCTGCGCCCTTTGGGACTTTCCGCTGCGCAATCACAAAAAATATATTCACCGGTATTTTGATCATACCCAATCACGTCCGGATCGCCGCCGGTTTCTTCCATAATTTGCAGTGACCAGAGTTTTTCGGTATTGGCTTCTAATTTTGCCTGCACGTCTGCCCATTCCAGGTCTTTATGCCGATGTTGGTTTTTTTCAAAACGGTTTTTTAAAGTTTTAAGTAATGCTTCCTGTTCGGCCGGTGATAATGCTTTTTTATTTTCCTTTATCATTCTATGGTTTTTTAATTAAAAGGGTTGGGTTTATTAGCTTATTTAGTGGCACATTGCTGGGGCTTTTTCTATTCATTATTGCGCTGTAAATTGCTCATTTCTGGCAAGTTTGTCAAGCGTCCTGGCGATTCTGTCCACTTTTGTTTCGGTTGTTTTTGCTGAATAGATCCATTTGACGTATTTATGTTGCTCACTTTCGTTGAGCGAATTGAAAAACTGTAATGCTGCGGGTTCGTCTTGCAGGCACAACCACAATTCTTCGGGGATTGCTATCGGTTCATTGTCGGGATATAAGATAACATGCACATAGTCGCCAGCCTGCTTCTTGATTTTCTTGCGGATTTCAGCTTTTACCGGAAGAAACAGCTTGCCATTGCCCATTGGCATTAGATGATACTGCTTGATTTCATAACCATCAATGCTGCCCTTCACTTTTACCCAACCAAACGGAGCGTGTTTGTCTTGTAAAATTTCGGGAAGAGCGGCGTAAGTCCAACCACCCTTGCCCGGTATTTTTTCAAGTAGGTATTGTTTGTTTACCAACGGTTTTTCCATTCAGCTAATTTAGTTAAATGGTATCATTAAATATTTCAAAATGCTTGAAAAGCATGGTTTGTTGTTCTATGATATTAAAAACTTTACTCGTATCGGGGTCGTGCATTGCTTAGTTAGCAGCAGCTTTGGCTGCGTAATAGCAAATTTATCGGCAAGCTCTTGAGCAGTTACCACGCGTCTCGACTGCAAATAGAGCAAAATATTGGTGAGGCGTATTAATCGTTTCATTGGTTATGCGATCAGACCATTTTGACTGTTAGTTGATTTCTGGTATCAAATAGTTATTCCCTTTTTTAACCTCGAATTGTAAATAATCAATTATCGATCCACAATCAAATTGCATAAACATTTTTGTTGAACCGCGTTAGCTATCCTTTATATTCGTATTTTCAAAGATATTTATTCGTTTAGTGAATTAATCCCTTGTTCATTAAGTCTTTGTAAAGCGTCTTTCATTGCTTGCACCTGCTCAGGTGAGTGTCCTTGCCAAACCGTAACTTCTCCTACCACTCTGAAAGGCTGTGTCGAACGGTAAGATTTTGTTGGATTGCCCGGGAATTTTTTGTCGGTCAGGTCAGGGTCGTCTTCAATTGCTCCTGTTGGTTCAACTAAGTAAATTCTTTCTTTTCCTGCTCCAAAGGCAAGTTCCGCACCCCAGATGGCAGCATCTAAGGTCGCAGTTAGGAAAATATATTTTGCATTTTTCTTTTGTCCGTAGTTTGAGTTATAGCCAACTTCAATTAAGTCACCTACTTTTAAATCTGCCTTTGTTCCGTGAAAATAAGTCTGCGCAAAAGGGGTCGCACCTGATTGATTTGTTTTCTGCTCGTTGTGATTGTTTTGTTCCATTTAAGTCTAGGTTTTACGGTTTTCAAATTGGCGATGTAGGGTATTTTCGGTACTAAAGTTTAAACGAAGCACGTCAGCCGCGATATTGCCAAGTGCCGGCACAAAACTTCCAGCCTTAAAAACATGCAATTTGCCATAGCAATTCAACCCATTTTTGACAATGCATCGCCATTGCTTATTTCAATTTTCTTTCCTTCAGGAGTTGCTCCAATTCCTTGCTATTGTTTGAGTTCCGGGTTAATTGATAGATAAAAAACAAAGGAATCAATGTCAAAAGCCCCAGGTGTTTTTTACAATGCTATACCCCACTACTGCCATCATGAATCCAATAACGAACGCATGCGCAATAGCCGATGATTTCATTTTTTGGCTTCAGCTAACAGTTCCTGGTCGGTTAATTCTGATAGTTCTTTTTGCTTCATCTTCCTGATAATTAAGAGTATGTTTAAATTTTCCCAATTACTACTTTTTTTGACCATTCGTGCTTACTTAATCCCCGCTATTGGGATAGTCATCCCGTTGGGAAAATGGCGGGGACTACCGAGCTTAGATGGGGGCTTTAGCCAAATAAATTAAAAATTTAAACATACTCTAACATGAATTTTAGTCTTTCTTGAACTCAAACATACCCCCGCTTTGTTTGAATAGCATTTTTCCTTCACTTGGCAAAAACTCTAATACAAGTCCTATCATATCAAATTTAAATGTATTTTCTTTATCGTATTCCAACGCAAACTTTTGTCCATCTCCTTCCATAACCAGTATTTTATTCTCCACTTTTATATGAAATTTGAATGGAAAATTCTCATTGGAATAAATTCCTACATACTTTTCTAAGTCTTTGCTATCCAAGGCTTTAAAAACAGGAAGGCTGTATGGATAGTCAAAAAGAATATTCATCATACCTATCCATATATCATACATAGGATAAAGTGTTGCATTAGAGCTAAATACAACTGAAATGTTTTTATCAGGGAAAAAAGAACCGTAGCAATTAAAACCATCTACTTTACCACCGTGTCCAATACCCTTTAAGTCATTATACAAAAATTCCTGAAAGCCCAAACTATGTCCGTCCTGAAAAACGCTGATTAGCTTCAGTGAATTTTTATTTATTAGTTTACCTTTAAATAATTGCGTAAAAAATAGATTCACATCGTATGCTGTTGAGGTGATGGCACCCGCACCTAAGGTAAGCATTGGGTTTGTTTCGGGACTTACTTCCCAATTAAGCATTTTTATATAAGACAAAGCTTCGGCATTACTTACGTTTATTTTTTTACTTATAAATGTGTTATTCATCTTGGCGGGCGCTGTGATGTATTTTTTCAGTAAATCTTCAAAAGCCAGTTTGTCTATTTCTTG
The DNA here is from genome assembly GCA_046314415.1 of Saprospiraceae bacterium. Lineage (GTDB taxonomy): Bacteria > Bacteroidota > Bacteroidia > Chitinophagales > Saprospiraceae > JADJNW01. The sequence continues at coordinate 8,811 of JBKBWT010000264.1, forward strand.
CGCAATCAAAGAAA
>JBKBWT010000265.1:0-3187 GCA_046314415.1 Saprospiraceae bacterium
GAAGTTGGAAGTACAAAGTTAGGAGTACGACCTTTGAAATCATTTTCAATTATTTGTTCTCAATTCATTCATTCTTAATTCTTTGATTAACATGAAACATCATTATTGCGGCTCCAAAAATTGGGGGCACGCCAGCGGCAGACATGCACATTGGGGACGCGGCGGCTATTTCCGCGTACCGGTCAATATTTTGAAAACCGACGAGGCGTATGAGCTTTTTGTAGCGGCGCCCGGCAGAAACAAAGAGGATTTTAAAATCTCGGTGAGTGGCAATGAATTGACCATTTCTTATCAAAAACCGGCGGAAGTAAGCGGTGAAGAACCCAACTGGGTACGCTACGAGTACCGGCGCGGCGCGTTTGAACGCAGTTTTTTGATTGACGATACGGTGGATACGGCGAGCATTTCGGCGAAGTACGAAGATGGAATCTTGCGCGTGACGCTGCCGATTAAACCCGGAAGCATCGTGCCTTCGCAGGATATTCAAATAGCTTGATGGGACCGGGAGGTGAGAACAGGGAAGCGGGACAAGCTCATCTCTGTTCACGCCTCCCTATTCTCGCTTTTACTTAAAATGCGTCCAGCCCTGCGCGGTTAAATCATGAATATTTCCACCCTTGGTGTGCAGTTTAATCCCATCTTTTGCATCGGTAATTTCCCCGGCAATGTAAATATCCGGCAAGTATTTAATTTTATCTACATCCTTCGGATTTATGGTGAATAACAACTCGTAATCCTCACCGCCGCTGAGCGCACAGGTAATTGGGTCGAGTTGAAAGGTCAGCGCCATCATTTGTGCATCCGGATGAATCGGCACGCCGCTTTCTTCCAAATATGCCCCAACATTTGATTGTTTGCAAATATGCATCAAATCTGAAGAAACCCCATCCGAAACATCAATCATCGCCGTTGGCACCAAATTATTTTTGGCAAACATTTCAATAATATCTTTCCGCGCTTCGGGCTTTAACTGCCTGCCAATCAGGTAGTTTTGCTCTTCTAAATTAGGCTGTACATTGGGATTCGACAAATAAATCTGCTTTTCGCGTTCTAAAATTTGCAAACCCAGGTAAGCCGCACCTACATCGCCAGAGATGCAAATCAAATCGCCTACTTTTGCACCATTGCGATAAACGAGTTTATCTTTTTTGCCTTGACCAATGGCTGTAACGCTGATTATCAAGCCTTTATTCGACGCTGACGTATCGCCGCCAATCAAATCCACATTATAAAAATCACAAGCAGTATAAATTCCCGCGTACAATTCTTCCAGCGCCTCCACCGAAAACCGATTCGACATGGCAATCGACACCGTCACTTGCTTGGGAATGGCATTCATCGCAAAAATGTCGGAAAGATTGACCACCACCGATTTATACCCCAAATGCTTCAGCGGCGTGTACATCAGGTCAAAATGGATGCCTTCTACCAGCATATCTGTGGAAACCACTGTCAGAAAGCCTTGATTATCAATCACTGCGGCGTCATCGCCTACGCCTTTGATCGTAGAAGGATTGTGAAAAGTAATGTTTTTCGTGAGTCGGTCGATGAGTCCAAATTCACCCAATTCGCCGATTTCTGTTCGTTTGATTTGTTCTTCAGCCATATGCAGGTTGAAAGGTTGATAAGTTGAAAGGTTGACAAAGTATTAAAATCAACCTATTTCCATAGGGATTCCTTGGAACAACCCTTCAACCGACCAACTGGTTTATTTCATCTTCTTAATTTCCATCAACAATTCTTCTGTGGCGCTAGGGTCTTCCCCGGCTTCCTTGGCTAATTCGAGGGCTTTTTCGGCATATTTCTTGGCATTTTTCTTGTCGCCGGTTTTAAAATACAAAGCGGCAAGGGTATCATTGTTATAAAAATTGCTTTCCAATTTGACCGACTGCTGTGCCCATTTCAAGGCTTCTTTCAGCAATTTTTTGTCGTCAACTTGTTCGTAAAAGGACCATGCCAAGGTATTCAATTCACCCCAGTCATTAGATGGATACTTTTTATAATATTCAACTGCCTTTTTACCAAAGTTTTCATTGTCCTGTTGCGCCCGATACAAATTCATTTCAAAATAAGCAATTGCTTGCGCTGCTAATGCGGGTTCCAGTTTAGCCTGATAGGCTTTTTTAATCTCCTCCATAGAAGGCATTTCGCCCAGTTGCGCATTTGGAAAAGCTTCGGTCAGAATCGCTTGCTGCACCACATTCATAAACGATTGTACCCCAAATTCTTTTTCAATTTTCGCCCGATTTTCTAACACGAATTTAAAACCTTTAGAATCTGTACCGCTTACATTATTAAGGATTAACATCATGTTTTCCGGCGATACATTCGTCGGTTTTGAATCCAGATAAAATTCGGTTACTTCTGCCGCCCGCGGGTGCATCGATTCCGAAAAAGCAGTCATCAGCATAGCAATGAAAGCAGGATCACGGTCGCCTGCGTCAAAACGTTTTTCCAGGCTAGCGAGGCGTTTATTCGGGTCGAGTGCGGTACGTCCGGTTTCGAGAAAAGCTTCGGCTTCTTTGCTGCCTACCACGCGGTGCATGACGGCGCCGTTGCCATCCACGTACAAAATGGTCGGGTATGCCTCTACCGAGTAGCGCTTCGCCAATTCTAAGCCTTCCCCTTTCTCCATGTCAATTTTGGCATTGATAAAATTGGCATTGTAAAAATTGCCAACTTCCTCATTTTTAAACACATACGAATCCATCCATTTGCACGGACCACACCAGGTAGCATATGCATCCAGGAAAATTAACTTGTTTTCAGTTTTGGCTTTGGCTAACAGGTCAGCCCATTTCGCATCTTTGTGGAATTGAATCCCGCCTTCCTGTGCCCAGGCACCGAAGCTCCACAGCAGGGTGATCAGAACAATCAAAATGTTTTTCATAAAAATTATAATTGGAATAAAGGAATTTTGGAATGGTGGAATATTAGAAGCTGGAGCGTCGAATGGAAATTTCAATTTTCCATCATTCCAGTTTTCCAATTTTCCATTTTATCCTTGCAAACGATTGATATACATCTCCGCCGTGCGCACCGCGGTGCTGCCCTCTTGCTTCGCTAGCTCCAACGCTTTTTTAGCTACGTCCATTGCCTGGTCTTTTTTGCCATTTTTATACAGTACATCGGCATAGATGAGAAAATAGACAGAAGTTTGACCCACTTCCGTTGCGCGTTTCGCCAA
>JBKBWT010000265.1:3197-8774 GCA_046314415.1 Saprospiraceae bacterium
AATTTGCTTGGTAAAAGGGTTGATTATTCAGGAAGATCTGTGATAGTAGTTGGTCCTGAATTAAAACTTCATGAAGTGGGTTTGCCTAAGGAAATGGCTCTTGAACTTTTTAAACCTTTTATCATTAGAGAACTGATCTACGATCGTTTTACAGAGACTTTGCAATTCGCGGGCATCCTCATAAATGTATTTCTTGGCAAAAGATTTTGCGGTTTTATTAAAATTAGCAGCGTCTTTGGCTTTCAGGTAAAAATCCATCCAGGCTTGTCCTTCAAAGGCTTCGGCTTTTTCCGAATAATGTTTTTTGACTTTGTCAATGGCTTCGGTCATCAATTCTTTGCTTTGGTATTCAACGGCTTTTTGCGCGGTATTCCGACAAGCATCCAATATACGCTGCCGCACTTCATCTTCGGAAGTCACTTTGGCAATGTCTTTGCGATATTGAATCAACCAGTCGAATACTTTGGAATCAGCCTCCGTAGCGGCTTCCAGAATAAATTTCAAATTAAATTCCGTGGTCAAATCTTTTTGCGAACGCAGGTATTCATTGGCAATTTTAAGACTGGGCTTGCCCGCCTTGTTCAAAGCACGCACATAACCGTAGATCAGTTCAGGCTCGCGTTTGCCTTTTTCGTACTCGGCAGCAAAATCCTGGCTTTTGTCATTCATATCGAGCACTTTTTTACCAATGCTCAGCAAGGCTTCAGCAGATTGTGCGCCCACCACGGTGTGTACAATTTTACCTTTTCCGTCTATAAAAAACAAAGTCGGATACGCCCGCACCGGATAGCTCTTGGCAAACTCCAAACCCATGCCACGCTCCATATCAATCTGCATGCTGATGAAGTGCTTGTTGAAAAACTCGCCCACTTTTTCATTGGGGAATACGTTTTTCGCCATTTGCTTGCAGGGACCACACCATACGGCGTACGCATCTACAAAAATGATTTTCTCTTGTTTTTCAGCTTCGCCCAATGCCTCGCCCCAGGTACCTTCAAAGAATTTGATGCCTTGTGCGAAGGTGCTGCTGCTCAGGATGATGGCAAAAAGAGTGGTAAGGACTATTTTCATGGTTCTAATTCTTTTTGATGCAAGATACAAAATAACGATGCCCTTTAGCAATTCGTAAAAAGCTTTAGCGAGCGGATTTAACGTTTTGGTAAGAAAGAAAAGTACAAATGCCTAAAAATTTTTCTTGCAAAGCGCTTTAATTCATTGGATTTATCTTTGTCATCTTCCCACTCAAATTTTGACATACTGGCAGTTAAAGTGGATGAGTTTTTCGTTTAAAAAAAACACACGTGATATAGTGGCAGTTCCTGATTGCTTTTTTGAGTAAGTTGAGCTACCGCGACGAACGTTTGACAATAAGAAATGTGGGGCACTTCTACGCGCCTATCTATCAAGTTATCAAGCCAATTATTAAATGGTATATCGTTTAAATGTAGTGATTCCCGACCTAGGTTTTCTCTGGTGTGTTGTGCGGTGTTTTTATTTCACAGCGATTCCTTTGTAAACCGTATGGGAGAAAGAACTATTTTGAATATTGGGTAGATTCCTCAGGTATTCAAAACCCGATTTTAGTCTATCGTAACTCATATTTAGTTCTTCAGCCATCGTTTGTAAATATCCTTCCAGAAAGGTGATGATGTAGGTGATATGCTGATGGAAACCAGCTTGATTCTTATCATAATAGTAAAATGAGAATGGAGCTATATCAATTTCTTTAAAATTACTACTTTGCAGCAACGGTCCAAGTCTTCGCCCTATATCGCCACTGTCTAATTTGTTGAAAATTTTATATTGAGCGGTTGCCAAGTAGTCAAAGTCAGCATCTTCGGGGTAAGTTAAGAAGGCTTTGTAATCAGCTTCAATAACTGTAATCTTTCCTCCTTCTTTCAGCACTCTATATGCTTCATCCAAAACCTTTTTTTTATCTTCAATATGCTCTAAAACCCACATGATAAAAACATGGTCAAACGTATGATTATTCCAGGGGAGGTTCGTCGCATTGCCAATTTTCAGTTCAACGTTTAGCCCATTTTTTTCAATTAAAAACTTCTTGGCGTATTCTATCTGTTCTTTAGAAATGTCAATCCCACTTATTTCTAACAGCGGAAAGGCAGCGGACAGAATATGAATGCAAGCGCCAACACCGCAGCCAATTTCAAGAAGCTTGCCTTTACTTGGGAATTGATGCTTATTGAGCATTAACTTATCTTTCCAAAATTCGGATTGATAAACAAGTCTGTTCTGTTCTTCAATATCATATCCATGCAAATATTTGGCATTACTCATAAATAACCATTTAACTATATCCAGGCTTCGTTTTCAGTAGTAACCCCTTTTTTCTTCCGATTGTTAGCAGTTTGCAATTGCCAATCTTTTGATAATCTCAAGTATTAAACCTGAAACCATTTCCAGTCAGCAATTACAAACTGCAATGATATAACTCAAGCTTTATACAATTCCTCATAATATTCCTCCAGCATCCGCTTCACGCCAAAGTAATCTTTCGTGCTTAAGATGCTGGCGCGCATCATGTCCACCCATTTAGCGTGATTATCATAATACGTCGGCAGCACTTCATTCAGCAGCACATTATATAATGCCTCGCGGTCGTGGTCGTCGAGCACTTTTTCGTCGTCGCTTTCAAAGCCATCGCCAAATTGCCAGCCGTTTACGCCGTGATCGCAGGCTTCGGGCCACCAGCCATCAAGGATACTCAAATTTAAAACCCCATTCATGGATGCCTTCATACCGGAAGTGCCGCTCGCTTCCTTTGGTCGGCGTGGATTGTTGAGCCAAACGTCGGAGCCACGCGTCAAAGCCGCACCGATATTCATGTCATAATTTTCGAGGAAAACGACCGCGTTCGGATATTTTTTGGACATATCCACCAGATTCGCCGCAATGGCTTTGCCGGTGTCATCGAGCGGGTGGGCGCGCCCGGAGAAAATGATCTGAATTTTGCCTGCTTTCAACAGCGGATCAATCACTTCGTGTTTGCTGAAAATCAAGTCACTGCGCTTGTAAGGCACCGCCCGTCGCGAGAAACCAATGATTAAATTATTGACATTCAGTTCCTGACCGGTGCGACCTTTGACAAAATCCACCAAGTTTCGCTTGTTTTTCAAATGCTGTGACCAAAGGTCACCGCCGTTTTCGGCAATTTCAATCATGTTTTCGTCCACCCAGGTCGGAATGTGAATGGCGTTGGTAATCGGAATAATTTCCGAGCGACCTTTCACCTTTTTCCACATATCATTGGCGGTTTCACCGTGTAGTTTAGCAACCGCATTCGACTTTTTCGATAAGCGCAAAGCGCCTACTGTCATGTTAAAAGGATCGCCACCCAATTTGCGCAATTGCCCGGCGGTCATGCCCAGATTTGCACCCATGTACAGCAAACGGTCAATCGGATGCGATTCATTGCCTTGAACCACCGGCGTATGCGTGGTGAAAACAATTTCCTTGCGACTGGCTTCCCAGGCTTCTTCAAAGGTCGCGCCTGCTTCGATTTTTTCGCGCATCAATTCAAAACCGGCAAACAAGGCATGTCCTTCATTAAAATGATACACGTCAATCGGAATGCCCAATAGGCGCAGCGCACGCACGCCCCCGATGCCCAGCACCATTTCCTGCGCGATGCGCTCTTCACCAAACCAACCATACAATTGACCAGTGATCCAGCCGTCTTCATTGCCAGGCACATCAGTGTCAAGCAGGTAGAGGTCAGCATTGCCAAATTTGGTCAATTTCCAGACTTTGCATTTTACATTGCGGCGGCGAATCATTACATTCACCGTTACGCCGGTATCTTCGAGGATGTCATCGTATTTGTAATTGTGATAGGTATCATATGGTTGCCCGTTTTTATCAATCATCTGATCGGTGTAGCCCTGTTTCCATTTGATGCCAATACCGACGATGGGATATTCATAATCTTTGGCACCCTTCATATAATCGCCTGCCAGAATGCCTAAGCCACCGGCATACGCTTTGAAATCATTGCTCAAGCCATATTCCATACAGAAATAGGCAACACGGGGTAATGCAGCGGTTTTCTTTGCCATGAGTTGTTATTCATTTTAATTTTCATGGGTAAAGATATTTATTTTGGTGGAAAGGTGGAAAGGTTGAAGGGTTGATTGATTTTATTGAATGGCTTTTTATCAACATTTAAACGATTCAACCCTTCAACCAGGCTAAACATTCAGCCAGTAAGTGAGCTTGATGACCAAAGAACGGCTTTTGGCAGTGAAAGTCTCCGGAAAATAGTTATCCATATAAACGATGAATAAATCGGAAACGGGCTTGAAACGCCATTGAAAACGCGAATTGATGTTGACATTATCAATCTGACTATTGTATTGAATAAACGTTGTCCAGAAAACGTTGCGCGAAAAAGTAAAATCAAAGCGCGGACCAATCAGATAAATATCGGCATCATTATAAGGTTGCGGCAGTCGGATACGATTGTAATCAAAATCGAGTGTAACCGATCCATAAGGCTGAAAACGATAACCCAATGAGCCATTGATGAAGAAGCGCGTCCCATTAAAATAATCTCCGATACGTGTATCAAAAGAGTAGAAAAAAAGCTTGCGCCGGTCGGAATCAAAAGACGCCAGGATGAGGTTGTAGGCATAATCGGTACCTTCCGCTAATTCGGCACCGCCGGTACGCGTCGGATCGAATGCATCGAACAAATATACATACTCGCGGCGCAGGCGCATGTTAAACATGGCGGTACTGCGAAAAGTAATGCGATACATCAAATTCACATCATAATCAGTCACGCCATAGGTATCATTGCCCAGCACATCATAATCAATGCCCGGACCATGCCGGTTAATAAGTTTGGAATCTGGATAAAAATTATACCAGGCTGAACCTGCCGAACGCGTATAGTCGCGCCGCCGCAGAAAACCCACCTCAGGATTGAAGTTTTCACCGACTTTTTGTAAGGTATTATACACTTCCCAGCGCAACACATTATAACTAATTTCAGCGGAAGCGGCAAAGGCGTTATCCGATTGGTTGTTTTGGAAGGATTGATGGTAAAAGAATTTACCGGCCCATTTGCCGTCTTTGGACGCGAGGTTATAATCAATACCCGCCAGACGATTGTAATTATTTAGTTGACCATTAAAACTGGTATCATTATTATTAAAAAAAGGCTGTTTATTTACTAAAATCATTGCAATATTAGATCGTGCAAATACTTTCTGCTGCAAGGCAGCTACGGTATAATTCAAAGAAGGCAAGGCAATTTCCTGATCCTCAGCCGCTTGCATATTCAACAAACCGACCCGTAAATTATTATTAATCTTGCCGCTCAATCTTGCCCCCGCGTAAATGGTTTTCAACTCATTCTGCCCGGTTTTATCATTATAGGCAATGCCAATACGGCGGGAGAAAAATGGTCGGATATTGCGATGACCAAAACTGGCAAACAAATCGGCATTTTCGAGGAAAAACTGTCGCCGTTCGGGGAAGAAGATTTCAAAGCGATCCAGATTTGTAACCTGCTGATCTACTTCTACTTGTGAAAAGTCAGGATTAAAAGTTAAG
>JBKBWT010000266.1:0-8765 GCA_046314415.1 Saprospiraceae bacterium
TTTGCCATAGCTTATTCATTTCTAATCTCTAAGCTATGGCTTTTTTTTCTCTTTTGCACTTTTGTCACTGTACTGAGGCGGTGCCACTTCAATATTATTCATAAAAAGCATCTCCTCATTTAGTAGTGTTAACATCAACATGCCCTCTATCTGCTGTGGCGAATGTACCAACACTACTTTATAAAATAGGGTGCCTTCTGTCTGAAGAAGTTTCTTCCAGTTAAATTGCCAGCCGTTCTTTTTCAGTGGAGCATTTGATTTTACTGCTTCTACAATCAAGGCTTCGACAGGATTTCCTGAAACGACTTCCTTCAGATATATTTTCATTTTGTAACAATAAAGACCAAGGTAAAGTTATCAAAAAGCGATAAATTTCTCATGTTTTTATCAAAAAATGTTCGCAAAGTTGTAACGCTAATATTTACTCATTTCGAGGAATCTTACTTTTAATAATATCAAATCCCCAAAAGCCTTTTGCAATAATAAGATCAATAGATGCATAATTTTTAATCTCAAAACTACAAGGAAAAACGAGTTCTTTCTTTCTACCCTCCATAATTACATGTGCATATGTATAACAACCTTTTCCGCTATTATATCCACTTTCTAAAATCTTTACGGTAATATTTCTCTCTTTGCTCTTCGGGAAATAATAATTAATTGCCATAAATAAATAGATAAATAAACTGCCCCAAATGTTTAAATTGTATAATACTGGGAGTGAAAATCCACTTGCTTTGTAAAATTTGGACACTAACTTATTTAATAAGGGTGCTACTAACAGTCCAACAAATAACCATAAGACCAAAAGAATACGCCAATCAATAATGGTTTCTTCATAAATATTGATTACTAAAACAAGCAGCATAAAACCAAGGAAAAATAGCACATTCACGAATATTTTATCCCATTTGATGCTACTCCATTGTATTTTATAGCGATTATTTTCTAACTTTTGTAAATGCTCGGCAACTTTTTGCTTTCTGGTCTTACGTTTTGGAGGTACTTTGTGCATATAACATTTATGATTAAAATAGATATTACCCAAACTTATATTCACTAACAAATTTAATGCCTTCTCAATTCATTGGCAATTAAAAAAACAGGAGTAACATTTAAAAATTAGCGTTACTCCTGTTTATATAATATAAAATTATTTTTCCATGCGTCTGGCATCTGACTTCTGGCATCCGGCATCTAAATTTTACTTCATCCCCGCTGGAGCCATTTTCTGCACTTGTTTCATCATCAAAGGCAGCATTTCCTTACGATCTGGTCCCCAGCAGTGGGGCTGCCCGTCGCCGTAGGTTACGCTGCCGAAGTAGTACGGGCTGGTATTTTCCAGGAATTCTTCCATTAATTTTACCGCCGGATTTAAATAATATGTATCCATATCACCGGTGTAAATATGAATTTTACCTTGTAATGATTTGCCGATTTTTGACCAATTTCTTTTTAAATATTCATTCAAATCGGAATGTTCTTTCCAATATTGCGCCACTTCGGTGTCAATTTCACCGGTCATTTGATTAAATAAGGATTTGGCATAACCATCTTTATCAATCGGACCAAAAGCCGCTTCAAAAATATCGACCTGCTCGCCGGAGCGATTTTTGGTGCCGAGCGCCAGTTCATAATGATTGCGCTGCTCGTAGGTCAAATAATGCAAGCCATCGGTGCTGCGGTCGCTGGGCGTGGGCACTTTTACCCAGCCGCGTTCTTTATAATATGCATTTTTATCTTTATATATATTTACCGCCTGGAAATAATTAAAATCCACCGGATCAGGACATAATGAAAATACACCGCCAAAAAAATCGGGATAAAATAATTGCAATGCCAGCGCAATCCAGCCGCCGGTAGAGCCGCCCGACAGAATGCGCGCATAAGGCTCATTTATAATGCGAAAGTTTTTTTCTAAATAGGGGATTAATTCCTGCATAATGGCGTCGCCGTAGGGACCGACATTTGGTGAATTTACTGCATATGAATCATCATAATACGGGCAGGGATGCTGAAAAGTGACTAAAATCATGCGCGGCGTGCCGTCTTCATTCCAATATTTATAATAATCATAACCGGCTCGGGCGCGGGGATTGGCATTTTCACCGGGATCAACTTCGGTAAAACCATTCGGCGCAGCAGTTGAAAAATGTCCCTGAATGTAATTAACCGGATATTTTTGATTCGGGTTTTCATCATAACCTTTTGGTAATAAGATGGTTGCGCCGAGGTAAATATCTTGTCCCCAAAATTTACTCAGCATCTCACTTTTGAATTTGACGCGCTTCACCCATTTCGTATCCGGAATCGGATCAATGGGCGGTATTACATTTTTACACGATAATTTTATAACCTGCTTTTGTTTCGGATCAATTCTAATCTTCTGAATATCAGAGTATAAATTGCCCGGCGAGCGATTAAAATGCTGCCCTTCCCACTGGTCATTATGCATCCATAAGGTAAAACCGTCGGAACGTTTAAATTCGGTGTAAATATTCACAAAACCTTGAATATAATATTCACCGGCGGGTAATTCTGACAAGCTTTTCAATGGATAGCCAAAGGTCGTCTGGTCAATAACGGCGGGTTTTCCGGCTTGCAACGCCTCCACATCCTTACCAAAAAACGGAATACCCTGCGTGCCGATTTGCAGGCGCGGCTCGCCATTCGGGCGATCGGAAATCATGACGTAAACGCGTCCGGTAATCGGCCCTTTGTTAGCAGCTGCCGGGAAGGATATTTCAAATTGTAATCCTGCTGGCGGCGTTAATTTCGTGCTGCTACTGCATAAAATTAATGTAAATAATGCACTGAAAATCAGTGTTATACGATTTTTGAATAAGTTTTTCATACCGGTTAGGTGTTTGTGATAATGAAAGAATGAATAAATTAATAATAAATAATAAATGGCGAATTAAATTGTACGTTTTCTGACAAGATATGCCAATTTGACAAGGAAAGGAAGTACGGTTTTCCTTTAAAATAGAAAAAGGCTACACCGTATGTCGGCATAGCCTCGTGATTTTTAGAAAAGTGCAACAATTACTGCAATTTGAATTTGACGGGCAGATTGAATTGTACGCGCACGGGGCGTCCGCCCTGCATACCGGGCTTCCATTTGATGCTCTCTTTATTCATCAACTCTACTACTCGGATCGCTTCCTGACCGCAGCCCCCGCCGATGTCGCGCAGCACTTGCGCATTGGCAATGGTGCCGTCTTTTTCTACTACAAATTTGATAGGCACTGTACCTTGAATGCCATTCTCCGCCGCCACAGGTGGATATTTAATATTTTTGTAAATAAATTCGAGCAATTTTTTATTCGTACAATCATTTTTTTCCTGTTTGGTGCTTAAATTTTCACAACCAGGAAAGCGCGGCATTTCCTCCACAATAATAAAAGGCTCATCTGGTTCTTCGATTTTGGGTGGCGGCGGTGGTGGTGTTACGTCTTTCTTAACGGATGCAGGTGTTGTAATCTGTTCATTTTCATTCAAATAAATATCTACGAATTCTACCTGATCCTCATTCAGCTTCATTTCATCCGGGACAATCTCTACCACTGCCGGCGGTGGCGGCGGTATGGACGGCGGCGGGGTGTTCAGGGTGCGTGGAATCTCAATTTCAATCTCGTCTAAAGTCGCCAGTTCTATTGGAACATACTCGTGTTTCTCGTAATGCGTCCAGCTAAAAGCCAATGTTACCAAGCCGAGCGCCACGGCTAGCCCGACTTTAAAAAAGATGTCGCTATGGCGAAATACATCCACTTCCGGGTATTTGTTGCGGGCGTTCAGGTTCGGCTGAACAGGAACCGAGCGCGATTTTTCGACCAGGTAATGCCGGAGGGCAAATACAATACTGATGACCAGCATCGTCAATCCCAATATCGCCAGCGCCAAAGGAGCGAATCCCAAGGAAAAGTTTTCCATATTTTTGTATTTTAAATTTAGTAATATGATATTAACACTTCCCTATGCAATAGCCTAGAAAAGCAATTTTGTGAATGTTTTACTAAGAAAATATACTACAATTATAATCAGCGCAATTGGCTGATATTCAGCGGTAATTCACGTGAAGTTCTATTCCAATAGATGCAATAAATTAAATTTATGGTGGGTGAGGAATAAAAAAAATTATACGTATGTAAAAATATTAAAAAGGGGTATATGATGGATGGACTAAATAATTTTTAGATAAAATTTAGATACTGAGCGATATAATTAGGGCACATTCTATAAAATGTGCCCTAATGAATGCGATTTATTTCAACTCCGCCGGAATCACGCGCACGTATTCGGGTTTGCGATTGCGCAGAATGCTGAGTTGCGCCGGTTTGCCGATGCTATTTTCATCCAGCAACTTGTGCAAATCGTCAATGCTGTCCACCGGTTTATTATTAAAACCAATAATAATGTCATTTGCACGGAGTTCAATATTATATGCCGAAGTGTCGGGCTCAACGCTTTGCACCAGAATACCCGATTTTACCGCCAATTTCAAAGGTTGTGTCCAGGGTTGATTCAGTGGCACCACTTGCCCGGCAATGCCAATGTAACCCCGTTTTACTTTACCATTCATAATGAGTTTCCCTACTACGTATTTCGCTAAGTTAGAAGCTACTGCGAAGCATAAACCTTGCGCCGGGAGAATAACCGCCGTATTCACTCCAATAACTTCGCCACTGGAATTCACCAGCGGACCACCGGAATTACCGGGGTTTAATGCCGCATCCGTTTGAATCACATCATCAATCAAGCGTCCGCTTTCCGAGCGCAAGGTACGCCCCAACGCACTCACCACACCCGCCGTCAGCGAATATTGAAACCCATAAGGATTGCCGATTGCAATAGCCAATTGCCCGACTTGCAAGCGATCAGAATCGCCAAAACTCACGGTGGATAATTTTTCGGCATTCACCTGCACCACTGTGAGATCCGTCGCCGGGTCGTCGCCAATCAGGCGGGCGGGCAGCAGCCGTCCATCTTGCAGATTCACCTCGATTTTATCCGCGCCATTCACCACGTGGCTATTGGTCACAATAAAACCGTCGCTTGAAATGATAAATCCAGACCCCGCGCCACCGCCACCGCGCTGCGGTCGGCCGTTGCGCAGGGGTTTGGGGGCTTTCGTCACTTTAATTTGCACCACCGCATCGCTTACCTTGCGGGCTACCTGTACCACGGTACGCGAGTAAGCATCGAGCAATTCGTCGTCTTTATGCGGATCAGGAAGTAATTTTTCTTCCGACAGGTCGAAATCATTTGAAAGGAACTTTGTCATGGTCAAATTTTTTTGGATGTCAGATGCCAGACGTCAGATGCCAGACGGGGCATTTGAAAAGACTGGTTATCAGATTATACTAGAATCATACCAAATTTGGGAAGTAGTCAGATTGGCAGAAGAAATATTCGGTTGACCGAAAAATTGGCAGTATAAAAACAAAAGCCTTCCAAAGTTGTAGAATTTTGGAAGGCTTTGATTATCACATTATCACATTGGGAAATCCGCACATCAATTATTCCCGCCCAAAATCAACGGCAGCCCGTCGCCATTGCCACCAACGATGATCACTTTGGAATTAGGCGAATTCGCCAATTGCAAAGTAGCTTCTATGCCCTTGTCTTTCAGGATTTTATCTGATAAACTAGCGCTCAGAATCTGGTTGGCACGCGCCTTGGCTTCGGCTTCAATGATGCGACGCTCGGCTTCCTTGCGCGACTGTTGGAGGATATATTCGTACTTCAAAGCCGATTGCTCCGCCTGAATTTTTTCCTCAATCGCTGTTTTTACTTTTTCAGGCAGTACAATGTTGCGAATTAACGTTGCCCGCAAATCCACAAAATTATTGGTCATGACCGTTTGCAAATCTTTATGAATGGCTTGCTGTACTTCTTCGCGCTTGCTGGAATATAGTTCTTCGGGCTGGTAGCGACCAATGATTTTACGCACCGACGAACGCACTTCCGGGCGCACCAGGGTATTGACATAGTCTTTGCCAAACTTTTCGTGCAAGATACCAATTTTATCATACACCGGGTTGAAGCGCATGGTAATGTCCACCTGAATATTCAGACCATTATTCGACAATACTTCCATCGGTTCTTCAATTTGCTGCTCGCGTACGTCATATACATACATGGTGTTCCACGGTGCAATCATGTGAAAACCAGGACCATACACCTGATCTTTTTTCAGACCACCACTGAACCGCTCAAACAGGACACCCCGTTCGCCGGCATCAATGGTAAGAAAGGTTGCATTGGAAAATACCAATACCACGATGAGGATGATAAACACCAAAATACCAGTGGTAATTAATTTACCTTGTTTCATTTTTATTTGTTTTTGAATATTCGCCTATAGAATTAACAAATTGCTAAATTTCTCAGTTTCAATGGCTAAAGTTACAAAAGAACTTTTTGCGCAAACTTATTTTTTCTGCCATTAAAGTTATTAACTATCCGATGAATACGCATCTTTTTTCGACTGCCAGTTTATTGTAAAACCTGCTTGTTGTACATCTTACACTATTAAAAATTTTACTTAACTTCGCTTCGCTAGGCGGGCAGGGCATACATTTTTGGGAGGCTGGTGCCGACAAAAGTCAAGTCGCTGTTCCTTAGCACTTGTATTCCAACGTTTTAAAACTGAATAGCAAATGAAACAACTTCTTGTCATTACGGTTATTGCTGCTTTTGTATTTGCGTGTGGCAATAAAACAGAAGGAGACCAATCTGCAAGCAATAGCACAACTCCGGCTGCGGGCGAACCTGCCGTAGCTGCTGCCGACGGCGAAAAAGCTTATAAGCAGTACTGTGTTACCTGTCATGGTTTGTACGGCGACATGGGCGCGAGTGGTGCAGCTAATCTTTCTACTTCTACGATCTCCGACGAAGAACGTCTCAAAGTCATCACGGAAGGGCGTACGGGCACAGCGATGGTGGGCTTTAAAACTATTTTGAAAGAAGACCAGATCAAAGCCGTAGCTGAATATACCAAAACGCTGAAAAAATAAGGGTTATAGTGCTGATTATAAGCGTGTTATAATCTGTTGTATTTGTATTAAAATTTATATTACAGGATATAATATTATTATAATCAGTATTATAATACCTGAAATTATGCTGGTATGAAAATAGTAGGACTCATGTCGGGCAGCTCGCTCGATGGGCTGGATGTGGCATTTTGTGAATTTCAATTTGCAAATGATACCGTCGCGGCATGGCAAATGGTAGCAGCCGAAACCATGCCTTATTCTGAGGATTGGCAAGCACGACTTCGGGAATTGCCACACGTGAGCGGGCGCGATCTGTTGCTGGCGCACGCACATTATGGGCACTACGTGGGCGAGCTCGTCAATACTTTTTTGCAAAAATATGCGCTTCAGCCCGATTTTATTGCTTCGCATGGGCATACTGTTTTTCACTTTCCCAAGGAAAAAATGACCTTGCAAATTGGCGATGGCTCAGCGATTGCTGCGGTGACGGGCTACCCAGTGGTATGCGATTTCCGGGCAATGGACGTAGCGTTGGGTGGGCAGGGGGCACCGATGGCACCAATTGCGGATCGTTATTTATTTTCGGAGTACGATTTTATGCTGAACCTGGGCGGGATTGCCAATATTACTGCCAACATGAACCGCAAATACATTGCGTTTGACATCGGGGGGGCAAATCAGGTACTGAATAAATTGGTACAACCGCTTGATTTAGAATACGATGCAGGTGGTAAAATCGCGGCTTCCGGCAAATTAATTCCAACTTTATTACAAGCAGCCGATGCTCTGCCTTATCACCACGATGCTTATCCGAAATCGCTCGGTAATGACTGGGTACAAGAACAATTGATTCCGATTTACACGAATTATACGGCTGATATTAAAGATAAACTGCATACGGCTGTCGTGCAAATTGCTCGCCAAACCGCGAAAGACATTCAGCAGATTATTCAAAATGAGCAATTTATAAAAGATAATTATCGCTTATTGGCGACCGGCGGCGGTGCTTATAATGATTTTTTAATTCAATGCCTGCGCGACAGTTGCCAAGCTCTTGGAGTGGAAATTGTAGTGCCCGATTCTAATATTATCGGTTTTAAAGAAGCCGCCATGATTGCCTTGGCGGGCTTACTGCGTTGGCAACAACAACCCAATTGTATTGCGTCGGTGACCGGTGCAAGTCGGGATGCCATCGGCGGCGGTATTTACTGGGTTAACCCGGCATTAAGGCAGTGAATTTTGGAAATTTTTCCAGCTACTTTTACTCGAGTCAAACGTCATATCGCAACCCCGCTGTTGGGCTTCGGTATTAATGGCACTCACCCGATTGTCGGGGTTAGGATGCGTGCTCAAAAATTCCGGGAGTAAGCCGGTTTGTCCTTGCTCGATCATTTTCTGGAAAAAGCTCGCCGCGCCATTGGCAGCATAATCGGTGCCACAAAGATAAGCGACTGAATATTGGTCGGCTTCGGCTTCATCGCCGCGCGAAAATTGCAAACCTACCAGGGACTGTAAAATATCGGTAGCCGCGCTTTGGCGTTCGCCAATGATAAAATCCACGATAAAGGCAATGCCGTGCGCTTTCGTCAGCTGGCGGGTGGAATGGCGGCGGTCGGCGTGCGCAATTTCGTGCGCGAGCACCCCGGCGAAGTCATCTTTTTGCTCCAAAAATTTGATTAGACCAGTGTAAACAAAAATAAAACCTCCTGGCGCGGCAAATGCATTCAACGTATTGTCATCATTTATAATGTACACTTCCCAGGG
>JBKBWT010000267.1:0-8754 GCA_046314415.1 Saprospiraceae bacterium
GAGCTTGAAATTGCGATCAAATTGCTTTCTCGTTGTTGACATAATGCAATGTTAAGATTTTTTTCCCCACTTCTACCCTTAACTAACCGTCCACTCAAATGTAGCAACTTCATATTGAACACCGATAGGTTAAACCTTGAACCCCTACAGCATCAAGCCAGAACCTATAGGGGTTCTTCATTGAACCTTTATAGGTTGAACCTTGAACCTCCATAGGTTCTTTAACTTACCCCAACCGGTTCTTTAGCTTACCTTCAAAGGTTGTATAGCATTTTTTAATACATGATGGCGGATTGAATTTCGATTTAAAACACTGACTTTCAGCTATTTAATATTTTCGCATTTCCCATCTCTCCTTTCCAATTTGCTTTTAAAACGCATTGTTAAGGCTGCTAAAACGGACTACTGAAGGTCTTGCCAATGAATTCTTACGGTGCCTATCCATTGGTTGTTAAAAAAAATGTAATTTGCTCTCACGAAATTCTAAAGCCCTGATGTTGAAAGCGAGATACAAAAGCTGGTTATTTGCGACCCTCAATGCCGGGTGCATGCTATTGCTGGCTTTGCTTTGGCTGAGTTTGCCGCGTACCTTTGGTGATGAAGCGTTTTTTATTAAATGGACGAGTATTGTCAAAAAGTCCTTGCTGGGCATGGACCGAAAACCTGCTCCGCAACAGGTCTTATACGTAGATGTATCTGGAAGTAAGACTTTTGTGGAAATTGATGATCCGCTTTATCAGGAGCCGACCGGCTACCATCATGCGGTGATTACCGACCGTGCTCAGTTGGCGGCGTTTTTGCAAACGCTTGCGCAATATGGCAATAGTATCCCGCTGGTAGTTCTAGATATTAGTTTTGAAAATGCCAGCCCGCAGGATAGCCTGTTGCAGGCAGTGATCGACCGCTTTCCTTTTCCGCTGCTGGGCGCCCAACGCCTGGATGATAAAAAACAATTGCAACCCAATATTTTCCGCATGCGCACGGGTATTGCCAATTATTTGAGCCCGGACAATACCTTCATGAAGTACCCACTTTTCCTCAACGACACGTTGCCCTCGCTGCCCTTGATGGCATGGTCGATTCTCGAAGGCAAAAGTTTTAGCAATAAAGGCGTGTATCCGCAGTTGAATGGACGAAATAGTCTGCACAAGCCGATTATAGATTTTAAAATTCGACCGTATGACCTGAACAACGGCAACCGCACGGACACCCTGGGTTACACGCTGCGTTCGATGGGCACTTTGCTGTTTGAATGGACTTTTTGGGACGAAGCGGATATTCGGGCGATGCTAAAAGATAAGCTGATTATTATCGGCGATTATTACACGGATAAACATGAAACGGTTTTTGGCTCCCTGCCCGGACCTTTGATTGTGCACAACGCTTATCTGACGCTGGCGCAGGGCGAAAGTCTAATCCCTTGGAAGTGGGTGCTGCTGTTATACGCGCTGTTTTGGTGGATGTCCGCAAGGGCATTCAACGAAGTGGCAAATCGAACCTCGGATCAAAAAAGCAATATCAAATCTGCGGTGGGGCGCATCGTGGTAGATAGCATTGATGAAACGTTTTTCCTGGCGCTAGGTACCATCCTGTCTTATTTTCTTTTTAATATCCATATTAATATTTTGATATTATTGATTTATCTAAAATTTACAGCTTACCTTTTAAAGCATATAATTATTCCCAAACCGGTAATCATTTCATCTACATAAACGCCAATTTTATGAGAACACTGCTATTTTTAACAACCGCTTTATTTTTTATAATAACACCCCTGGCTGCCCAAAATTATTATGTCGCTGCGGTAAAGGGGGTGGTCAATTATCAAAACAAACCGCTCAAAAAAAAGGACAAAGTAACCCTGAAAGGCGACTTCCGTTTTAAAACGAAAGATAGTTACGTGCAGTTATCCGGTCCGGGCGGGCTTTACAAGTTTACCGCCGATATGGGACGTGCCTCATGGAATGAGTTTTTATTAACCTTGAGTAATGAAATATTGCCCAAATTAAGTTTTAAAACGACTGCCCGACCTAGTTTTGGCGCTGACCCAAGAATATCAAACATTTGGGATCTTAGGGGGCGGCGTTACGCTTTCCTGAACGGAACAAAACTTATCATAGACCCTGCTTTTACTGCCAAAGGTGAATCGATTTTCTTTTTACATAAAGGCTACCTGGAATTGACCTACCAAAAAGCGACCATTCAAAGAGATTCTCTGCTAGTGCTGAAAGCAGCCAATTTTCCGCAAAGCTTGGATGGTACCTCTTATACTACTTACATTGTGCAAATAAGCGACCCGGCTTTACTCGACACGCTGGTAGCGGAATATCAAAAGGTAAGAAGTGTAAGGGATTTATCCGTTTTTACTACCGAGGATGCGACTACGGGCAATCAAATTCTGGATGTTGTGCAGGATGGCAAAATGATCAACAAACGTGCATTGATGAAGGACCTGCGTTTTCTGATAAAATCCAGCCAGCCCAAAACGCAAGCAGAGTTTCTGGAAATTTTTGAAATGGGAGATTACATTAAGGAAAACTACGGTAACATATATAAATTGGAGAAAATATTAAGTGCGCTAGGCTTGCCGAAGCAAGAATAGCCTGTTGGGATAGCATGGTTGCCAGGCAGTGGCGAAGACTTGACAACTATCAGCAGGGAGTTGCCCCAAAATCAAACGTAGGCGCGGCGCCATCGTTCCATTGCAAAATTTCCCTGGAATTGCTTACGTTTGTGCAAAGCCACTTACGAATGACCCGAATTGCGCTGCTACTCTTACTATCCTGGTGGATGACGCCCTTATTGGCACAGCAAACCGAAACGATTTACCTGGACAGTACCGACCAATCGGCAAATCTTTATGTAGTGGTTTATCCGGAGCAGTTACCGTATAAAGGGGTGTTGTTTTTAATTCCAGGATTTGCAGAAAGACCCAAACATGTTTTATCAGAAACGGATTTACCGAAGTACGCCGCGCAGCAGGGGTTGTTGACGGTCATTCCGACGTTCAAAACGGGGGTTACTTCTTTTGGCATTGATAATGCGACGCAGCAGTCTTTTCGGGAGATTTTGGAACACGTAGTTTTCAAATTTCACCTTTCACCTTTCAAATTTTACATCGGTGGCTTTTCCATTGGCGGGAGTTGTGCGCTGCGCTTTGCGGAACTTGCCAATCAAGACGATTATCAATATAAACCCACTGCCGTTTTTGCGATTGATCCGCCGTTGGATTTTGAACGATTGTACCATTCTTACAAAAGGAATGTGCGGCTAGCGGTGAAAACGCGTCCAAATTTTGAATCGGTTTATATGATCGGGCGCATCGAGCAGGAAATGGGTGGCAGCCCGGAGCAGGCACGTGCCAATTATTATCAATACTCGCCGTATTCTTTTTCGGACACGACGCAGACGGCGATAAAATCTTTATTGCAGACGCCGATTCGGATTTATACGGAGCCGGATATTAATTGGTGGCTCACGGAGCGCGGCAGTGATTATTCAGCCATCAACGCGCTGGATGCGTCTTGCATGATGAATGAGTTGAATCGATTGGGTAATAAAAAAGCTTGTTTGATAACTACACAAGGTAAAGGCTTTCGCAAAGAGAATAATATGCGGCATCCGCATTCGTGGAATATTGTGGAAGCGGCGGAGTTGGTGGAGTGGCTTTTTTTACAGCAAAGACCATAAAACAAACCTATTATTTTAACGTGAATTACAGATTAATCCTTCTGAAAGAAGATCAATGGGTACGACTTCTCCGAGGTCGAAAACAGAATATAATATGCCGTTCTACAAACATTTGACTTCTTGCGAAGTCATAAAACTGACCTCAGAAGAGGTCAAATGATGGGTACGACTTCTCCGAAGTCGAAAATAGAATATGATATGCCGTTCTACAAACATTTGACTTCTTGCGAAGTCATAAAACTGACCTCGGAAGAGGTCAAATGATGGGTACGACTTCTCCGAAGTCGAAAATAGAATATGATATGCCGTTCTACAAACATTTGACTTCTTGCGAAGTCATAAAACTGACCTCGGAAGAGGTCAAATGTTTGTAGAAATATTTGAAAATAAGTCGTTTCGACCTCGGAGAGGTCGTACATCTTGTTGCGTTCTAATCCAAGATTTACGTTAGATTACCTTTCCTTGCATTATAAAAAACGTTTTCGCCCATCACAAAAAATTCAGAGTTGACCACATCAACTGGGGGCTTCGGCACATTCATTTGCATCAGAAGCGGCAGGGTTATTTCTTTGTGTCATCATCAAAAATGAATGGCTATGTTACAAAAAATCATCCTGTTTACCCTACTGTTATTGCTTTGCAATGTAATTGGAAGCGCCCAACCGCTTTCCGAACTCCCCGACTCGGTGGAAGCATTTCCCGATCCGGCTGTTTTTAAAGGCAGTTTTTACATCATGTCTGGCTTGCCAGGTACAGAAATAATGCTGGAAAAAGGATACGATAACCTAGACAAGATTCTGAAAAATGCACAAATTGGATCGGAAACACTACGTAATTCCTACAGTTGGGGCATCGGCGGGCGCTGGCAGCGTTTGTATGCGGAATTTTTAGTGGCGACTAGTTTCGATGATACGCATCTGGACGGCAATGATCGGTTTATGACTTCGACCAACCACTTCAGCGGTATTTTTCAATTGGGATATGCCGTTTGGCAGAATCGCAACAACGTTGTACTGGTGCGTGCGGGCATCGGTGGCGTAAAGGAGCGGCGGTACATCGTGCAGACGAGCGGAGATGCCATCCTGGATTTTAATAATTTCGATCAACCCAACTCCACTGTTGCCTGGGCGCTGGAGCACAACAACACCATCGGGGACATTAGTATCGGCTGGATTGAAGGGCGTCCGAAAAGGAGCGTCAGTCTGGCGGAAAGTCTTCGGCTGGGGTATCGGTTTGGCTTGAATGATAAAGCCTGGGAAGCGCCGGGTGCCCGGAATATCCCTTCGGATCGGGTTGAACAATGGTACGTCTCCTTCCATTTTCAACTTGGTTATAACAAAAAATCTAAAAAGGTAAGCCAATGAAGCAGCGTACATGGGTTGTTGGGTTGTTGTGGCTAGGCTTGCTGTTGTCCGCATTTACCGGCGATACTTCACCGCAAACAGCAAGCACCGCTACCTTGATTTTTTACCAAAGGGGCAGTTTTGCCAATGGAAATTTCAAGTTGATTATTAATGATCATACCGTAGCGGATCCTTTTCTTGCCCGCACTTACTTTGAAGTAACCGTGCCGGTGGGCAATCTCACCATTCGTACGGTGAGCGACCGCTTTGGGGAGGACAGCAAACGCTTTATGTTTACCACTGCCCCCGGAAAGACTTATTACATCGAAGCTATCATGGATTACGATTTTATGATACGTTCCTTGTATCTTGTGCAGCGCGAAGCGCAGGAAGCCCAGACTCGCATCAAAAAACTAAAACGGGATGAAAAAGCCCTCCAAAAAGTGGATTAATATTATACTCATTCTGGCGCTGGTAGGCATGCTAAGTTATTGGGCATGGCTACTGCGCCAGAGTCTGTTGGCACAATATGGTGACGATACCGCAAGACTGGCGGGCTTTTTGCGCTGGCTGTTGGGGTTTGTATTTTTGTTCGGCGTGTTGTCTTTGCTGGGTTGGCTCAACTTTCGCATCCCCTTCCGCCGGTGGTATTTGCCGGTTGAAAAACGCTCGTGGTACTACCTTTGGCTGGTGGGGTTGGCATTGGTCATTTTTGAATTGTTACAATGGCGCACCTGGCACGAACTGGAACTGGTGGAAGAAAATCTGCTGGTCACGCTGGCAATTATGGCGTATGTAATGGGGTTTACCTATGTTGCGGATTCGCTGCGCGCCCGGCGAGATCAAGTGAAAATTTTACAGCAAAAGACCGCCGCCGAATTGCATAACCTTCGCGCACAATTGAATCCACATTTTTTGTTCAACGCGCTCAATACCTTGTACAGTCAGGCATTGAAGGAAGACAACGACGCCCAGGCACAGCTCATTAGCAAACTGTCGGGTATTTTAAGATTTACTTTACAACAAGCCCGGCAGGAGGAGGTCAGCATTGCCGAAGAAATAGAATTCTTGCAGCGCTACATTGCCTTGCAGGAAGCCCGTTTGCAGGACAATCCGCAGGTGCAAATTGAAGTCGATCTGGATTGGGACGGCGTGGCAGTCGGCATTCCCCCCTTACTCCTCATTCCTTTTGTGGAAAATGCTTTTTTGTACGGCGTAAGTGCCGAACACCCTTCGCGCATCTGCATTCAACTGCTGGTGTATGCGGGCTTTTTGTAATAAAAAACCTAACACGCCCGCATCCCAACCATCCGGCACAAGGGCACCGGGCAAGGCATTGCCAATACGCGCCAACGCCTGGCATTGCTGTATCCGAATCGACATGAGTTGCAAATTCAGGAAACGACGACACTTTTTCAGGTGCAATTGACGCTTAAACTTGAAAAGGTGCTTAACAAAACGCCTGCTGCTTTAAACATTTAAATTTCAAAATCCATGATCCTCCAAGCCATTGCCATCGACGACGAATCGCCCGCGCTGGACGTACTCGCCAGCCACGCCGCCAAAGTGCCATTTTTGCAATTGCGCGAAACATTTACCCGCCCGACGCTGGCGCTGGATTACCTGCATCGCAACTCCGTGGATGTCGTTTTTCTGGATATTCAAATGCCCGACCTGATGGGCACCGACTTGCTGCGCCTGGCGAAAAAGGACGAAACCTTGTTTGTTTTTGTAACCGCTTATGCCGAATACGCCGTGGAAGGATTTCAGTTGCAGGCATTGGATTATTTGCTAAAACCCGTTGAATTACAACGTTTTATCGAAGCTTGTAATCGCGCTTATCAACACCGCCAGCGGCAGCGCGGCAATCCCGACAGCATTTTTGTCAAAGACGGGCACGACTGGGTACGCGTGGAACTCGCGGAAGTGTTGTACATTCAATCGGATACGAATTTGCTTTTTATTCACCAGCCCGGACGCACCACGGTGACCCGCATGACCATCAGTCGCCTGCTGGAATTGCTGCCGCCCGATGAATTTGTACGCGTCCATAAATCGTATGTGGTGGCACTGCGGGCGATCCAACGCATTGAAAGACACCAGATTACGGTTGGTAATACTTGCATTCCCATTGCCGCTTCGTATCGGGAGCTGTTGGAAAAGAAGTTGTTGGGAGGTTGATGTAATAATCGAATACTTTATTAATATTTTTATTAAATTCATTAAAATGTATGATCTACTTTACAATTATTTTAAAATAAAAACCGGCATTGACGAAAAAACATTTACTACATTTAGTCATTATTTTAAACTAAAAAAAGTAAAGAAGAATGCGTTTTTACTGATGGAAGGAGATATTTGCCGATTCAATTTCTTTGTAAATAAAGGTTGCATCAGGATTTTTACCACCAATGAGCAAATGCAGGAACTAACCCGTTATTTTGCTTTTGAAGGTAAATTTGGCACGGCAATGACCAGTTTGATCGAGCAAACGCCTTCTTTTGAATCCATCCAGGCGGTAGAAAAATCAGAATTGTTGATGATTACCAGGCAAGATTTTTATCATCTGGTGGATACCGTACCTGCCGTGAATCTGGTTTATCGCGATATTTTGGAAATGGCTTATATTACTTCGCAAAAGCGGATTTATGATTTGCAGGGGCAAAGTGCCTTGGAAAGATTAAAATGGCTGATGGCATACCAACCCAACATCCTGACCCGATTATCGAGTAAGGTCATCGCTTCTTACCTCGGCGTTACGCCTTATACCTTGAGCAGACTGAAATCAGAATTGTGACGAATTATTTGCCTGTCAATCAAAACCTTGCGGTAGCGCAATGTTTTACACCGTCCATCCCCCTAGCTTTGTGCTATTACCAAAGCTATTGATTGTGAAAACTTTTCTTACTAGAAAAATCTTGCTGGCATTCTTATTTTTCTTTGGATGGCAATGGAGTCTGTCCGCACAGGCACCCGACCCCCCCATTCCTATTGAAGCCTTTTTTGGCAATGAGCAACTGTATTTTCAGTTGGTTGTCAAAAAGAAATTTTCACCCACGAGCCGGTTTGGATTCTTTACGGTTGCCACCTTCAGCGCCGATCATAATTACAACCAGGAATCGGCGCGTAACAGCATCACCATTCCGGTGCAGCTCAGCTACGATCTGGGCAAGGGTTTCGGGGTCATGGCGGGCACCGATATTAATTCTGAAGGCGGCTTTGCACCGATTGTGGGTCCACAGTATAATTTTGCTTCCCGGCAATTGCTAGCCGTTACCGTACTTTCCTTCTTTCTCAATGAAGATCAGGACGTTAAGTTATTTGGATTATACGAATATAAACCGCCGATCAATGAAAAGTGGTCTGTTTACAGCCGGGTGCAGTTTATTTACAATCACAGTATGGCCGCAGGATTACACAATCGGAGTTACCTCTATTTGCGCGGCGGACTAAAAAGAAACGCCTTTATTTTCGGGCTTGGGGCTAATTTGGATCAGTTTGGACCCCGAAAAAGATTCCAGGATAATTATGGCGTTTTTGTAAGATGGGAATTTAGGTAAAAAGCGCTTCTTCATTCAGTTAAATCTGCAAGACACCGAAGCAATCCAACAAATTGAATAAAGTCATTTATTATTTTAAACAATTGAATGTAAATCCTTATGCATGTCTAAATAACAATTTAAAATGTTCCCTTACTTACCCTTGCTCAAATACCTCCGCC
>JBKBWT010000268.1:0-8742 GCA_046314415.1 Saprospiraceae bacterium
AGCGTTATCGCGTGAGTTTATCCATTGAAGAGCGGCGTTATCGTCGGAAAATGGGCGCCCGGCGGGTTGCCTACGTCCAGGTTGGGGAGCGGCTGGGCGAGCAGTACGAGCAACGCATGCCCCGTGATTTCAATTCCTACCATCTCCATCGGGTGATGCAATCGCACAGCGGGCTGAGCCGCGTGTTTTCTCATGTGAGCGAAGTGAATGAAATACTCGACGACACGCTGATGGCGCTGGGCATTGACGCAATGGCGCTCGCCAAAATGGTACACGATACGCTGCGTACCGCCAATCAACTCGATCCCTCGCTCGATGGTGCCCTGCGCGAACTGGATGAATTCTACAAACGCGCCCAAGCCGAAGAACTGGAAGAGGAATCCCAGCAGCAAAACAACCCTACTCCGTTGGCGTAAAAGCTTTCTGCGTAGCATTTGTGTAAATTTGTTTTTGCTAAGAAGCATCCCGCCGCAGGGTGGGGTGCTCTTTTGTTTAGAAAGAGCAGGATGTTCCAAACTACAATGATACAGTTTGGAACATCCTGCTTTTAAATTTGGATATAAAGCAAGCTTTAGTGAACTTTAGAAAATGGATGGTGGACGATTTTAAAATCACGTGAATAATGGACTAAAATGTGCGACCTCTTCGAGGTCGAAAACCAGACCTTATGTTCTTTGCTATAAATGTATGACCGCCTCGCGGTCAGGTGCATCGTAGCGACTTCGTAGAAGTCGAATGTTTATAGAAACAGTGGCTATAAAAGTGGGTGCCGACCTCGAAGAGGTCGCACCTTGCTTAGAGTTTGCCTACATACCGTTCAAAGAACTCATAAATCCGCAGCATGCGGTCGATACGTTGGCGTACGTTGCCGGAGCGGGAAAGCTCGTGGGTCGCGCCGGGCATGCGCACGTACTCCACTTCTTTGCCGAGGACTTTCATGGATTTATACAACATTTCCGATTGAATGACGCCGGTGCGGAGGTCATTTTCGCCGTGTTTGATGAGCAGCGGCGTGCGGATATTTTCTACAAAGGTGTACGGCGAATTGCTTTCCAGCACCTTTTCCTGATCGTCTTTCCAGGGATAATTGAAATAATTCGGCACCAGTCGCCAGGCGTTGCCCTCTCCCATAAACGTAGTGAGATCATAGACGCCCCGCTGCGCAAAAGCAGCTTTGAAGCGGTGGTCGTGCGCTACAATCCATGCCGTGAGGTAACCCGCATAAGAACCGCCGGTAATGACCTGACGCGCCGTATCTACCCAGGTTTGCCTGGCAGCTTGGCTGGCGGCGGCAAGCACGTCTTCGGCGGGACCCGTACCCCAATCCTTGATGTTGGCGCGTTGAAACGCCAAGCCATAACCGCCGGAGCCGCGCGGATTGGCATATACAATGCCGTAGCCCTGTGCGCAGAAGTACTGAAACTCATGCCACATAGAGAACTCACCTGGTCCCCACATGGCAGTTGGTCCGCCGTGCATGTTGAGGAGTAAAGGGTATTGCTTACCCGCTTCCAGATTACTGGGTTTCATAATCCAGTACTCCACTTGCTGACCTTTGGAGTTGGTGAGGGTGTATTTTTCCGGGTAGCTGAGTTTTTTGGATTTGACCCAATCATTGTGCGCAGAGCGCTTGACCTGATTTTTCATTTGCAAATCAGCTACATACAGCTCACTCGGATTCGCCACTTCCGTTTTAGCAAAAATGATTTTGTCCGACGTTAAATCAAAGCTGGTAATGCCTGCTTCGTAGTTGCTCAGTGCTTCGACCTTCAAGTTCAGAACATCAAGGCGGTAGATCGGCTGTCCGCCATTCGAGGGCGCAGTGAAATACAGGTACCGGGCGTCTTGCGACCACTCCAGATTACCCGCAGCCCGGTCGAAGTTTATAGTTTTAGCGTTGCTGCCATCTCCATTAGCGACATGCAGTTGACCAAAATTCACGCCTTCCGAAGGTGATTTGGTGAAAGCCAGCCATTTGCCGTCGGGCGAAGCCGTAACGTTGCCAAAGCTCATGCCCTTTTCGCCGAGTAGTACTTTTTTGCCGGAGCCGTCTGCATTCATAGTGAGGAAGGCATTGTCCTGCTCGCGGTCGGGATGTTCGAGGCTATCCAGTTCAACGCTGACGAGGATTTTGCCATTGTCGAGCCATTCGCCGACGTTATAACTCAGAAAGCCCGTCGTAACCGGCTTGGGCGTAGCGCCTTCCTTGGGTTCAACAGTAAAAAGGTGATTGAAGCTCATTTCCGGTTGGGTCGTCGCCTCTCCTTGAAAATTCAGGCGATTGAAAACTTTAGCTTTCTTATCTTCTTCATTTTTAGCCAGGTAGGCACGAATTTCCTGCAAATTACCATCCGGGTTGGGCTTGATATCTTTATTGGGTTGCAAATACGCATTATTGGTAAAGCCGGGCTTTTCTGCTGACCAGGAGGGCACGCCTTTGCCGGGGTTCAGAAGCGAATCCTTGAGCAACTCATTCATGGAGACGTTGACGCTGAAAAGTAGCTTCGTGCCGTCTTTGGACCAACTGGGGTTCGTGGCTGCATACTTCAAGTCCGTAACTTGAAATGCCTCTCCGCCGTCCAGCGGCATGACGAAAATTTGCGATTTACCTTTCACATTTCGGGCAAAGGCAATCTGTTTACCATCGGGCGACCAGGTAGCAGCGCCAACGCTTTCCGCGCCACGGGTAAGCTGCTTGGCGTTTTGAAAATCCGTCAAATACAGGTGAAAACGGTAATCGTATTCCAGTTTGTTGTCGGCATTCGGCTCGATGCTGCGCAAGGTGTAAAGGGCACGTTTGCCATCCGGCGAAACGTTGATATTGCTGACTTGCTTGATTTTAGTCAAATCAGTGACCAGTACTTTGTCAATACCGGTTTGAGCAAATGCGACCTGGGTGATGAGAATGAGAAAAAAGAATATTGGCTTCATTGAATCAGTGGTTTTAGTAGCAGATTGGTAAAAATGTAGCAGCAATAAAATTGCCAAAACATGATCATTTCAAAAAGTTAGACAAAAGAAAGCGTAAAAATTGTCATTAGCGCTTCGCGAAAAATATTTACTGGTTTTGCCGTGCAGATTTAGACATCTTCTCTATATTTAAGCGCAGCAATCGTGCAGTGTAGCAATCTTATATTGTTCAATTATGGCGTTTGGCAGTTTTCAGATAGAAAACCACTAAACACCTGAAACCTAATATAACAAATGTCTTTCCAAATTAAAGCAGATCCGACCACGTATGATGTGGTGATTGTAGGCTCCGGTGCGGGCGGCGGTATGGCAGCTTATACGCTGGCGAAGGCGGGTGCCAAAGTGTGCTTGCTGGAAGCAGGTGGCTACTACGACCCTAAAGATCCGAAGTACATTACGCAGATGAAGTACCCCTGGGAATCGCTGCGGCGGGGCGCAGGGACGACGCGCGACTTTGGCGACTTTGATGCAGCCTGGGGCGGCTGGGATATTGACGGCGAGCCTTACACCACTGTTGATGGCACTGAATTTTACTGGTTCCGCTCGCGCATGCTGGGCGGACGCACCAATCACTGGGGACGTATTTCCCTGCGTTTTGGACCCGATGATTTCCGGCGGGGATCGATGACGGGCATTGGCGACGACTGGCCCATTGGTTATGATGATTTAAAACCTTATTATGATAAAGTAGATCGGCTGATTGGGGTATTTGGTTCGGTCGAAAACATACCCAATGAACCTGATGGCATTTTCCTGAAGCCACCGGCGCCGCGTTTGCATGAATTGATGATTAAAAAAGCCGCGAAAAACCTGCAAATTCCGGTGATTCCCTCTCGCTTGTCCATTCTCACCGAAAAAATCAACGATGAGCGGGGTGTTTGTTTCTATTGTGCGCAGTGCAATCGGGCTTGCATCGCTTATGCGGATTTCTCCTCGTCTTCAGTGCTGGTGATTCCAGCTTTGAAAACCAATAATTTGACTTTGGTCAACGGCGCAATGGTACGCGAAGTGCTGACCGATGCTAAAACCGGCTTGGCGACAGGGGTTTCCTACGTGAATACGGCGACTTTGGAAGAGGTGAGTGTGAAAGGTAAGATCGTTGTACTGGCGGCTTCGGCGTGCGAATCTGCGCGTTTGTTGTTGAATTCTAAATCCAGTCGCTTCCCGCAAGGCTTGGCGAATTCGAGCGGCGTAGTGGGTAAGTACTTGAATGATTCGACCGGGGCAAGTCGGGGCGGCTTTGTACCCACTCTGATGGATCGCAAACGCTACAACGAAGACGGGGTGGGCGGTATGCACGTTTATACACCTTGGTGGCTGGATAACAATAAGTTAGACTTTCCGCGTGGTTATCATATCGAATACTGGGGTGGCATGGGCATGCCCGCGTATGGCTTTGGGATGGGCGTCGAAGCAATGAATGGCAAGTACGCTTATGCCGATGGCTCAATGAAGAAAGCCGGTGGTTACGGTAGTCGGCTTCGCGAAGATGCCCGGCGTTTTTATGGCGCTTATGTGGGAATGGCGGGTCGCGGCGAGCCGGTGCCAAGGGCAGATAATTATTGTGAGATTGACCCGGA
The DNA here is from genome assembly GCA_046314415.1 of Saprospiraceae bacterium. GTDB lineage: Bacteria > Bacteroidota > Bacteroidia > Chitinophagales > Saprospiraceae > JADJNW01. Next base: position 4,551 of record JBKBWT010000268.1, read on the forward strand.
TAAAGTGGATAAGTACGGTATTCCGGTGCTGCGTTTCCATTACAAATGGTCGGACTACGAGATCAAGCAGGCGAAGCACATGCAGGATACCTTCGAGCAGATCATCATTGAAATGGGCGGTATTCCGCTGGGCGAGAAGCCAGGACCCGAACAAAATTACGGACTGGAAGCGCCGGGGCGCATCATTCACGAGATTGGTACGGTGCGCATGGGCAACGACCCAAATAAATCTGCGCTCAACAAATGGCAGCAAGCCCATGATGTCAAAAACTTGTTTGTGGTGGATGCGGCGCCTTTCGTTTCGCAGGGTGATAAAAATGTGACCTGGACCATCCTGGCTTCCTCGATGCGTACCTCCGAGTATATCATAGAGCAGAAAAAAGCGAATCAGTTGTAATTTGCCAATATGCTGATGTGCCAATGTGCTGATATTATGACTATTAACGGTTTAAACATTTGTAACAAATGAAAAGAAGAGATTTATTAAAAAATATAACCCTTACTTCTGTCGGAATTGGCATTGCTACTACTGGGGTCAATGCGACGCCTGCCCTGGAACCAAGTACCTCATTATCAGAAGAATTGGTGCAAAAAGGCAAGAAGAAAAAATTCAAGCCGACGCCCGGGCGTACACCGGAAGAAGCCGCACGCGAGGAAAAGCTCATGTCGGAAACTTTCTTCACGCCGCATGAAATGGCAACTATTACAATTTTATGTGATATTATATTACCGGCAGAAGCCAATTCACCGGGTGCTTTGCAGGTAGGCGTGCCCGATTTTATTGAATTTATTACCAAAGATATTCCTGATCATCAGTTGCCGCTGCGGGGTGGTTTGAAATGGCTGGATAATCAGGCATTAAAACGTTTTAGTAAAAAATTTAAAGATTGTAATAAAAACGAGCAAATCCAGATTGTAGAAGATATTGCTTACCCGGATGATGTAAAACCGGAATTTTCGCAAGGTGCTGCGTTTTTTACGCGAATGCGCGATTTGACGATGACGGGATTTTATACAACCGAAGCCGGATTTAAAGATTTGGGCTATGTGGGCAATCAACCCAACCTGTGGCGCGGCGTGCCGGAAGATGTGCTGAAACAATACGGATTAACTGGGAATGAATAGTTTACCAATAACGATAACTTAGCATATTATATAAGTGTGGCATATTTTATAAATATGCCACACTATATTTTACAAAACATCAAATGAATAATTAAAAAATATAATCTAGTTATTTCAACGCAGCTGCGATCCTTTAAAACCATACCACGCAATCATTATAAACATTAATGTTGGTAAAATAAAAGAAAATGCGGTGCTGCTGTTATCGGCAATCGCGCCCATGATTGGCGGGAAAACCGCGCCTCCTACGATTCCCATAATAATATAAGAAGACGCTTGTTTGGTATATTTACCTAAATCTTTCAATCCCAATGCAAAAATGGTCGGGAATGTAATACTCTGAAAAAAGAAAAATGCCATCAGTGCATAAATAGAGGCCTGACCAAGTAAATGAAAAGTGACAATTAATAATAATCCGACCATCGAAAGTCCATAAATGCCTAATAATTTATTCGGTTCGATAAAACGCATAATAAAAGTGCTGGCAAAGCGCCCCACCATGAATATTACCATACTGGCACTTAATAAAAAGGATGCATTTTGATTGGAAATACTTAATACTTCGGTCGCATAATTAATAAAAAAGCCCCATACGCAGCCTTGGGCGCCCACATTTAAAAACTGAGCCAAGGCAGCAAAGACGAAGTGTTTATTTTGAAATAGTGGTTTCGTTGGCGTTGCAGCGCCCACAAAGTCCGACTCATGCGATTCAATTTCCGGCATCGGTGTGAAAAAGAAAAACACCGCCACGAGCAGCACTACGCCGCCCACGATCATGTAAGGCAATTGCACCGAGTCAAAACCCGCTTCTACGGTGCTTTCAGCTGCTGCAAACACCAGTAAACCCCCGACCAGCGGACCTGTAATCACGCCTAAACCATTGAAAGACTGCGCCAGATTCAAGCGCTGCGCCGAAGATTCTTTGGGTCCGAGCACCGTCGCATAAGGATTTGCTGCTGTTTCCAAAAATGCCAAACCGCACGCCAGAATAAATAATGCAATTAAAAAAAATGTCCAGGATTGTGCTTCACCCGCCGGATATACTAAAAATGCACCGCCTGCATATAATAATAAGCCCGCCAGAATGCCGCGTTTGTAACCCCAGCGTTTCATAAAATAACCGGCTGGCAATGCCATTACAAAATACGCGCCAAACGTGCATACCTGCACCCAGGCTGACTGGGCTTTACTGATGTTCAAAACTTCCTGAAAATGCTTGTTTAAAACGTCCAGCATACTGATGGCAAAACCCCAGAGAAAGAATAAACTCGTTACTAAGATGAAGGGAATCAGATAGTTCTGTTTCGTTGAAGTCGTTTTTGCCGTAGCCTCCGATGTGTACATTTGAGCCATGAATAGTGATTTTAGGTTTTATTATAATAAATATAAATGTATCAAACAATTGAAATAATACAATCTTTATTTTTTATTCACTAATAAATAAATCGTTATGCATTAAGTGTTTATCATTAACACCATAACACCAAAATACTATAACACTATAACCCCACATCACTTCGTCCAATAATCAACCACAAATACTTTTTCCATATGCGGACCCAGTACTTGCTGGAATTGGCGATGCGCCGGATGTTCCTGATAAGCATCCGCATCTTGTTCGGACTTAAAAGTCAGGATAAAACAATGGGTAAAACCCTGGTCCAGTTTTTCCTTACTCATATTGATACCCCATTCAAAATCAGCAATTTGTGGAATTTTATTTTTCAAATCCGCAAAGGTATCCGCCACTTTCTGGACGTCTTGCGGCGAGGAGCTATCCTTAAATTTAAAGATAACCACGTGACGCAGTAATTTTTCGTTTTCCGGCATTTTATTTTGATTAAGCGCCTTAGTACAGGCAGTGTTAGAAAATAAAAGTGCAGTAAGAATCAGGTAATAAGGTAATTTTAATATCATGTTGTAAATGTAAAGTGTTATATAATATTAACAATTTAAATTATTTCAAGGTATTTAATATAATGGTATTTTATTATAAATTAAGTGATTAATTGAAATTAAATTTATTTAAATATTTGATTTTCAACGGTTTTAAAAATATAAAATTAATAATTTAAAATAATCAATTACTTCACTTATAACATTTCCATCGGATCATCTACCACCCGATAATTTTCATTGAAATGATTGAGTTGTAGCATATCTTCAGGGCTTATTGCAAAATCCCAAATATCAAAGTTTTCTTGCAAACGTTGTGGATTGGACGATTTTGGAATGGTGGAAACCCCCAACTGTATCGCCCAGCGCAATATCATTTGTGCCGGTGTTTTATCATATCTTTTCGCTAAATGTAATAATTTTGGATCATCCATTTTCTGTCCACGCACCAGCGGTGAATAAGCTTGTAATACAATGCCGCTTTTTTTACACATTTGTAATAAATCGGCTAAAAATAAATACGGACTGAATTCAACCTGAATGACCGTAGGAACAACCTCGGCGTAAGTCTTTAATTCTTCCAGAAAAGGCACTAAATAATTGGCTACGCCAATCGCCCGCACCCGTTTTTCCTGATATAATCTTTCCAATGCCTGCCAGGTTTCGCGGCGCGTGGCTTTGATGGGCCAATGCACCAGGTATAAATCGATATAATCTGCGTTTAATTTTTTACTACTTATATCAAAAGCACGTAAAGTATTATCATAACCCTGGTCATTATTACCAACTTTTGTCGTCAGGAAAATAGCGTTGCGTGGCACCTGACTCCGGCGGATGGCATTCCCAATTTCCGATTCATTATTATATAAAGCTGCCGTATCTATTAAGCGATAGCCAATTTCCAGGGCTTTTTCCACTGCGGCTTCTGCTTCAGTATGATACATATTATAAACACCTAACCCCAACAACGGCATAGTGATACCATTATTGAGGGTTGTAATAATTTGCTGCATGTTATTATGTTTTGTAGAGGTTACTGGGTAGAGCGTAGAGGGTACTGGGTATAGGGACATACCATGTGGGAATCCCTCTACCCTCTACCCTCTACCAAATTACCAATTGTCCAAACCTAATAATTTTCTGCCCAGCGGATTTAACTCTGCCGTCGTAT
>JBKBWT010000269.1:0-8731 GCA_046314415.1 Saprospiraceae bacterium
GCCCTGGCTGGTCGGTATGCCTGCTGAGACTTCCCGCGCCATTTGCTGCATGATTTTCGGAGGTGTTTTGGAAAAATTGCCCCAACTGCGGGTGTGCTTTGCGCATGCCGGAGGTGGCTTTCTGCCGGCGTTTGGGCGCATTGAGCATGGGTTCAAGGCGCGTCCAGACCTGGTAGCTGTGGACAATCCCATCAATCCACGGGAATACCTGGGCAAGTTTTGGGTAGATTGCATCACGCATGATCCGATTTTGCTCAATTTGGTGCTCAACCTGGTTGGCGAAGACAAAGTCACACTTGGCTCTGATTATCCCTTTCCACTCGGCGACCTCGATATTGGCGCTTTTATCGAAGAAATGGATTTACCCAAAGAAACGATAAATAAGATTTTTTGCTATAACACCCTGAATTGGCTAGGGATTACAGAAGATTATTTTCTATAATATTATATAAATATTATTATTCTTAAATTTGATTTTACATCTATTGTAAATCCTATGCTAATTGCTCGCCTATTAGTTTTAGTTAGTGCAAAATTTACACTATCCTAACAATCGCTTTTTGCGGTGAATATGCTACTTTTGTTGCAAATTTGAAGCTGGCGCATGGTAAAATGCTGCCGGTAGAATGCAAAAATTAAAAAACGATGACCGCCAAACGAGTTGCGCTGTTGATTCTCGACGGCTGGGGACATGGACCCAAGCCAGCAGTAAGTGCCATTGCACAAGCCCATACCCCATTTATGAATCGTTTATACCAACAATATCCTAATGCTGAACTGATTACGTATGGCGAGGACGTGGGCTTGCCGGAGGGTCAAATGGGCAACTCTGAAGTCGGGCACCTCAATATTGGCGCGGGACGCATTGTGTATCAGGAATTGGCGCGTATCAACAAAGCCGTACGTGACCGCGAATTGCATACCAATCCCATCCTGTTGCGGGCAATGGAATACGCGAAAGCAAACAACCGTCCGGTGCACTTTATCGGGCTAGTGTCGGATGGTGGCGTACATTCGCATATCAATCATTTGCTGGCATTGTGCGACATTGCGCAAGAGCAAGGCGTAGCCCAGACGTTTGTGCATGCCTTCACCGATGGACGCGATTGTGATCCGAAAAGTGGCTTGGGTTTTATAAAAACTTTGCTGGAACACATTGGTAGTCAGAATGTTAAATTGGCTTCCGTCGTTGGGCGTTATTATGCGATGGATCGCGACAAACGCTGGGAACGCGTGAAACTTGCCTACGATCTCTTGGTAAAAGGCGAGGGATTTCCGACTACTGACGTGTTGACGACCATCGAAAATCGTTATGCGCAAGATGAAACCGATGAATTTTTAAAACCCATTGTTTGTACGAATGCGGACGGCTCGCCAATTGCGACGATTCAGGAAGGCGATGTAGTGTTGTGTTTCAATTTCCGTACCGACCGACCACGTGAGATTACGACCGTGCTGACCCAGCAGGATTTCCCGGATTTTGGCATGCACAAACTACAATTGTACTATGTCACGATGACCAGCTACGACGATACATATCAAAATGTGCAGGTTTTATTTGAAAAAGATAATTTGAACAATACCCTCGGCGAGGTATTGGCGGATGCCGGTAAAACGCAGGTGCGCATTGCCGAAACCGAAAAATATCCACACGTGACCTTCTTTTTTTCCGGGGGACGCGAGGAGCCATTCGAAAATGAAAGTCGCCTGTTGATTCCATCGCCAAAAGTGGCAACTTATGATTTGCAACCGGAAATGAGTGCCGATGGCATTACCGATGCCATTATGAAAGACATTGAGACCAATCAGCCCGATTTTATTTGCCTGAATTTTGCCAATACCGATATGGTAGGGCATACGGGCGTTTTCAGCGCTGCGGTAAAAGCTGCCGAAACGGTGGACAGTTGCCTGAGCCGCCTGGTACCAACGGCGTTAGCCCATGATTATGAACTGATTATCATCGCTGATCACGGCAATTCCGATTATATGATTAATGACGACGGTACGCCAAATACCGCCCATACCAAAAACCCGGTGCCCATTATTTATGTTAGTAACAATGCTGCCGGTGCGCACGTGAAAAACGGTAAGCTGGCAGATATTGCGCCTACCATTCTTTCCCTGCTGGGTATGACGATTCCCAAGGAAATGGACGGCAATATTTTGGTCACCAGGTAGCCTTTCAGCGCTTGTCTGCTGCACTTTCAAGCGCTGACACATAGCTATCATTATCAATTGACATGAAAAACACTGTTATTTTTTTGCTGCTGGTGTTGGCAAGCTGTCAACCACTTAATGAAGAGGTTCAACAACAAGCGAAAGTCGTCGCATTCTTTGATTTAAAAAATTATATTGATCAGGAAATCAAGCGCTTAGAAAAAGAGCAACCCAAAGTAGATAAAACGGTTGCCATCAATGATCAAATTGAAAAGAAACAATTATCGGGCTTGAATTACCAGCGCGAACTCGACATTTTTGCACAAGCGGATATCAACCGGCAGGATTGGGTGGACAAATACCGTGCGGATTCTACATTTTACAACAGTCAACTCACTGAAATTCAATACATTGCATTGCATGAAGACCTGCGTACGCGGCTGATTAAGGTTAATTTTCAGCAGGGAAAAGTCGCTAAAATTTACATTGAAAACGGTGGAAAAAATATGGCAGCTGGCTCCCAACAACAACTCACCTATGAGCCGGAAAATGGCTATCACATTGAAAGTCTGCAACATATTGCACTAGCGAAAGACAAACGTTTCCGAATTGATGTCAAATTTTTGGACTAATCAGGTCCATCCTGCCTGGAAAGCGAGACGAACGCTGATTAGCCCCTACAGCGTTTCATAGTGTGAAGAATAGCTATTGAGATAGCGGGAATTTTCAATGGACGTAGGTATGGCAGATAGCAATGAAAAGCTCCAATAGATTTTACGTTGTAAAGTTAAGGTATTTTCCTGAAATTCAGGAAGGGATTGATGAAATTTTTCTATAATTTAAAAAATAAATTATAGAAAACCAGCCCTTGAAATAGAATCTCAGCGTTCAATTTTAAAGCCCCAAAAAAAAGAGGCAGCGCAGAATGCACTACCTCAGCCCTAACCAAATAAAACCAAATTATAACTTAAATTTCTTTCGATGTCCTTTCTGATACAAATATAAGTAGTTTGTGTAAAAAATACAATTACATCTTCGATAAAATTTTTTCTGATTTTTTGAAAATCTATACGAAAATACATTCGTTTTTTGAAAAGTCAAGCCCCATAAAGTGTTAATTGCGAATCAGTTTGAGGATACACCAGCCTTTCATTTTGTTTATTGGTATTAATTCAAAAGAAAGTGGATGTATTAAAAATTTTATTTTTCACAAAAAGAAATGGTTAGAATAATTGTCGGTTTCAGCAATAGCAGATTTTTTTTAAATTTTTTGAAAAAAAATGAAGTTTTCTCCTCGAAAGCCTAAGCAATTCCAATAATTTTACCCACTCAACCAATCCCTTGTCATGCAACGTATTGTATTGCTGTTTTTTCTGACGGGTTTTTGTTTTGGCGATCTATTTAGCCAGGCAAATTCGTCCGACGACGCTTTTTTCGTCCGCAAAATTTACGACAAAGCGCTCACTGAAGGTGTGGGCTATCCCTGGCTCGAATTCTTGTGCACCCGCATTGGTGCTCGCCTCGCTGGATCGCCGCAAGCAGCGGCTGCGGTGGAATACACCAAACAAATGCTTGATACGCTGCACCTCGATAGCGTTTGGCTGCAGCCTTGCATGGTGCCGCATTGGGTGCGCGGGGAGCAAGAGCAGGTGCGCATCGTGAGTTCTGCTAAAATGGGCGACGTGGCGTTGAAAGCTCTAGCCCTTGGCAATTCGGTGGGCACCGGCAAAGACGGACTTACAGCGGAAGTTATTGAAGTAAAAAGCCTCGACGAAGTAGAAAAACTCGGTCGGGAAGCCCTTAATGGGAAAATCGTGTTTTACAATCGCCCACTGGATCCTACCCAAATCAATACCTTCAATGCCTACGGTGGTGCGGTTGATCAGCGAGGCCTGGGAGCTTCGCGCGCATCCAAGCAAGGAGCAGTGGGCGTGATTGTGCGCTCCATGACAACTCGACTCGATGACATACCACATACGGGTGGTTTACAATATGAACCCGGCGTGACCCCTATTCCGGCAGTTGGCATTAGTACCAACGATGCGGAATTATTGAGTCGCCTGCTCAAAGAGGAATCGGTTCGGGTGTATATGCGTACAACCTGCGAGCGCTATGCCGACAAACCTTCCTACAATGTGATCGGTGAAATTCGCGGCAGCGAAAAACCGGAGGAAATTATTGTGGTAGGCGGACATTTGGATTCCTGGGATGTCGGGCAAGGCGCACATGATGATGGTGCAGGTTGTGTGCAGGCAATGGATGTTTTGCAATTGCTCAAACGCCTGGATTATAAGCCAAAACGTACGATTCGTTGTGTATTGTTTATGAATGAAGAAAATGGCTTGGCGGGTGGACGCGCTTATGCCGCCGAGGCAGCACGCAAAAAAGAAAAACACCTGGCAGCCATTGAATCAGATCGTGGTGGTTTTACCCCGCGCGGCTTCACCGCTGAAGCCGATGCCAGCGTTTTTGAAAAAAGATTTAAAAAAATGGCGGCTTGGTCGCCGTTGCTGGAACCTTATGGTTTGAACCTGCAACCCGGCGGTGGTGGCGCCGACATTGGTCCGCTGAAAAATCAAAAGGCAATGCTCATTGGTTTTGTGCCCGATTCGCAGCGCTATTTTGACTACCATCACACCGCCATTGATACCTTTGATGCGGTAAATAAACGTGAACTGGAAATGGGCACTGCGGCTATGACCGCGCTGGTCTTCTTGCTGGATAAATACGGATTGGAATAATTCATTATATGAACAAAACTTTATAATGTAATATACATGGTTATGAATCAAACATATGCGGCGCACGACCTTTTGTTCAAGATCATGATTAGTGAGGCAGAGATTCAGGAGCGGATAAGGGAAATGGGCGTGGCGCTTACCGCAAAATATCAGGATAAAAACCCACTGTTTGTGGGGGTTTTAAATGGGGCTTTTATTTTTACCGCTGACTTGATGCGGGCATGCAGTCTGGCGTGTGAGGTAGATTTTGTAAGAATTTCCTCTTATGCCGGTTTACAATCAACCGGGAAGATTGATTTGATTATGGAATTAAAGACCGAAATCAAAGATCGACATGTAATAATTGTGGAAGATATTATAGATACGGGCAAAACATTACATTATTTTATACAGGAATTACAAAAACGCGAACCGGCGTCCGTAGCGATTGCTGCTTTATTATTAAAGCCGGAGGCGCTGGAATATCCAATGGATATTGATTTTCTGGGGTTTGAAATCCCTACAAAATTTGTCATTGGCTACGGTTTGGATTATGACGAGCAGGGGCGGCATTTGAATGCGATTTATCAATTGGTTGAAAATGAATAATACCCGATTTGGAAGGAAATCTTAAATACTATTGATTATCAATTGATTGTGATTAAAACTCAAACTTAATCTTAATCTCAAACTTAATCTTAGCCTTAATCTCAATCTTAACCTTAATAATCATCAAAATACACTAGAGGCGCATGTGTGCTTAGTGGTTTATAAAATGCAAGATGAATTACCAAAAAATCTGTGCGGCAGCCGAGCAAGTTGTAATGCAGGCAGGGGCTTTCATTCGTGGGGAATATGGCAAGGTAAGTCGGCAATCCATTGAAGAAAAAAGTGTAAATCAACTCGTTACGTATGTGGATCGCACGGCTGAAGAAATGCTGGTGAAAGGCTTGCGCCAAATTGTGCCGACGGCTACTTTCCTGACGGAAGAAGCGACGATTGCCTCCGAAAACAGTGATTTGCAATGGATTATTGATCCACTTGACGGTACCACCAATTTTCTGCATGGTATTCCGACGTTTGCGGTGAGCGTGGCCTTACAGCAGGGTGAACAGATTGTGGTGGGTATTGTATATGAAGTCAATCAGGATGAGTGTTTTGCCGCCTGGCAAGGTGGAGGTGCCTGGCTCAACGGTGAACGCATTCGGGTGGGCACCGCGAAAAATTTGGCACAAGCCTTGATTGGTACAGGTTTTCCGGTGGATAATTTTACGCGCTTGAATCCGATGTTGAAAGCCACGAGCCATTTTATTCAGCATTCGCGCGGGGTGCGGCGGGTAGGTTCGGCAGCAACGGACCTGGCTTACGTAGCCTGTGGTAGATATGATGCATTTTTTGAATACAATTTAAATCCCTGGGATGTGGCAGCCGGGGTACTGCTGGTGCAAGAGGCAGGTGGTCAGCTTTCGGATTTTACCGGTACGGATCATTACATTTTTGGTCGGGAAATGCTGGCAACCAACCAATTGATACACGAAGAAATGCTGACGATTATTCGACAAGCCTTCTACCCTACGATGCCATCTGTCTAAATGACAAGGGATTTCATCGAACAAATTAGGCAATCGCGACCTGTGTTGCTATGTTTAGGTGTTCAAAAATAAAGATAGGCAAGCCCTGTGGTTTCCTGTTTCAAAAAACTGCCAACAAGCAATGAATCTTTGGGAAAATGTCAACCTGGCACTGCGTTCTATCCGCTCCAATATGCTGCGGGCTATCCTAACGCTCATGATTATTGCCTTCGGCATCATGGCATTGGTCGGTATTCTGACAGCAATTGACAGCGCAATTTATTCTTTGAGTAGCAATCTGTCTTCTCTTGGGGCTAATACCTTCGATATCAATCCTTTAGAAGAAAGAGGGCGACGGGAAGGGCGCCGTACGAAGCAGGGTGAACCCATTTCTTATCAGGAAGCCATTGACTTCAAAGAGCGTTATACCTTTTCGGCTCGTGCGTCGGTGTCGCTGCCTGGCACTAGCAATGCGACCATCAAGTACAAAAATGAAAAAACCAATCCCAATGTAGGAGTTTTTGGTATAGATGAAAATTACCTGGATGGTAAAGGATTTGAACTTGAAATTGGTCGGAATTTTACCTCAAAGGAAGCTTTGAATGGCGGGTATATCACCATTGTTGGAGCCGATATTGTAAAACAATTATTTAATGATCAGGCGGATAAAGCCATGGACCAAGTTATTGCTGCCGGCAATATCAAACTCCGGGTCGTTGGCGTGCTTAAGTCGCGGGGTTCTAGTATGAATGAAAGCGAGGATCGGCGCATCTTAATTCCATTACAAACCAGCCGACGTTACTACGGTAGTCAGAATTCAGATTATAATATCTTGGTTTCGGTGAATGATGCTACGCAAATTGATAATGCCATAGCGGAGGCAACCGGTTTATTCCGCAATATTCGCCGTCTGAAAGCTGCCCAAGAAAATGACTTTGAAATTTCCAAAAGTGATAGTTTAATCGGCATCATTCAGGAAAATACCCTTTATTTCCGGCTTGCAGCGGTGGGCATTGGCTTAATTACCCTGGTGGGTGCCGCTATTGGTTTGATGAATATCATGCTCGTGTCAGTCACTGAGCGTACCCGCGAAATCGGCATTACCAAAGCGATTGGCGCCACGCGGCAAAGTATTTTGATTCAATTCCTGACCGAAGCCGTGCTGATTTCCTTGATGGGTGGTCTTTTTGGTATCGTGCTGGGCGTTTTAATCGGCAACATTGTGACTTTTCTCATGGGTGGCACTTTCCTGTTACCCTGGATGTGGATCATTATAGCCGTTATTACTTGTACGGTAGTAGGCTTGGTTTCTGGTTTGTATCCGGCGCTCAAAGCCGCTCGGCTCGACCCTATCGAATCACTGCGGTATGAATAATGCCAGATCTGAAATGTAAAAGTTGAGATGTGAGCCATTAAACCATTGATAATCCTACTACTATAAGGACACTTTTGTCATTTGGCTGACGGAGCCCCATTCTTTCCTGGAAGAAAACCTTTAATTTGTTCTTGCCATTCGGTTATTAGCGGCTAAACCATCCGTAAAAACGGATGCGCAATGATTTTTTCCTTACTTTTGCAGACTGGATTCAGCTCGATTACTAATGCAATTATAAGTTTATTATACGTTAGTGACTGGCAATTATCAATTTATTATAGGCGCATGGAACAAAGAGATCATTTGCTAGGGGTGGTGCAAACCTTGTGGAATTGGCGTAAATCTATTCTATTGGTGTGCGTAGCAGCAGTATTGGGAACTGCTATTATCAGCTTATTCTTACCCAATTATTATAGAGCGACGACGGTTTTTCTGGCAACCAGCCCTGACCAAGCCAAGCCCGATGCACTCTTCAGCGCCCGTGAATATTATGGCAATGCCAATGATGTAGATCGTTTGCTGACCATCGCCGAATCCAATGAATTAGTGGAGTTTTTGGTCGATACCTTCAATTTGTATGAACATTATGATATTAATAAGCAAAATCCGAGGGCAGCGTATAATGTTAGGCAAAAGTTTTTCAGCTTGTATGAAGTAAAAAAGAATAAACGCGACGCCATTGAATTGTCGGTAGAAGACCGCGACCGTGAACTGGCAGCCCGTATCGCCAATGCAGCCCGCGAAAAAATTGATGAAATTGCTCAGAAACTGGTGAAAGAGGGTCAAGCAAAAGCCATTCAAACCTTTGAAAATCAAATACAAGTAAAGCAAGCGCTGCTCAAAAACCTGAGCGATACCCTGATTGTGCTGAGCAATACCTATGGCATTTACAACAACATTGCACAGAC
>JBKBWT010000270.1:0-8702 GCA_046314415.1 Saprospiraceae bacterium
CCTGAGTTATTACAACAATTTGCGGACTTAATTACAAAGCCATGATATATTTACCTTCAGCCTTGATCCCCAAAGCATCTCTACTTTACCTTTTTTTATAAATGCTGCATTAATTTTTATGTTAGTCCGTAGGACTTTAATATCGGTAGAAAAACCGAAGCACGGCGGTCATGCTGCTCCGTTAGGAGCTTAACCTGATACCGATACAGCCCCGCTGGGGCAGGCTCACCGGTGCTTACCATCAATGCTACTGATCTACAACGCCGCTGGCGTAAGCGCCCAACAACATTCAACCAGGGGTTTGTATTTTAAATACACCAGCCAAACAGAACGGTTGATGATGCTTTTATGTCTTAATGTTGATGCTCCGCTTCAGCTTTGATTGCTACAATAGCTTCACTTTACCTTTTTGCATCCGGGCACAAGGCTGCTACTTGTTGTGATTATTTTTTTGCTAGGTAGGCGATCTTAAAAGTTGCGCCGTTTTAGTGCGGAAGGCGTCTGCTGTACCTCACTTTATGAAAAATTAATATTAATTTTTCTTCTTTTATGTAACTATTCGCAAGGGTTTGCGTTACGAGTAATAGATGAGTCTTAAAAAAGTTTAAGAGAAAGTGTAAATTTTACAGTTTCGTCAGGCAGCTATCAGTTATAGCGAAACGTTCTGTTGGAAAGGCGATCGGAAGCGGAGGGAGTTGGATAATTGGCATAATTCTGTTACCTTTGATAAAAGGTTCATACATGGATATCGCCTTGCACCTGCAATACGAAGAGCGTGACCTGATAAAAGCCTGTATCAAGAAGGAAAGATGGGCACAGAAGTTGCTGTACGAAGAGTATTATAGCAACATGATGGGGTTGTGTCTGCGCTATGCCAATCATGAGGAGGATGCGCTGGATATTCTGCATGAGGGATTTATCAAGGTCTTTAATAACATTGGGAAATACCAGCCGGGAACGTCGCTTGCGTCGTGGATTCGGCGAATTATGGTAAACACTGCTATAGACTATTACCGTAAAAGCATCCGGCGACGGACGGAAGACCTGGAACATGCGTATGATTTGAGCAGCCAGGAAGCCGACGCCGTGAGTCAATGCAGCGAACAGGAAATTCTGGAAGCTGTGCAGCAACTATCTCCCGCCTACCGGGTGGTTTTCAACCTGTATGTTATTGAAGGATATTCGCATAAGGAAATTGCTGAGTCCCTGGGCATTACCGAGAGTACCTCGCGTTCTAACCTGGTAAAAGCAAGGCTGAAACTCAAAGAAATTCTGTCGTCGAGATTTTACGGCTATGAAGAAGAAGAGTGACCAACTGGACCACATTGTCAGAGACAAATTGAGCCAACTTCGGGTGGAGTACAATCCTCAACATTGGGCGCAGCTCGAACAAAAGCTGGACGCCGAGGAGGCAGGTATGCCGATCTTAACAGATCGTATGCTGGATGAGGTGGTATTTGACAAACTGCATAATGTAAAAGTTGGCGATCGTGCCGCTCATTGGGATAAACTCTCGACTCGCCTGGATATTCAGATCGATGTACGCCGTAGATTGGTGGTTTATAAATTGATGGAAGCCTGCTTGATTTTACTGCTGTTATTAATCATCATTCAACAATTCCCGCTGCATTCGCTGCCATCGCATACTGCCCAACAACCAATTGTACTGGAAGAAGCTACCGCTACCCCCCAATCGAATACCAACGCGAACGTTGATGAAAATACCGCTAGCAATGCACAAGTTAACACGCCTGAATCGGCAACAGCGTCAACCGCTACAGTTGAAGCAAGATCCAGCAACAATCCAGCTATCACCGATACAAATCTGAACAGCAGCGCCGAAGCAGCAGCTACAAGCGATTTGGTGCAAGACAGTCCTTCCGCAGTAGAAGGCAGCTTTAAGGCAAAAGTAAGTCCAACTTTGCCCCAATCTGCTTTGTCGGTGCCCAGGTTCAACAAAGAAGCGATTACTTTAAAAAATGATATAGAACCCAGCGATTTTCAAGCAGTTATTCCGCAGCGACTCGAATTATTGAATGCGATAGAACAGATTATGCTCTCCGAATTACAATATACGGGGCAGCCTGGTTATGTCGCCTTGATCAGTCCGATCAAACGGCACTCAGCCTGGGTGGTGAGTATGTTTGGCAGTGGTGATTACAATCAAGTGATTACGCCGCGCAGCATTGATGAAGACCGCATTTATGATCGCTGGTTGCGTTATGCACCGGGCTACAGTGGCGGGATTACGGCGGGTTTGGATCTTGGACGCTGGGAGATTGGCGGTGGTGCTATTTACACGGCTAAAAAATATGAGCGTCGTCCAATTGTTTATCTGGGCGGCTCCTTTTTCGATCCTTACTACGAAGGGGAAGGCTTGAAGTACATCGAACTAAATATGGTGCAGCTGCCATTATATTTTCGTTATAATTTTATTTATCATGATAAATGGCGGGCTTATGCCACGATGGGATTGGCTTTGCAGGTGAATTTCCAAACAAATTATTATTTTGCCGATGCCAATGCGTTTGATACCAATTTACCGCGCTCTTTGACGCGCCCTGATCAGTTACTGGTGCCGGAAGAACCCCTGCCCGGCGGCTGGCTGGATGGCGGCTCTTTATGGCAAAACGGTTACATCAGTGGTAATATTGGAGTAGGTTTGGAACGTTACGTTACCGGACGTTGGAGTATCTTTACGCAGCCTACTTACCATCATTCGTTGAATTATTTCACCCAGGGCATCGGACCGGATAAAGACCGCATTAATACCATGTCGATCTTCGCCGGTGTACGGGTACGACTAAATGATTAATCCTTTTATTTACTTTTTATAAAATACAAGCAACGATAAATAGCTTGCTTGATTCTTTATCATTGTGTAATGATAATCATATTCACTGCTTTGTTGCTGCCTGGTTCAGGGCATAAGCAATACTTATAAATTTTCACTGATTTTAAACCTTTCTTCTATCTTCGCGCGTATAGTTAGAAAAAAACAATTATGCGAATTTCGCTTCTTCTCCTCGGTACATTGCTGTTTCTGTGTTTATGGAGTGCCTGTAAAGTCAGCGATTACGCTTCTGAATCCGGTCCGGTCAGCCATGAGTTGTGGGATAGTCTGGTACGCGAGCACGTAAGCGATGCGGGTCAGGTCGATTATAAAGGTTTTATAAAAGATAGTGTAAAACTAAATAAATACCTGCTGTTATTAAGTAAAAATCATCCGAATGATAAAAACTGGAGTAAAGACGAGCAATTGGCGTATTGGATCAACGCTTATAATGCTTTTACCGTAAAATTAATCGTAGATCATTACCCAACGGCGAGTATTAAAGATATCAAGAATGGTATTCCTTTTGTAAATACGGTGTGGGATATTAAATTTATTACAATTGAGGAACGAACGTATGATCTAAATAACATTGAGCATGGCATTATCCGCCCGAAATTCAAAGACCCGCGCATTCATATGGCGGTTAATTGTGCTTCGATTTCCTGTCCGAAATTACAAAACCGCGCTTATACCGGTGAAAAACTAAATGAACAGCTCGATCAAGCCGCCCGTGATTTTATTAATAATAAAGATCGGAATAATATTACAACGGAGAAAGCGCAATTATCCAAGATTTTCGACTGGTACGGCATGGATTTTGACTCCGTGCGTGATTTTATCAATAAATATTCCAATGTAAAGCTTACAAAAGATACTAAAATTGAATACCTGGAATATAATTGGGCATTAAATGGGGTTTGAGTTCTTGAGTGTTATAGTGTTTTGGTGTTTTGGTGTTTTGGTGTTTTGGTGTTTTGGTTTATACTTATTACATCAATATTATATCCCACCATAACACAATAACACCCTAACACGATAAAACCAAAACACGATAAAACATCCCCCCTACAGCTTAATCTTCTTGATGCGATCCAACTCGCGTTTGTTTTCTTTGGCTTTAATGGTTTCGCGTTTGTCAAAAGATTTTTTACCCTGCGCCAGCGCAATTTCCAGTTTTACAAAACCCCGTTCTGACAAGTACATTCGGTAAGGAATGATCGTGTAGCCGCGTTCTTTTACTTTGCGCTCCAGTTTCTTCAATTCCTGCCGACGCAACAGGAGTTTGCGCGTACGCCGGGGTTCGTGATTCGCATACGTACCGTTTTCGTATTCCGATATAAACAGCTGACGCACATAGAGTTCGCCGTGATCAAACGTGCAATACGCATCGTTCAGATTCACATTGCCGCTGCGAATGGATTTGATTTCGGTGCCCCATAACGCCACGCCTGCCTCGTATTTCTCTGTCAGAAAATACTCGTACTCCGCCCGCCGGTTGACAATTTCTATTTTTTTCGCTTTCTTCTCTGCCATATTACCAATGTAAAGATGCGAAATATGCAATGTGAAAAAACCGCAAAAAGTTCCGGAATTTCAAATTTCGTATCTCATATTCCAAATTTTACTTTAGTTTCACTGCGGTGCCGTATGCCAATATTTCCGCCGCGCTTTGCATAATACCAGAGGTAGTAAAACGCACATTGATAATGGCATCGGCGTCCAGGCGCTCCGCGTCGGCGATCATCCGATCAATAGCTTGCTCGCGTGCATCCGCTAAAAGCTTGGTATATTCAGTAATTTCGCCACCTACAATCTGCTTCAAACCTGCCATAATATCGCGCCCGATGTGCCGCGCCCGCACGGTGCTCCCGCGCACGATGTCAATGACTTCCAGTATTTCTCTTCCGGGAATAAAATCTGTTGTAGAGATAATCATATTTGTAATATGGAGGTTAAGTTATGATACTTTATTTATCATATTAAGTTTACGCTTACAAAACTTAAAAAATTTTGTAAGCGTAAAGCCTAATAGAAGGTTTTATTCTTTAATGCCTTCGATACTCGTTGGCATTTTCTTGGGCTTAACGCCTGTTGCCGGCTTTTCAGCGGGCGTATTATTATTTTGGACGACTAAATGTTCCTGTAAGAAATTCGTCATTTTGGTATATAAATGCAGGCGCGTCGTACCACCGGAAATACCGTGATTGCGATTGGGATAAAAATACGTATCAAATTGCTTATTCGCTTTGATAAGAGCATTCGCCATTTCCGCGGTGTGCTGGAAGTGTACATTGTCATCGCCCATGCCATGCACGAGTAAGTAATTGCCCTTGAGGCGGTCGGCAAAATTCACCGGGGAATTATCACGGTAGCCCGTCGGGTTTTCAGATTCGGTCTGCATATAACGCTCGGTGTAAATGCTGTCGTACCATTTCCAATTGGTTACGGGTGCCACGGCAATAGCGGCTTTAAACACATCACTACCTTTCAAAATACACAAGGAAGACATATAACCGCCGTAGCTCCAGCCAAAAATACCAATATTGTTTTTATCTACAAAAGGCTGATTGCCCAGGTATTTCGCCGCTTCAATCTGATCGATGGTTTCGTATTTACCTAGTTGTAAATAAGTCACTTTTTTGAATTCCTCGCCGCGACCACCCGTACCGCGATTGTCCACACAGGCGACCACAAACCCCTGCTGCGCCAGCATCTGATACCACCAGAAATTACCGCCGCTGAAACGATCCACCACCTGCTGGCTGCCCGGACCGCCATAGACAAACATCAGCACCGGATATTTCCGATTGGCATTAAAATCGCTCGGCTTGATCATCCAACCGTTGAGTTCGACATTTTCGGAGGTTTTAAATTTGAAAAACTCGGCAGGGCTGAGCTTATACTCGGTCATGCGCGTAGCTAAAGCTTTATTATTCTCAATCACGCGAATTTCCTTGCCATTGCGATCATACACCGCATAAGTCGCCGGGGTATTCATGGTAGAATGATTCAATACATAGTAGTCAAACGTACTGCTGAACGTCGCGTTGTTCCAACCCTTGTCATTCGCAAGTGCCCTCTTAACTTTCCCATCTAAGGTCAGCGCAAATACCTGACGCTCCAGGGGCGATTTTTCTGCCGCCTGATAGTACACCATTTTATTTTTTTCGTCCACGCCATATACATTGCTCACTTCCCAGGCACCTTTGGTCAATTGCTGAGTTTTGCCGCCATCTACCGCTGCCAGATAAAGGTGTCGCCAGCCGTCGCGCTCGCTGGTGAAGAGGAACGACTTGCCTTCGGCGAGGAAAGTAACGTCATCCAGGGTCGCTTCTTCGATGTAATATTTATTTTTTTCGTTGAATATTACTTTGGTAGCGCCCGTATTTACATCGGTTTGTAATAATTCGAGTTGATTCTGATGCCGATTCATCCGAAACACGCACAATTGTTCATTCGTCATCCAACGGATGCGCGGAATGTAAATATCCGTCTCGCTGCCCGTCTGCGCCTGAACGGTTTTACCGGCATTGACATCATAAATATGAATCGTAACGATCGAATTCTTTTCCCCGACTTTTGGATATTTAAAGGTTTGATATTCCGGGTACAAAGCATTGTAATACATGGTCATCGTGAATTCCTTCACCGCGCTTTCATCGAAACGGTAGAACGCCAAACGCTGCCCGTCGGGCGACCAGTGATAGCCTTGCGTAAGCGCAAATTCCTCCTCATACACCCAATCCATGCCACCGTTGATGATTTTATTCAGCGCGCCATCGTTCGTTACCTGCGTGATTTTTTCGGACGCCAAATCCTTGATATACAGGTTATTTTCAAACACAAAAGCGACTTTCGTACCCTGCGGATTGAAGAAAGCGAGGCTGATTTTACCCTGCTCAAAGAGAGGTTTTAAGGTCTTCGCCTGCCGGTTGTAAATAAAATAATTGCCTTTGTACGAATGGCGATACAGCGGCTCCAGATCGGACATGATGAGCACCTGCTGCTCGTCGGCACTGAAGGCATAGTCTTGCATTTTACCTGCAAAACCGTCGGCATTGGCGAGCGTCGCCGCGTCGAGGATGGTCTGCACCAATTTACCGGTCGTCAGGTCGTACTGTTGGATTTTATTTTCTTCTTGCAACGTATAATGCCTGCCGTCTTTCATAAAATTGAAGCCCGGCGCAGCCTTGCCAGAGAACGTTCCTTTCGACCATACGTCTTCTAAGGTAATATTTTTCTGTGCAAGCCCGCTTGTTATTAAAAAAACTAAAGAACCAATAAATAATGCTATCTTCTTCATAATAAAGTTTTTGTATTGGTGTGTTTATGTATTCATGTGCTCCGATGTCAACGCCTGGTAAAGACCTGCACACCAGAACCCTCAAATACTTCAACACCTCATTAATCAATCAATTCCTTCAAACGATGCTGAATCTGCCGCAGTTTTTCCCGTTTTTCCACTACCAACGGCGGTGCCGCCCGTTCGGTACAATCCGTTAGCGGACAGCGCTCACAGGTCTTATTCACTTCCCGAATTTGAATCGAAGGGTCGTTCAAAAACTGGACTTTTTCCTGCAATTCTTTATTAATGAGCAAACCCAGCGTCACACTCACGTTGCGATTGGGCGATGGGTACGAGGGACGCGCAATGGTGATGCTCAAATATTCATCTTCGGTATCTATGTAACGCGAACGCTGCGCCCGCACAATCGTACTCACAAACTTTCCTTCCCGCTGCATCTGATTCAGGTCCTGCAACAACGAAATTGCCACCCAACGCCGACAATAATGCTCCAATAGCCCATTGCCATGCGGATGATGCCGCCGACTCAGGTGCAATTCTTTATCTATTTCAAACAAATCCGTCATTGGATCGTGCGCAAAGCGCAAAAAAAACAGCTTATCCAGCCCAAAAAAGCGCGGCAACACATTCGTCAGCCGATGGTAGAACATCTCCGGCGTCGCATCGTACTGCTTCATAATCGTCAGGAACGCCTCACCGTCCCAATTCTCCCGCTGAAAAAACCGCCACACATCCTGCACAAAGCGCTCGCGTGGAATCATCAGCGCCACCGAAAAGTAGGTCGCCTTTGAGTGATTCAACACCTCTTCAAACGTATTCGCCCGCATCAGCGAGGAAGTCATGGCGCGTTCGCGCAAGTCCAGCATCGCAAACGCCAGTTCTTTGCCGTATTGAAAAATCTTTTGCGTGGTAGATAAATGACTGTTCAGCAGCAATTGTTTGGTTTTGGGCACGTACAAAGCCCGCAGATTGCTCAGTTCGCTGTACGCATCCAGCCCATTCTCAATGATTTTGTACCCAAAGCGCTCTTCCAATAGCCTTTTGAGGAATTCCGCCGACAGCGGTCGCTCCAACGGCACCTGATAAAGCGCCACAAACCGATCTACCTCCTGCTCAATGTCGGGAAAGTAATTATTATGCAGTTCCAGATAACTCCGCAGCGCCCCAAAGTAGAAATTTTCCTCCTTCAGCGCATAATTCCGTGAGATTTCGAGCAGCGTCGAAATGAACGCCCCTACCCTAGCCGGCGCACTGGCGATAATTTCCACCACTTTCGACAATTCAATGCCAAACATGTCCAGCGGCAACTCATTCAAGAAGTTGGATTGCAGCAACTCCGTCACCGGTTCCAGCGACTTGTCCAGTTCCATCGACGTCAATTCCTCCACCGTCGTGCCCAGCACCGCCGCCAGCACCTGAATTTTATCCTCTTTGGGATACTTCTTTCCCTTTTCGATCTCATTCAGATACGACACCGACATGCCCGCCTGCTCCGCCAGCTCCGCAAACGAACGCCCGCTCGCCTGGCGCAACTGTTTGAGCTTCAGTCCAAAGATAATT
>JBKBWT010000271.1:0-8653 GCA_046314415.1 Saprospiraceae bacterium
TTAATTTCGTTATATCAATTTTTTGCATCTGCATCATGGCTTGCATAGCACGTTCCGCTATTGCCGGGTCCTGATGATTGATCAATTCGCCAAGAATGTTGGGAATAATCTGCCAGGACAAACCGTATTTATCTTTCAACCAACCACACTGGCTTTCTTCGCCGCCATCCGCGGTCAATTTTTCCCAGTAATAATCGACTTCCTCCTGCGTTTCGCATTTTACAAAAAACGAAATCGCTTCATTAAATTTGAATTGCGAACCAGCATTCAGCACCATAAATTCCTGACCTTCCAGTTCAAAAGTAGCCGTCAACACCTTGCCATCCTGTCGCAGCACATTTTTAATATTTGCATTTTTAAAAACCGATGTGTAAAACTGCATGGCTTCTTCGGCATTATGATCAAACCATAAAAAAGGGGTGATTTTTTGCATTTTTATTTAGTTTTATTAATTTTCTGCAATATTTTTAACTTCTGCCAATGCTTTCGGAAAGGTATCGCTAAAATATTTAGCGTATTCCTCATTGGTATCCAACTCTACTTTCAAATGTGTAACCCCTTGATTTCCAGACAAAAAATAAGCTTCTTTTGCACCACCCCAATCCTGGGTTTCTTCCACGCCGTTTTTAATCTCGCCTAAATGTTCAAAAACCATCTGCTCATGGGGCGTTTTTTTTGCAATGCGACTAAACATGCCATTTCCATCCGACGACAAAAACCGAATTTTACTGCCTTCATTCCAATCACTCTCCGCATAAGAACCTGCCATAAAAACGGATGTCCATTTTCTGTAATTGGTATCTTCCCAAAGGGCATTCCACACCTTTTCCTTGGATGCATGAATCTCAATCGAAAAATGTAATGTTTCCATGTGTATTTAATTTTAAATTATCAATAATCAATTGTCTATCATCAATTTACATCCTGTGGAAGCGCGCTTTCATCCATGTATAATACTTCCCACTGATGCCCGTCGAGGTCGGCAAAACTATGCCCGTACATCCAGCCATGATCCTGCGTATCGACATAAATAGCGCCCCCGGCAGCCACCGCTTTGCGCACCATCTCGTCCACCGCGCTGCGGCTTTCCGCGTCAATTGCAATGAGCACTTCCGTCGTTTGATGCGCGTCGGCAATGGATTTTTTGGTAAAAGTTTTAAAAAATTCTTCGAGCAACAGCATCGCATAAATATTATCGCCAATAATCATACAAGCCGCTTTATCATCGGTAAATTGAGGATTAAATGAAAATCCCAGTTTTGTAAAGAATTCAACCGACTTATTTAAATCTTTCACCGGTAAATTCAGGAAAATTTGCTTTGCCATCTTTTGATTATTTTAATGTTTGTAATAAAATGATTCTGATTATTATGCACTTGTAACGGTTAAGGCTGCTTGCGTTGCCGTTTTAGCGGATAATTTTAATTTTTTATGATAATAAATGTAAGAACCGAAAATAATAAACAACCCAAAAAATAAAGGTGCCCAATTCGCAGCGGGGTCGCCGAATGCAATATGTGAATACAAAGCTCCGATCAAATCAAAAACGAGTCCGGCGTATGCCCATTCTTTCAGTCGGGGATAACCCGGTATTAGTATTGCAATGATTCCCAATAGTTTAGCTACACCCAGAAAAGGAATCAGATAAGCCGGATACCCCAGGCGAGTGACATAAGCAACCGCTTCCGGTGCGGCAATGGCATCAAAAATGGAGCCGAATCCGATTAAAAGGACCACCAGCCCGGTAAATATCCAGTAAACAATGAGGGTCTTTTTCATTACAATTTTATTTAGCAGATGATAAAATTAATTCATAAAGTGCTTGTTGTTGTTCCATCTTTTTCCCAAAAAAGTACGGTATAAATAAAATGGCTAAAGCGAGGATCGGAAACATGATTTCGCCGGATGGATCGCCAACAAATACACGAGAAGCCAAGGATGAATAAAATGTAAAGAATTTTAAATAATGGTGGCATATTATTACAATACGCCCCATTTTATGCTTAATTATTACACGTAATTTTGATCATAACTCACCATCCAGTGAATGCCAAATTGATCGGTGCACATACCAAAGTAAGCGCCCCAGAATGTATCTGACATAGGCATCATCACCTGACCGCCTGCGGAAAGCCCGTTAAATAAGCGGTCTGCTTCTTCTTTACTTTCGGTACTGATAGAAATATCAATATTATCCCCCACTTTAGCGACGCCCATAGAAGCCGGTACATCGCAGCCCATCAGCACCGAGCCATTGTTCATCGGGAGCGCGATGTGCATGATTTTTTCGGCTTCCTCGGCTGGCATTTCGAATTCTGCGGGTACGTCTTTGAAGCGCATCGGATTTGCAAACGCTCCCCCAAATACAGATTGATAATGATTGAATGCTTCTTGACAATTGCCATTGAACTTCAAATAAGGATTTAATGCATTCATGATTTTTTTAATTTTTAATTATAAATGTTTAATGTTTATTTCCAATACTCCATCATTCCAATATTCCATCATTCCAATCGCACCATACATTGTACTTCTTTATCATTTATATACCATTCGATACAAGCACCTTGCGGATCAATACGCGGGTCATTCAACATCTGGCTAAATGCCTCGCCAATAGCGGAAGTAGCCTGCATATAATTGTGAATAATCGTACTAATGTATGTTCCTCTTTTTATAATAAATGTTTCTAGCCCCAGTGTTTCCGCTTCATTTTCATCTTTTCCAGACACAGCTGCTTTGTAAATGATGTCGCCTGCCTGATTAGCATAAGAAATCCCAAAAGTTTTTCGCTCGTTCGAATTTGGAACCAACGCATGTACTTTTTGAAAAGCAGCCGCAATCCCGTTGGGAAAAGAGTCGGCAGTAACACAAAGCACTTGAATGTCTTTTTCTAATTGAAATAAGCTCATTTTTAACGTTTTAAAATTGCAATAAAATTTTACTTTGATTTCATTGTTTTTCCTGCACTGCTGATTGGTTGGCTTCCCTTGGGCTTGGGCAATTCACCTTTCGGCGCTTTTGAAAAAAGATGCGTCGGATTTTTACCGGATTGAGGATGTTTGCCCGCTAAATTCCAACGCACATCGTAGGCACAATAGGATAAAAAAGGTGCTACGTTGCTGTTTGATTCTGATTCGTTTAAAAGTCGGGTGATTTTTTTGTTTGACAAATTCATATGTATTTGTTTTTATTTTCTAACAAATCAATTGATAATACAAAGTTACGATATAAAAATTTAACTCGCGCGGGGCAATTCCGGCAAGAAAAGGGTTGATTCCGACATTTTTGTTTCTTATCTTTGTAACATGAAGCAAGTCACCATACTCGTACCGAAAGGCGCCATTTTAGGCAGCGTAGAAGGTCCCCGCCAGGTGTTGACCGAAGCCAACAAATACCTGCAAAGCATTGGCAGAGCGCCGGTTTTTCAAGTGCAATTAGCGGGCTTAACCCCTGAAACCCTCACGCACGGCGGGCGTTATACGGTTTATTCCGATGCTATTGCGCCGGAAATTGCGCAAACTGACTTAATTATTATTCCGGCGGTGGACGGCGACATGCCGCAATTATTGGAGGCAAATCGTGCTTTTTATCCCTGGATTGTGCAACAATATGAACGGGGAACTGAGGTGGCGAGTCTTTGCGTCGGCGCGTTTTTATTGGCTTCTACGGGTTTGATCACCGGTAAAAATTGCACCACGCACTGGTTGGCAGCGAATGATTTTAAACGCATGTTCCCGGAGGTGAATCTGCTGGAAGATAAAATTATCACCGATGAAATGGGTATTTATTCGAGCGGCGGCGCGTTCTCGTATTTAAATTTAATTTTATATTTAATTGAAAAATACGCCGGTCGGGACGTCGCTATATTTTGTTCTAAAGCGTTTCAGATTGATTTTGAACGCCGTAGCCAATCGCCATTTACTATTTTTAACGGGCAGAAAGCACATGAGGACGAACCCATTCTGCAAGTGCAGGAATTCATTGAGCAAAATATAGAAGAAAAAATTAATGTAGATCAGTTGGCAATTATGTTTGCGCTGGGTCGCCGCAATCTGGAGCGCCGCTTTAAAAAAGCAACTTCCAATACCTTGGTCGAGTACATTCAACGGGTAAAGATCGAAGCTGCTAAGAAAAGCCTGGAAACCAGCCGAAAAAGCATTAATGAAATTATGTATGACGTGGGTTATGCCGATACCAAAGCCTTTCGTACCATCTTTAAAAAGATAACGGGGCTGTCGCCGTTGGAATATCGAAATAAATACAATAAAGAGGCGGTAGCATTATGATGTCAATATTTTAATTGAATATCATATTTAAAATAAGGAAATTAAATAAACTTCGCTCACTGATATTGTTAACCATATAAATGAGCACTAAACTTTATATTAAAAATATGGTGTGCAATCGTTGCATTCTTGCGGTGACGCAGGTATTGTGCGATCTGGAGATTGCACATGATGCCGTATTACTAGGCGAAGTAGCTATCAAACAGCCCCTTACAAATGAACAAAAAACTGCATTAAAAACCGCGCTAGCAACTTTAGGTTTTGAATTAATAGACGACCGCAAGTCGCAATTGATCGAGCAGATCAAATTATTATTGGTACAATGGGTACAAGAGTCGGAGGGCGAGCTACACGAAAACCTGTCCGATTATTTAGTCCGTCATTTACATCATGATTATTCTTACCTGAGCAATTTCTTTTCTTCCGTAGAAGGCATCACCATTGAAAAATATTACATCGCTCTAAAAATTGAAAAAGCCAAGGAATTATTGGTATATGGAGAATTATCTTTATCCGAAATCGCCTGGAAATTAGGCTATAGCAGCGTACAACATCTTTCCAACCAATTCAAAAAAGTAACCGGACTCACGCCTTCTTATTTTAAACAAATCGGTGCCGCTAAAAGAAAACCCGTAGATCAAATATGAAAGGTGAAATGTGAAATATGAAACTTTCATATTTCAAATTTCATATCTCATCTTTCACATCTCTTCCCAAAATCATATAACTTCTTTCCAAAATCATGTAACACATTGCCCCCTGTTTAGGCTGAACTTTGTGGTGTAATAAATCAGCAATGATATGAACACCATTCAATTAAAAACCAATCTGCATTGCGACGCTTGTGTTGCAAAATTACAACCGCTGCTTGATCAGGATACACGCATCCATCACTGGAAAACCGCGCAACAAGCTTCGGATACCTGGGTAGAAATTCATGGCAATCTTGATGAAACCGAGGCACGACAACTCGTGGAAGCCGCCGGGTTCAATATTCACACCAGTACTGTCCAAGCGGACGCGCACCATCACCACCATACTGCGCACACACAAGAACCACGCAGGTTCTGGGCGGATGTGAGCATCTGGCGACGCTCGGCATTCAATACTTTCAATTGTTTACTCGGCTGTTCGATCGGCGACTTTGGCATGCTCATTTTCTTGCAATACTATTATCCCGAAACACCCATGTTAATTCAGATGATACTGGCAATCATCGCCGGTTGGGCAACTTCGGTCTTGTGGGAAACCACGCTCCTACGCTGGAATGAAAAATTAAGTTGGAAAGTAGCCTTTCAAATGGCGCTTTCGATGTCATTCTTATCCATTGTTGCAATGGAACTGGTGATGAATACTACCGATTTTATGATCACTGGCGGACAAATGGACTTTAGTAATCCTGCTTATTGGTTGGCATTCTTGCCCGCAGCGCTGGCAGGCTTCCTCGCGCCACTGCCTTATAATTATTATCAATTGAAGAAATACAATAAATCACATCATTAAAGTAAATCTGAACTTCTAGGCTGGGGGTAATTTCTATAAGTAAGCCTCCAGTCTTTATTTTTTGATTTTCAAAAAACGGCTAATCATGAAAAAGCTACTTGTTTTCACCGTCTCTCTGCTCATTTTACAAGGCATACAAGCCCAGGAGCACGATCACCATCAAATGCAAATGGACACTACTAAAAAAGCGCCCGCTACACCCATGGAGCACGACATGCAACACGAACATAATATGCAAATGACGCACGCTTACTCCCTCAGTCTGCCCATGAACCGCAATGCCAGCGGAACTGCCTGGCTACCCGACAATTCACCCATGTATGGATACATGTTACACAGTCGTACGGGTTGGAATTTTATGTTTCATGGTAACTTGTTTTTGCAATACAACTGGCAAAATCTAAACAACAACTACCAACGTGGCGGCAAGGAGTTTCAGGCACCCAACTGGGTAATGGGCATGGCAATGAAACAAGTGGGTCAAAACGGACTCTTCACGTTCACAGGCATGTTCTCACTGGATCCGGTCGTGATGCAAGGCAATGGATACCGTTTACTTTTTCAATCGGGTGAAAGTTGGAAGGATCAACCCTTGATTGATCGGCAACATCCACACGATCTCATCTCTGCATTATCCATTGCTTACACGCAACGCTTCAGCGAAGACGTAGATGTAACGGCTTATTTCGGTTATCCTGGCGAACCAGCCCTGGGTGCACCCGCATTCATGCACCGTATTTCGTCTATTAGCAATCCTAATGCGCCACTGGGACACCATTGGCAGGATGCAACGCACATTACCTTTGGTGTGGGCACTTTAGGCATTCGGTATCAACAACTTAAAGTAGAAGGTTCCATCTTTACCGGGCGTGAACCCAACGAAGCACGCTTTGATTTTGACAAACCCCGCTTTGACAGCTATTCTTATCGCGTTTCTTTCAATCCTTCCGCAGCACTGGCGTTGCAATTCTCGCAAGGTTTTATCAAAAGTCCTGAAGCAATAGCGCCTGAAGAAGATGTAACCCGCACCACCGCTTCCGCGATTTTGAGTCAAAACTGGAATGGATTAAAATACAACGGCATCATCGCCTGGGGCTTGAATAATGCCGGTCATGGACACCGCGAGCACTCCATCACCTGGGAAAATAACGTAGATTTTAATGATAAAGACGTCTTATACGGTCGCTATGAATGGATTCAAAAGTCAGCAGAAGAACTTGGCTTGGAAGAAGAACTCGGACACGATGCCATTGAACCGATTCACAGCCTGACGATTGGCTACAGCCGTAGATTAGCCACGATTGCCAGCACCAATCTCTTCCTCGGCGGGCAAGCAACCTGGAATACGACGACTAAAGCGCTGGAAAAATTTTATGGCAACAATCCTTTATCCGCTCAGGTGTACGTACGTATCACCCCACAGTTGATGCGATAAAATCATTTTTCATCATACAACCCAATAAAACCAAATGGAAACAACACATTATCGCCAATTTGGCATCATGCTGGCTATTTCATTCGTGATTATGTACATAGTCATGTATTTTAACGCCGATCAGTTTAGCCATGTCTATCTGAGTTTGAATCGCTTTTACATGACCACGCTGATGGTAGCACCAATGGCGCTGGTAATGCTGGGATTCATGTCGGCAATGTATCATAACAAAAAAATAAACGGCATCATCATAGCCAGTAGCCTGGCACTTCTCATCGGTGTTTTTTTGTTACTGCGACATCAAACGCTGATTGATGACAAACAATACCTGCGTTCGATGATTCCGCATCATTCCTCTGCCATACTGGTAAGTGAAGAAGCGCAATTAGACGACCCCGAAGTGCAAGCTTTAGCCAAACAGATCATTGAGTCGCAAAAAAAAGAAATTGAACAAATGAAAGCCATCTTAGCCCGAATGAAAAAAGAGTAGGATCCAAGCTGAGGCGGCATTCTTTTTATCTACGGCTTGTTACCGCTTACTTACGGCGGTTGATAAAACCCAAGCTGCGCAAACTGCCTACTACTTCTGCCGATTTGCACTTTCAACTTCGTGCAACCACGAGAACGCAGCGTGCAACCGCAAACACACAGCGTGCAACCGCAAACACACAGCGTGCAACCGCAAACACACAGCGTGCAACCACGAACACACAGCGTGCAACCGCAAACACTAAAAATCAGTTTGAGCTTTTTAGCTAAGTGTGCTAAGTGTGCTTAGTGGTAAAAATTCAAAACAGCGCCTGGTAGCGTACAAGGGCACTTACAAAACCAGATAATTCAATTTAATCAGGTAAAATAGGAACGTAGCCGCCACTACCTACCCAATAACCCGCCGCAGGGCAGCCAAAATCCGCGTCATCCGGGGCAATTTTATGTCTGTTCCGGTAGGGCGGGCAGCAGGATGCAGCTGCCCATGCTGGTGGTGCTATGTAATGCATGTAAGTATCTGTAAGTCTATCTTATAAAAAATAAAAAACAGGTAACAAAAACCGTATTTGATGTAACAAAAATGAAAAACTTACGTACATTCGTATAAATAAAATAGATCATGCTAAACCGTTGTTTCATGTCATACCAAGTACACTCCAACATCAAGCTGCTTTTTACAAACGCAAGCATAGAGGATACTGAAAATGATCCAGTTGCAATAAAAGCAGTTCGTTTACGCTCACAGAAAGTCTTGTTACCATCCAATTATAAAATTTCTAAAATGTTTGCATAGGGTGTGTACACGCAATATTGCGCAAATACAAATGTTGGTGGCAATAATGAAAAAGAAACCATTGAAACAATTAATAAATATAATTTCATTCCTAATTTTTCCATTTTTTGTTAATGGACAGCTACATGACACAATTCCTAATGA
>JBKBWT010000272.1:0-8606 GCA_046314415.1 Saprospiraceae bacterium
TTTCAATGCTTCAACTTCAAAGCATTCGTGCGCGCCGCATCGATATAAGGGTTGGTAATTCAATGGTAAAACCAAGGTGTCGACAGAAGCCCTCCGCTAAACAAAAGACCGGGCGCAGTCTGCCCGCACCCGGTCTTTCCATTATTCCATTTTCCACTATTCCCTTACCCCATTCCCTTAGGGTTTACTCGGTTTGGGTATTGTGATTGCCGGGAAGGCTTTCTCCCGGTACAGTTGGTTGAACTTATTCACATTGGTGTCGATGATATTGAGCATTTCCTGCTTGCGCTGCCCCCATTCGGTGACGAGTTCCGTAAGGCGGGCTTTGGCGCCGGCAGTGACGGTCGGATTCACCGAGTTGATGCGCTCCTTCAGATTGAGCATTTCCGCGTTCAGGCGATTGTAGAAGTTGATCACATCTTGCCCGTTGGCGTGCTTGGTCTGAATGACCTGCTCTTCCCATTCATTGATCTGTTTAATGGTTGCTTTGCCGAGGTCCACAAGTTCTTTGGCGAACTCCTCTTTGGTTAAGGTGGCAATCAGATTATCAATCTGCGTGCGAATTTCCCGCATGCGGGTCACCGAGTTATGCAATTCGGCAACATTGATATTAATTTGCTCCATCACGCGTTGTTGCTCGACGTACGCTTCCTGCGGGGCGTTCACGCGCGGATCGGGCACGACGCTCGCCGTTTGTTCGACGGTGCCTTTTGGCGTAATGAGGCGGATCTTGTATTCGCCGGGGGCAACCGGCACCCCATCGTAGCTGCCATTGACATACACGCCGTCCACGCCGGGAATACTCTCAGTGCGCAAATCCCAATGGAAACGGTTCACGCCTTTTTTAGCAGCAAAAGTGGGTTCGGGGGTAGGTCCGCCATTATAACGTTTGAAATTCTTATCCGCCTGGTTGCTGTAGCTGCGAACCACGCGACCGCTGACATCCACAATTTCCATTGTCAAACTAGCTGTGTCCATGTCCATCGGCAGGTAGTAATCAATGGCAACTCCAGTAGCGGGATTTTCTCCTAATGCGCCACTCGGACGACCACGACCGCCGCCTTCAAAACGTACTGCCGGGCGGGGCTGGAAAACCATAACCTGATCGCCAAACTTGCCCATTGACTGCTGAACAGGGCTAAGATCATCCAAAATCCAGAAGGCGCGTCCGGAGGTAGCGGCTACGAGGTCGTTGTTTTGAATGATGAGGTCGTTAATGGGCACGATGGGCAGGTTCAGTTGGAATTTCTGCCAGTTTTTACCATTGTCAAAGCTAATGTACATGCCGCGCTCGGTACCGGCATAGAGTAAGCCTGCTTTGACTTTGTCTTCGCGCACCACGCGTACAAAAGCTTCTTTTTCAATACCATTGACAATCTTTGTCCAGGTTTTGCCAAAATCATTGGTATAATAAATGTAAGGTGCAAATTCATTAAACTTATATTTGGTAGCAACCACATAAGCTGCGGAGGGATTGTGCTGCGAAATTTCAATAGAATTGATGAGCGCTTCACCAATGCCCGGGGGTGTTACATTCGCCCAGGTTTTACCTTCATCCTGCGTGACGTGTACCAGACCATCGTCGGAGCCGACCCAAAGCACGCCCGCTTTATGCGGAGAGCAACTGATGTAAGCAATGGTGCCGTACACCTCGCCACCGGCGCCTTCGTTGGTAAAGGGTCCGCCGCCGTCAATCTGTTTTGTTTTGTCGTTGCGCGTAAGATCGCCGCTGATCTCCGTCCAGGTAATGCCTTCGTCCGCCGTTCTTAATACCTTGTTCGCACCATGATAAATGATCTTCGGATTTTGCGGTTGCGCTACAATCGGGGCGTTCCAGTTGAAACGGTATTTCATGGTACTGGGCGTAATGGCTAAGCCAATACTCGGATAAGCCATGATGTCCTTGGCATCTTTCGTTTTTTGGTCAAACACCGAGATATTGCCCTGGTACGAACCGGCATAAATCAACTCCGGATTATTCGGGTCAAACGCAATAAACGCGCTCTCGCCGCCGCCTACCGCGTACCAATCGGTCATATCAATACCGGCGCGGCTGGTACGGCTGGGAATAGCGATGGTAGAATTGTCCTGCTGACCGGCATAGACCCAGTAAGGAAAACGGTTGTCGGTGATGACGCGATAGAATTGTGCGGTCGGCTGATTGTTTTGCGGCGACCAGTTTTCACCGCCGTTATAGGTAATTTCTGCGCCGCCGTCGTCTGCTAGAATCATGTTGTCGGGGTTATTGGGATTGATCCAGAGGTCGTGCGTATCGCCGTGCCCCACGCGAATCGAGGTGAAGGTCTTGCCCCCATCTTTGGAGCGCAGCATGGGCGCATTGAGTACATACACGGTATTTTCATCTTTTGGATCCGGGTAAATTTCCATGTAATACCAGGAACGCGAGATGGTAGCAGGGTCTTTGCTCGTCACGCGCCAGCTCATGCCGCCATCATCCGAGCGATATACGCCTGCCTCTTTACGGTCAGCTTCAATATTTGCATATACCACGTTCGGATTAGCGCGGGAAACCGCAATGGCAGCTTTGCCCATTTTAGCAGGTAAGCCTTTGCTGAGCTTGGTCCAGGTTTCGCCGCCATCGGTACTTTTGTACAAGCCCGAACCCGGTCCACCACTCTCCGCCAGCCAGGGGTAACGGCGGTGTTGCCACATGGCAGCGTAAAGCACCCGCGGGTTGTCGTAATCCATACTCAATTCGCTGGCACCAGTATTTTCGTCCACATACAACACTTGTCGCCAGGTCTTACCACCATCGGTGCTTTTATATACGCCCCGTTCTTTGTTAGGACCATGCACGGCGCCCTGCACGGCTACCCATACCACGTCGGAATTTTGCGGATGAATCTGGATGCGGGCAATATGGTACGAATTGGGCAAGCCAATATGCTTCCAGGTTTTACCGGCGTCTTCGCTTTTGTACATGCCATCGCCGGGCGAGGTCATTACGCCGCGCACCGCGTGTTCGCCCATGCCCACGTAGATAACGTTGGGGTCAAAATCAGAAACGGCGATCGCGCCCACGGTTCCGGTTTTGAAAAAGCCATCGGAAATATTACTCCAACTCATACCGCCGTTGACGGTTTTCCACAAGCCGCCGCCGGTGTAGCCGGCAATGTACGTCATCGGATTATTGGGCATGCCGGTAGCCGCTACGCTGCGCCCGCCCCGAAACGGACCGATGTTGCGCCACTTCATGCCTTTGTAAGCCGCTACTTCCGCGCTGTTGGCAGCCGGGGCAGCGGGGGTGTTTTTTTGTGCCCACAGGGACGAGGTGAGTAGCATTAACACAATGAATAAAGTCCAGGTGTTGTTGAATTTCATCATTTCTAGGTTTTTAGAAGTTAGACAGCTACGAATCAGATACTTTTCCAAGATAGCAATTGCTTGGCGGATTTTTGCGAAGCTGGTAAGTAATACGCGCAATGTGTCCCTCCCTTGGTGCATCAATCCGGGCAAGTTGGCAAATCCAGATCAGATCAGGAACCTTCGTATAAATTTAAGAACGCTGCCGGTTAGGCTTCCATTCTTACTTTCTATTCAAACTTAATTGCTCAAAGCCTTTAAAATAAGGCAATGACGCGTTTTCCGGCGGGTAAAACTGACGCATATAATTGAACTCTTGGTACATACAATTAAACTCCTGGTACATACAATTGAACTCTTGGCGCATACAATTAAACTCCTGGTGCATACAATTGAACTCTTGGTACACACAATTGAACTCCTGGTGCATACAATTGAACTCTTGGTACACACAATTGAACTCCTGGTACATACAATTGAACTCCTGGTACACACAATTGAATTCTTGGTACACACATTTTAATTTTTAGTGCATTTTATTCAATTTTTGGTACATTTAATTCAACTTTTTGCAACCAGCATTGAAACTATTGCATTAAAATTGAGTACGTTGACTACTTTACTTATGAAAATTCTATCAGCCTGCGTTTAATTTACTTACTCTATTGTGACGCGTAGGCGGGGTATGCGGGCACTACTATTTTTCTGCTTCTGTGCGCAAGATCACAGCAAAACCTGGAATAAATTCTAAACTTTGTAGCAGGAACTCGTAAAACAATTATGGAGTTTACTGTTTTTATAGAAGTATATTCGTATTAATCATTCATAAATAGCAATCAACAATTTTTAGATATGGAACAGAAAGTGTCATTTAAGGACTTAATCAGCGGGGAAAAGCCGGTTTTGGTGGATTTTTCGGCGGAGTGGTGCGGACCCTGTAAAGCGATGGCACCCATTTTGAAAGAAGTGGCGCAGGAAATTGGCGATGATGCGACGATTGTAAAAATTGACGTGGATCGCAACGAAGCCCTGGCGTATCAATTGCAAATTCAGGCGGTACCTACGTTTATCCTGTTTAAAAACGGTGAAATCAAATGGCGGCAGTCGGGCATGCAGTCGGCAGCACAACTCAAAAGTTTGCTAAAAGAGCATGCGGCATAGCCGGGAAATAGGGGTCATTCCTGATTTTAAAAGTCAGGTGTCTTATTTTGAATAAAAAGCGCTGCCAAGCATAGAACAATGGAATGTTGGAATAAAGGAACATTGGAATAAGGGAATAGTGGAATACCGACTTAGGCTGTATTTCATCCTCCATTTTTCCGTTTTTCCAGCGTGGAGCGCGCGTAAACAAAAATTTGGAATGACTCCTGTTTGTCCAAACCTGTTTTCCCTTCGCAAAGTATCTGCACGGCGACAGTAGCGCCGCTTTTTGCGGCAGTATTCCGGTCTTTTATGTAAATTCAACCCAGACAAATCTAGCCGGGATGATCAGAATGCTGTATTGCTGGGGTTTTTCCTTTCTTTGTTTCCTACTTGCTTGTTCCAAACCTGCTACCAACGAGGGTACCGTTCCTGACGAAATGGAAATGTCTCCTGAGGCGCCTTTGCCACCGGGTTGGCTGGTGCAACCGGAGGAAGTCATCCACGGCGGACCTGGGGTGGATGGCATTCGATCCATTGATTATCCGCGCTTTATAGATGCCGATGGCGTCACGTTTCTGGCAGATGACGAATTGGTAATGGGGGTCAAGATTGGCGATGCCGCGCACGCCTATCCGCAACGCATTCTCGATTTTCATGAACTGGTGAATGACGTCGTGGGCGGGGAAGTCATCACCGTCACTTTTGCGCCCCTGACCGGCAGTGCGCTTGCCTGGAGCCGACGCATCGGCGAGGAGGAGACGACTTTTGGCAGTTCGGGTTTGTTGTATCACAATAATTTGATGCCTTATGATCGCCGCACCGGAAGTCTTTGGTCGCAGATGCGCCTGGATTGTGTGAATGGCGAACAGGTGGGGAAGCAGCTTAAGACGATTCCGCTGGTAGAAACAACCTGGAAAAACTGGCGCAAGATGTTCCCGAAATCGCAAGTGCTCATTGTGAGTAATCCTGAACATTTCAATTACAACGGCAGCCGTTACCGAACGTACAAAACCGATCCGGATTACTTCTTATATCCGGTGGGAAATTACAGCAAACGACTACCGAGCAAGGAACGCGTATTGGGGGTAGCGGTCAAGGGTAAAGCCAAAGCGCTGGCGTTTAGTTTTATTGCCCGCAAGCCGGATCAGCTCTGGGTTTTCAATGAAATAATTAATGAAGAGCCCGTTGTGTTTGTAGGAAATGCCGAGCGCAATCTGCTCGTGGCTTTCAGTCGGCGCTTAAGCGATGGTACGGTGCTCACTTTCCAAGCCTTGCCCGATGGCAATGCCACTATTTTGAAAGATGAAGCCGGTAATCACTGGAATGTATTTGGCGAAGCCGTGAGAGGACCGCGCCAGGGCGAACAACTCCGATCTGTGCATGCGCACGTCGGCTATTGGTTTGCGTGGTCGCTGTTTTATAAGGATTTATACTTATTTTGAATGCCCGCCAGTGGATCATACCATTGTCAATTGCCAATGGCAAATGGATGATTGTTAAACTACTTGGTTTTCAAGTGTTTACTATTTTCAGATCTATGCTTTCTTATTTCAAATTTAATCTAATTGGGCGATGACATCTACGTTGCCACGCACGGTTTGCCCGATTTTCACGGCTACTTTGGCATCCAGCGGCAGGAATAGGTCCACCCGCGAACCGAATTTGATAAAACCCATCTCGCTGCCTTGCGTCACTTGCTGCCCTACCTGCAAATAGTTTTTGATGCGTCGCGCCACCGCGCCAGCGATTTGCCGCACGAGGACTTCCGCACTGCCATTGTCAATCACGACAGTGGTGCGTTCGTTTTCGGTAGAAGATTTGGGATGCCAGGCGACCAGATATTTGCCAGGGTGGTACTGTTTGTATTTTACTATGCCGCTTACCGGGTTGCGATTGCAATGTACATTGACAGGCGACATGAAAATGGAAATCATCAGGCGCTTTTCTTTGAAGTATTCGGGCTCCTCGGCAGTTTCGATGACGACTACCTTTCCGTCAGCCGGGGCATACACGAGGTGGTCATCGGTTTGCTGAAGGAGGCGTTTGGGATTGCGAAAGAATTGTAAGACCAGTAAAAAGACAACGATAGACAGCACGAGGACAATGGAAGCCAGAACGGGCGCCAAGAATGCGACGACGACGTTGAGGATCGTCAGGACGACAACTGTACTAAAAAGAATGAGGTAACCTTCGCGGTGAATCATGACGAATCAATAATTAATGATGGATAATGAATAATGAATGCCGGATTATGGATGGCGCAAAGGTAGAAACGTTTCTAGGGAGAATTATGCAAAATGCCGTATTAAAAAATCATAATTTTCCGGAGTGTCAATGTCAAAAGCACCTTCGGGAAAGGGAATAGGAAGGACTTCCGCTGCATGCGCTTCGAGGATTTTGCGTGCGCCCTGATCGCCGCGGAGTTGCAGGAGTTCAGGAAACCATTTTTGGTCGAATACCGCCGGAACGCCAAGACGCTCATTGTAAAAAGAGGCGACGATGCTGCTTGGGGAATTGAGGTTTGACGCTGCTTGTTCGATCAAATGCAAGAGATGCGCGGTAGTCAAAAGCGGTTGATCACTTAGTAAGAACAGGGCACTGTGAATATTTTTATGATAATGGCGTAAAGTTTCGAGTCCCAGGCGCACCGAAGTGCTCATGCCCTGCTGCCAATCTTTATTTTCGACAACGATGATCTCATCCTGGATTTCTTTAGGGATTGCAGCATGAATTGCAGCATAATAAGCGCCGAGTACAACGATAATCGGACGGGAAGGTGTTCGTAGCGCAGTTTTTATGGTCTTTACAATCAAGGTTTCACCCTGAAATTTGAGCAATTGCTTGGGTTGTCCGAGGCGTGTGGAAGCACCGGCAGCGAGGAGAATGATACCGCTTTCGTAAATTGGATTGGACACTTGAGCTTCCCGTTTTACTTATTTTTGAATGCGATTGTATTTTTTCATGATTTCCAGCACTTTGTCCACCGGTAATTCTTCGGCAATGATACCGTTGGCTTTCATGGTTTTAGCTGCAAATAAAGCATTGATAATGGCTTCTTCGGTGGCTTCGATGACGGCTAGAAAAAGGGGCGAAACGGCCTCATTATGCAGTACTTCCGTGGGGAGTAGGGGTTGCGTTATTTGATAAGGCACCCGTAAATTGCGCGCAGTGGAAAAGGCAATGACATAATCGCCGCTGCCATTGGAAGCGATGCCGCCGGTCTTGCCGAGTCCCAGCATGGCACGTTTTGCGAGGCGTTGGAGGTTACGTGCGTCGAGTGGAGCATCCGTCGCGACGACGATCATGCAGGAGCCATCCGCCGACTGCTCGATTTCTTGTTTAAAAGCATATTTCCCTAATTCAACGCCAATCGGAACGCCGTCAATTTGCAACACGCCGCCAAAATTGGTTTGCACCAGCACGCCAACAGTGTATCCGCCGAGGTTTTTTGGCAATTTGCGCGAAGATGTGCCAATACCGCCTTTGAATCCAAAGCAGCGCGTGCCGGTACCCGCACCTACATTGCCTTCCGCGACCTTGCCCTCGCTCGCATCGGCAATGGCTTGCCGGACGTGTTCCTTGCGTACATGCCTGCCGCGAATGTCGTTCAAGCCGCCGTCGTTGGTTTCGCCGACTAAGGCGTTGACTGACCTAACTTGTTCATTTCCAGCTTGAAATAAGGTATAATCAATGAGGGCGTCAGCGGCAGTTGGCACGCTCAAGGTATTGGTAAGAATGATGGGTGTTTCCAGATTGCCCAATTCTTCGACCTGCGTAGCACCCGCAAGCTTGCCAAAACCATTGCCAACGTAAATCGCGGCGGGAATTTTCAGTTGAAATAAATTACCGGAATCAGGAAGAATGGCAGTCACTCCCGTGCGCACGGTATCGCCCTGCACGAGTGTGACATGACCGACCCGAACGCCAGCGACATCGGTAATCGAATTGAAAGTGCCTGTAGGCAGTACGCCAATTTTAATGCCCAAGTCGCGGGGGCGTGGCTTTTGCGCATTCAAAGCTGAACAGATTGTAATACAAACAAGAATGCAAATGAAGGATCGCACGGCTTTTTGTACAAAGATAACATACGGTACGCATAAATGTGGCACATTTCGGAAATGTGCCACATTCAGGTAAGA
>JBKBWT010000273.1:0-8595 GCA_046314415.1 Saprospiraceae bacterium
GATCTGCCATCAATTGCAGCCCGATGGGGAGTCCGTTTTCGTGCTTTCCGACCGGCAGGCTGATCGCTGGCATCCCAACCATATTGGCTTGTACGGTAAAAATGTCCGCCAGATACATTGCCACCGGATCGTCCATTTTCTCACCCAAATTCCACGCGGTGGTCGGCGCCGCTGGCATCAAAATAAAATCAAAATCTTGCAAAATTTTTTTCGTTTTTTCAAAAATTAAGCGCCTAACTTGCTGTGCTTTCGTATAATACGCATCGTAATAACCTGAACTTAACACAAAAGTTCCTAATATGATGCGGCGTTTTACTTCCGTGCCAAAACCTTCGGTGCGCGATTTTTTGTAAGTGCTCTCCAGATTAGTGGCATTGGGGCTGCGGTAACCAAAGCGAATACCGTCGTAGCGCGCGAGATTGGAAGATGCCTCAGCGGTAGTCAAAACATAATAAGCTGGGATTATATATTCAAGATATTCAAAATCAACAGCTTCTACAGTGTGCCCTTCTTTTCGCAGTTTTTCAATCAATTCAAATGCCGTTTTTTTAATGCCTGCATCCAGACGCTCACTTTCCAATGCCGTTTTAAAATAAGCAATACGTGCTTTTCTTTGAAAGTCAAGCTGTTGTGAATACTTTTCCGCCGGTTTCAGACTGGCGGTACTGTCAAATTCATCCGCACCAGCCATGATTTCCAGCAACAACGCAGTGTCTTCAATCGAATGCGCGAAAACGCCGATTTGATCGAAAGAGGAGCCATACGCCAGTAAACCATAGCGGGAGATTCGACCATAGGTGGGCTTCATGCCAATCACACCACAAAACGCCGCGGGTTGGCGCACCGAGCCGCCGGTGTCCGTACCCAGCGCTGCCAGACACGTATCCGACTGCACCGATACAGCCGCACCACCAGAAGAACCACCCGGCACTTTGGTAGGGTCAGCTGCATTTTTCACGGGTCCGTAATGCGAATTTTCATTGGTGGAGCCCATTGCAAACTCATCGCAATTTGTTCTACCTATTATAATGGCATCTTCCGCCAATAAACGTTCGACAGCTGTTGCGGAAAATAATGAAGTAAACCCTTCCAAAATTTTGGAGCCGGCTGTCACCGCATGATCCTGGTAGCATAACACATCCTTAATGGAAATAACCATGCCCCACAAACGCCCCACCGATGCTGGATTGCGGCGATATTGATCATCTAAAGCCTGGGCTTTTTGCAGCGCTTCCTCCGCAAATACTTCGACGTAGGCATTCAAATCCCGGGTTTTTTCAATTTGCGAAAGATAATATTGTACAATTTTCACCAGCGTAGTTTCACCGGCGTGAAGGGAAGTTTGTACTTGCTGTAAAGAATTATATTTTACCGGCACTTTATTATATTATTTTTATTAAAATTATAAAACCAGCTAAATAATTACTGCTTGTTACATTTGCGTTTGACAAATATTGCTACGCAAAATACAAAAATCGCTATCTTTTTTCAAAAATCGCTACAAATGGCTTAAAATGCGCTTAAATCATTATGTGGCATTCATTTACAGTTGATTGCAAATATTGTTTTTTTTAATAATAGTGTGGAATCTGGCAAAAAGCAACACTGACCACATCAAGCAGACATTTATAAAAATTCGCCGAAGCAAATTCAATTACTCCGGCGAACCAATGTAATGAAACTCAAAATTGCTTGTACAATCGTAAAAGTTTGAATGATTTGTTTGATGTTGAAATATAATATTTTATATTTTAATAAATTATAAACATGCTATAAATTAGCTAGTTGTCAAGAATCTTTACATAGCCTTTCACCGATTGTGCATTGAGTTGGGATAAAAACTGATCTGCATCTTCCTTCTGTGCAAATTTGCCAATCATGACTTTGTACAAGTATTTGCCGTCCTGTCGGCTCTCCAGCATGGATACGGGCGCTTTGAAGCGTTGCGCCATCTGCGTCCGGGTGCGCTCCGCATTGGCAATATCGCTGAATACGCCCACCTGAATGGCGAAATGAGCAGTCGGCGCGGTTTCACTTGGTACCTTGGCGGCTTGCGGGGTTTTAGAAATTGCAGTAGCGGAAGCCATAGCGGTGACGGTCGGTTTTTCTGGCGTTTTAGCCTCTTCAGGAATAAGGGCTGGACGCGAAATTTTATCCGGGCTATAATATGCTACGCGTGTCGCTACGGCGCTGTTTGCTGCCGGTTTTCGAGGTTGAAGTGTAAGATGTTTTTGTAGTGCCTGTAGTAATTCGTCTTTGGAGAGGGATGTCTCGTGTCGTTCGAGCAACTCCCCCTTGGCACTGAAAATCAGCAAAGAAGGAATCGCAGTCACCTTGTACTGTTTTTTGTATTGAGCAGCATTGCGGTCGTCCAGGTCAATTTTTACAGCTACGTAATGGTCTTGTACAAACGCAGCCAGCGTGTCATTGGCAAACGTGTTGGCTTCCATCCATTGGCAAGGTACGCACCAGGTAGTGGTAAAGTGTACAAAATACAGCTTGTCTTCGTCGGCAGCGCGTGCCTGTGCTTCCGTAAGGCTACTCGTAAATTCAACATCGGTACTTTGGGCAGCCATTGCCAAATAAGGCAACAGCAGCAGCGGGAGGATTAACTGCGTGTTCATGTTCAAGGGATTATAATCTTGTTGAAATAAAAATAGCACCTGCCGTTTGTTGCAGCAAACAGCAGGTGCCTCTCGTGATATTAAACGCTAATTTATATGAAAAGTATCACATGCGAATGTTAAAATGACGGAGTGGTCGCAAATCAAGAGGGAATGGAGTTATTGAATGATGAGGGATAGAGTTTGATTCCCTCATCATTCTTCATTATACATGTTAAGCTATTTTAATATTTATAGTCTTGCTATTCAATTCTCTCAGCGTGTTTTGTATTTGCAGCAAGTGGCGCTCTTCATGACCAATGACAAATGCCAAGCCATCGCCCAGCCGAATGGTGGGAAAAGAACCCAGGGTAGTGGGCATGCGCAATTTTTGAATATCGGTTCGGGCAGCGCGTTTCAAAATTTGCAGCAATTGCTGATGCTGTGTAAAAAAACGCTCAATTACATTAGCAGGCACCGCGGTCAAAATGGGATTTTTATCTTTGAAGGTGTTCATCTTATTGGCAATCTTGGTGCCTTTGGGTTTCATTGAATTGGTCAAATAATTGCCGAGCCAGCCCGCCCGATAATTAAGGCGTGGTTTCAACCCCTTTGCCTCCCCTTTGTCAATAATTTTTACAAAAGTAGGCAAATAAAAGTCGTTGTACAGATTGAGATGTTCCAAATTGTCGAGTACCGACCAGCGATTGGGTTCGGGGCGCTGCGCCAATTGGTCATAAGCATAAGTTTGGGTGATTTCTTCAACGGTTTTTATAATATGTTCTACCGTCTGAGTCAGATTTTGCAGGTATGCTTGTGTTGATTGCATTGGATGTTAATTTTTAAATTCGACTACAAAGAAACAGGCATTTGGGGAGCGACGCATTGATTCAAATCAAGAAATGAAACAGATTTAAAATGAGAGATGCAAAATGTGCAAACTTTCAAGTCTCACATTTCACATTTCAAATTTTACTTCGGATTCTGCTCAGGGTTTCCGGTGTCATGCCGAGGTAGGAGGCAATATGCTTTTGCGGAATCAATTGTAATAAGTGGGCGCTGCGTTGTAAAAATTTTTGATAACGTTCGGCGGGAGTAAGCGTGAGCATTTCGATTTCACGTTGCATGCGACCCAGTAGCGTCTCTTCTGCCAAAATGCGGCGAAAGCGTTCAATGGCTGGAATTTCCTGGGAAAGCGCTACCAGATCCTCCCAAACCGCAGCAATGAGTTCGCATTCGCGCAAAG
The DNA here is from genome assembly GCA_046314415.1 of Saprospiraceae bacterium. Lineage (GTDB taxonomy): Bacteria > Bacteroidota > Bacteroidia > Chitinophagales > Saprospiraceae > JADJNW01. The sequence goes on from JBKBWT010000273.1 coordinate 3,850, forward strand.
CCTGCACATACAAATCGGCTGGTTTGCCGGTTACCAGCGAAGGATAAGAACCTGCCAGCGAATTATCATATGAAAAACCTAAGCAAACTTCTTCTCCTTGAAGATCAACGCAATAGATGCGAAAAGCGCCGGTAATAACAAAATAGATATAGTGATCGCGCCGATCGGGCGTAGAAAGGTATTCATTTTTTTGTAATGTAAATTGGTGCTGCCAAAGCGCTAAAATTTTTGCGGTCTCTTCCGCAGAAAAACCACCAAGGGTACGAAAAAGCTGAACCAGCGCTAAAGGATGTTCTTTTGCCATAATGACAGTAAAGATACGCCAAAACAAGAGGATTCTATCAGACGAATTGTCAGTCTGACAGATTTGCAGTAAATTGTAAAAAAAAATTACAATTTATTTTTAGAGGATTGCACGAAATGTATTAAATATTGATTATCAATTATCTAACTCGACATTTGATGAATTCCAGTAAATCCTGTTGACTCAATAAAGCCTGCGTGGCAAGTTCATACATTTGTTCAAAATTGCTATTCATCACCTGCATTTCTTTATTCAATTGACCGGCAGATTTTACTTTAAATTGGTGGCAGGTGTGCAAACTATCAATTACCCGGCGCAATTCCTCCGTACGAGCTACAAAATCATCGAAGATAGCTGCCGTATCGTCAAAAAGTGGGCGTGAATTAGATTGATAGGCTTCGTGTGAAGATTCGTATAAGTCATTGTCAGACAAGTCCTTCTGCGTTAGATCGGTGATTGCTATGCCAAATATTTGAGCAAGTTTGAGCAAATTACAAATTTTAGGCTCGGCAGTGCCATTTTCGTAGGAAGCAATATTCCCGCGATTTAAACCCACCCGCAATGCCAGCTCTTCCTGGCTCAATTCTTGCCGCTTTCGCAAATACCGAATGTTTTGAGCAAGCAAACTAATCGTTGTGCCGTTCAAGGATTCCATATTATCCGCTTTTGTCTGATTCTAAGTTAAAACGCTTAATAAAAACTTAAATAAATGCTTGAAAACCAACTGTATAATAACTTTTCACGTCTTTTTTTGAAGGCAATGTGACTTTTTGTTCTGTTTGAAAGTCTAAACGTTATACAATTTGAGTTTTCAAATGGTTCATGGCTGTTAAAAAAATTAACTTTTTCTTTAGGCTTTCGCCGAAAACTGTCTGAATAAGGTCAAAATTATTTAAAATTTAGTCTGAATAGAAAAATATATTTGCATTGAATTTGGTTTGGTACTATTTTTGTAAAAAATAATTACAAGTAGCAATAACTTTTCACCACCATAAAATCACCGGACATGGTATATGCAATTCATCAAAATCAGGTATCCGATCAACTGGAACGCATCAGCAATTCTTTGCGCGCGTTTTCGCTGAAGCTGACGGGTAACAACTCCGATGCAGAAGACTTGTATCAGGATACTGCCGTTCGGATTATCACAAATGCTGACAAATACAATCCGGGTACGAATTTTAAAGCGTGGGCGGTGACCATCATGCGAAACATTTTCATCAACAACTACCGGAAGAAAGTGCGTCGCAACATGATTATTGACCAAACGCCGAATAACTACTACCTGAATTCTGGCGATCGCATCGTAGATAATGACGGAGAAACCAATGTGACCTTCAATGAATTGATGGCATTGGTAGATACTTTACCTGAAGACTTCAAAGTGCCCTTCATGATGGCTTACGAAGGCTTTAAATACGAAGAAATTGCGGAAGAACTTGGCTCGCCGCTGGGTACGATCAAGAGTCGTATCTTCTTCGCCCGCAAGAAATTGCAAAAATTGTATGAAGATACTTACGCAACGATGGAACAGCGGGCGTAAAGGGTAGTTGATGGGTTGAAAGGTTGAACGCAGGCAGCGGTATAAACCTTTCAACCTTTCAACCTTTCAACCTTTTCAGCGTATGCTTTCGCAAAATACGTAATTATCACATCTGCTCCGGCTCTCCTGATACTCAACAATGTCTCCGGCATAGCGCGATCAAAATCTACCCAGCCCATTTTCGCTGCCGCCAATAATAAGGCACATTCTCCACTTACATGATACGCGGCAATCGGCAATTCAAAATTTTCTTTCAACAAGTGAATAACATCTAAATAATGTAATGCCGGTTTCACCATCAGAAAATCAGCGCCTTCCTGCGTGTCCAGCTCCGCTTCAATCAAGGCTTCACGCTTGTTGGCAGGATTCATCTGATATGTTTTTTTGTCCTTGGGCACATCTTCCAAATCACGCGGTGCGGAATCCAACGCTTGCCGGAAAGGGCCATAAAATGCACTGGCATATTTCGCAGTATATGACATAATTCCTGTATCTATAAAGCCAGCCTGATCAAGGGCTTCTCGCATATAGCCCACGCGTCCGTCCATCATATCGGAAGGACCGAGTATATCAAATCCGGCTTCGGCTTGAGCGACCGACATTTTCGCCAGAATCGGCAGTGTTTCATCATTTTGAATTTTACCGGCGCGTACGTAGCCGTCATGTCCGTCGGAATTATACGGATCCATGGCTACATCGCTGATTAGGCAGCATTCCGGGAAGCGTTTTTTGATTGCCGTCGCCGTTTTTAAATAAAAATTATTAGGATCATAACTATACGTCGCCTCTTTATTTTTTAATTCCTCCGCTACCGCCGGAAACATAATAAAATTCGTAATGCCTAAATTTAAACATTTCTCTACTTCATGCAGCACCAAATCCGGTGAAAACCGAAAAGTGCCGGGCAGCGAAGCCACTTCATTTTTGATATTTTCACCATTTGTAATAAACAGTGGCTGAACCAGATGTTCTACACTTAAATGCGTCTCTTGTGCCATGCCGCGCACCGCCGCCGAAACCCGATTGCGCCGAGGTCTTCTTGTAATCATGTTCTTTTGGTTGAAAAGTTGAATTGTTGAATGGTTGATAAAGAGTGGGTAGGTTAAAACTTTCAACCCTTCAACTTATCAACCTTTTTTGGTACCGGATCATACCCATGCCCGCCCCAGGGATGACAGCGGCTAATGCGCTTCAACCCCAGCCAGGTGCCTTTCAGCACACCCCATTCCTCAATCGCCTGAATCATGTAATGCGAACAGGTCGGCGTGTAACGACAACTCGGCGGCAGCAAGGGCGAAATCGCCAATTGGTAAAACCGTACCGGTAGAATGAATATTTTTTTTAATATTTTATTGAAACTCATTGAAAATGAACGAATGAAGAATGAATAATTGATACTACATTCCTGCACGTAAAAGTACACAGAAAACAAACGCTTTGGCAAGCCGAAAGGATGAATGGAGGAGGATTTTTACACGGAAATGAAAAAAGCACATTAGCAGATTTATGAATCGATTTATAATATTAAATAATTGAGTTGTATTAATTTCCGGAATGGTTAAAGTGATAAACCGGAACGTCGAACAGCGCTGAACCCTTGAGCAAATTAGGAAAATTTTAGCTATTTTTAATTTTTTTTTGAAAAAACTTGCGCAGTTAAATTTTGTATATTTTATTTGCAACCAAATAAACAACTGCTCTTATTGAATGATCTAAATTAATTGATTTGGGTCCTCATTCCTCGTAGTCACCTTCAAACTAGCTCAAAACAACAAACAAATCTCATTGATAATAACTTATATATTTTGTGGATATCACAAAATTATCATTGAGTTTTTTCTAAGTCACCAATACTTCACCAAAGCAATTATAATTATTAATAATAATGCTGTTTAAAGCAGCATTATGATTTATTTTCTTGATAAGAAAGGAAATGATGTGCGGAGCCATGCTCAAAAATAAGTTAAGTACTCTATTCAGTAGGTATTTACCGTTATCATTATTATTTAACTAGTAAACTAAAAAAATTATGAGAAAAGTTAGGGTTTTATCTTTTTCATGTCTTTTGTTGATTGCAGTTTTCAGTCTTTCATCCTTCACTACTGTTGATTATGCTGTAGGAAGTTCTGCTCAAGTAAATTACAACAGCACTAGTGCTGTTGAGCTAGAGGCAGAAGCTACTCTGAGGAGTGGTTTCAATGCTGGTAGAGTTGCCGGACGAGCAGTTGGCAAAGCTGTTTTGAGAGTTGTAGAAGTTGCTTTTCTTGTTTATGAAGTTTACCAGGCAGTGACAGGTGGAGAAGAAGTAGCTGATCTCTCACAGCTAAATTATGATGCTGCTAGTTTGGCAGAATTTGATTCCTAATTTTTATTTATTGACCACAAATAATATCATGTCATGAGACTAAAAAGGATTGTAAGTATTTTTCTGTTCTTATTGTTTATAAATTTCAGCTTTTCAGCTTATTCCGCTACAAATAATGTAATTGGAAATGCTGCAACATCCGCAGTTGTTGAGCAAAGTGCTTATTCCGCGGAAATGGAAGAAGCTGCCATTAGAGCGGCTGCGGTCAGAGCGGTCGTAAGAGGCGCCAAGGCTGTGGGGTACGGACTTGCCTATGCGGCAGGTTTCGTATATGGCATCTTTGAAGGTGCTTACGGAAAAGGTGGAGACGATCAGGAGTTGGCAAATGTTTACTCTGTTTCGGTTATCAATATGAAGCCTGCAACAGATTTGTCTGATTTTAACTCTTGATTATAATCGCTAAATAAATTTAAGTAAGTATCTGGACAAAAATAAATTTATAATAAAAAGTTGTTTGAAAAATTGATACAAAACTGGTGGTCGTAGCTTCTAATAATATTAAATAAAGCCTCTAAGAGCGTGGCTGCAGACAAG
>JBKBWT010000274.1:0-8542 GCA_046314415.1 Saprospiraceae bacterium
TCACTTCTACTTTGGCGCAACGCATGGAGTCCGTGTTACAGGTACTGGATTGTTTTTGCAGGCTTCGTTCTTCAAAACGAAGTGGCGTCGCCTGGTTTTGATCAGGATTTTTAGACTGGCACTGGCTCAGCAAAACAGCTAAGGTCAGCAGCGCAAAGCATTTAAAGTATTGCATAACCTATATTTTATGGCAAATAATTGATTTGGGGGTGAAGTTACGATTGCCGGAAGAATTGTCCAATTTTAAAACCAGCCACTTTCTATTTCTCTTGGTTAATTTCTAGCGGTTTGCAGAACTTTTTTAGATATTTGCAATTATATATAGGTATATGCGTTTATCTCAACGGTCATCATATTATGAAAACACACCTGAGTGAATCTTTTCTTGAAAACAGCGCCGAAACCTTACGCGCTATCGCCCACCCTTTCCGCATTGCCATCATTGACCTGCTGCACAACAATGGTCAAATGTCCGTTACCGATATTTATACCAAATTGAAAATTGAACAAGCCGTTGCTTCTCACCATCTCCGTATTCTCAAAAGCCGCGATGTAGTGACGGTGCAACGCGACGGTAAAAATTCGTTATACGGGCTCGCCAGCAACGAATTTTACGAGATCGTTCGGTCTTTAACCAAAGTAATTTAATACTGCCGGTATTTTTATTATAATCATTCCACTTATAAAACACTCTTAATCAAAAAATTATATAAATAACTTATACTTTATGCATTCTCCTGCCATGCTGCATTTCGTGAATTCAATGCAGATGATTTCCGCTATCCTATCTTAAGCGTGGTCTTTTCTTAAGCGTTTCAAAGCCTTTAGTAATAAACATATTTAGTTATCTAAATTTTTATTTGGAATTTCAGTTCCATCTTCGCTGGTTTTAAAATATTATTCTAAACAGCTCAAAATAACCCAAACCATTGACCTTATTATCCCTGTAACAGGCAATAAAATTTTACTTTTTCAAAAAAAATTCGACGAAATACTTGTACAAATATAAATATCTATATATTTTAGCGTTATGATTTAAAACAACGCGAATCCTTTAACTAGCTAAACCGAAATTTATGAATTGGAACTTACTCAAGCAATATGCTTTCGTGCTGCTGCTACTTGGCGGATGGACACTGCCCGTAGCAGCCCAGGCACCTACTACTACCGCAGCGGCTGGCGAGAAGCCAAAGACGGATCACTCATATAAACCATTGACACTCAAGCTGGATGAAAAGGGTGACAAGTACCTGAGGTTGATTACGTGGCATCAATTCTGGATCACGTACACCCAAAATAACCCCGGTACCACCGATGCCAATGGTGTACCGCAAGAAGCAGCATTTGATATTGCCTTACGACGCTCGCGTTTTCTGACCTATGCGCAAGTATCACCGCGTTTTTTGATCTTAACCCATTGGGGTATTAACAATCAATCCTTCTCAACCGGGGGTTCTGCAGTAGGCGGCAATCAGGCTGCACAAGCCAACAATGCCGGCAAAAAACCGCAATTGTTTATTCATGATGCCTGGACGGAATTTGAAGTTGCCAAGGATAAGCTGTACTTAGGCACGGGTATTCATTACTGGAATGGCATCTCGCGCCTGTCGAGCCAAAGTACCCTCAACTTCATGACGATTGATGCGCCGATTTTCAATTGGCCCCTCATCGAAACGAATGATCAGTTTGCCCGTCAATTTGGTATTTACGCAAAAGGCCAATTAGGTAAACTCGACTACCGGCTTTCCATCAACAAGCCATTTTTGAATGGCATCGTCGCCAATCGAGTCTCGTTTGTCAACGCGCTCAAAGCAGGCACTGCCAGCAGTAATGTCGCCACCCATGCCTTCACGGAAAATGTAGCTTATGCAGGATATATTAATTATATGTTTAAAGATAAAGAATCCAATAAGTTACCTTTCTTTGTCGGCAGTCACCTCGGATCTAAAACCGTTTTTAATCTGGGCGCCGGATTTTACATTCATCCGGAAGCTACTGCCAGCATTGAAACTTCCACTCCGGATACGGCTTTTACCACCCACAATATTAATTTATTTGGCATAGATGCTTTCTACGACCGCCCCTTAAATAAGGAAAAGGGCACCTGCCTGAGTATTTACGGGGTGCTTTACCTGTACAATTTTGGTCCGAATTACCTCCGTAATATTGGCATTCTCAATTTGCATAGCAATGCCTCCGGCGAGACTGCCACATTCGCACGCGGTGGCAATGCACAGCCCACTCTTGGCACGGGTACCATCGGCTACCTGCAAGTAGGCTACGGCTTGCCTAAACTTGCCAATGGCACGCAATTTATGCCCTATGCGACGCTCACGTACAAAGATTTTGAACGATTGAATCAATCTTCTTTACAATATGATTTAGGTTTAAATTATCTCATTAATGGTCATAATGCCAAAGTGTCGCTGCAATATTCCAATCGTCCTTTATACAATGGCGCATTTAATCGCATTGGCAGTAAAGGTGAATTGATTCTGCAAACACACATATTTTTATAATAATGCAGGTGAAATTCTTTTTTTCATAAAATTACCTCCGGTTTTTTGGATGGTTTTAAAATAATTTTCTAACATTGAAAACTAAATGGTATGATTAATATGATTTCTACACCGGTTGCAACGCCACAGGTGCTGACAAAAGAGGAAAAAAAGACCATTCGCACGGTTATTCTTGCCTCTTCGGTTGGTACGCTGATCGAATGGTACGATTTTTATATATTTGGTGCATTGGCGTCCATCATTTCTACCAAATTTTTTCCGGCAATCAATCCAACGGCGGCTTACCTGTCGGTATTAGCCACCTTTGCGGCGGGCTTTGTCGTACGTCCATTTGGAGCCCTGGTATTTGGGCGATTGGGTGACCTCGTCGGACGAAAATATACATTTCTACTTACCCTCATTATCATGGGTGGTTCCACTTTTGCCATTGGGATCGTGCCAAGTTATGCCGCTATTGGCGCAGCCGCACCAATTATCGTATTGATATTGAGGCTCTTACAAGGCTTGGCGCTTGGCGGTGAATACGGCGGCGCAGCCACTTATGTAGCCGAGCATTCGCCGGGACATCAACGCGGATATTATACCAGTTGGATTCAAACCACGGCTACCCTGGGGCTTTTCCTGGCGCTGGGCGTCATTCTGCTCACCCGCAGTTCGATGGGTACCGAAACTTTTGGCGATTGGGGCTGGCGTATTCCCTTTATCGTATCGGCATTTCTCATTGCCATTTCTATCTATATCCGCCTGAGAATGAACGAGTCACCCTTATTCAAAAAAATTAAAGCGGAAGGTAAAACCTCGGCAAATCCGATTAAAGAATCGTTTGCGCACCGCGCCAATATGAAGATGGTGTTGCTGGCATTGTTTGGCGCTACGATGGGTCAAGGGGTAGTTTGGTACACCGGACAGTTTTACGCATTGTCATTCATAGAAAAAACTTGTAATATAGAATTCGTTGAAGCACGCAATATTATACTCATAGCTTTGGCAATCGCTACACCACTGTTTGTATTTTTTGGTTGGTTGAGTGACCGCATTGGTCGTAAGGTCATTATGATGACGGGGATGATTCTGGCAATTGTCACGTATCGTCCGATTTACAATGCCATGTATGGCTTATCCGATTTAAAAGCCAAGCAGGAAATCGTGGGCAGTGCAACTACCAACACCAGTACTGCGGCAGTAGAAGGCGGCACCCTGGCGACCACCGTCATTACTAAAGCTTATACCGATGGCACGACCTACAAAGAGACGACCAAAGCCACGACCCTGACTGACGCTTCCAAAACAGCGCCTAAGCCTTTGATTACCAAAGAAGTAAACCTGGGGCAAAGCGCTTTTTGGCGAATGATTTTGCTGATTTTCATTCAGGTGGTATATGTAACCATGGTCTATGGTCCGATTGCCGCTTTCTTAGTGGAAATTTTCCCGACGCGCATCCGCTACAGCTCAATGTCACTGCCCTACCATATCGGCAATGGTATCTTTGGCGGCTTGACCCCCTATATTGCGACTCGCCTCACCACGCATTTGGATGATCCGCTGGCAGGCTTGTGGTGGCCGATTGCCATCGGCGGCTTGTGCTTTATGATTGGCATGTTTTATATGTCGAATAGAATTGATGAAAACGTTGCGGATTAGTGCCAATATTAATTTTTATTATAAATGCTTAATAAAAGTGATAAATTTTATTAAAATTAAGCATTAAACATTCAAAATTATAAAGAAATGAATACCATCAAAAGATATTTAGGCGTCATTTGGATGTTGTTGGGTCCGGCAAGCATTGTATATGGCATCATGCAGGCAATGGCGGAGTTATCGCCCAGTGCTAAAACGCCACCCACGCAGGAAACTTACACTTTCTGGATTATTATTATCGCCATATTTGTACCGATTGCAGTAGGTATGTCCCTCATGGGGTATTATGCCTGGCATGGCGATTATGACCATCTGGATGAAGAACGGGGTATTCCGGAAAATTAAAAAATGACATTAAATAAAACGTTGAAAATCAGTTAGTATTAAATTAATATTAGCTGGTTTTCAACTTCAATTTTTCAATTTACATGACCAGAAGCGACCGTGCCTACCGACTACTCAGTATTACAATCTTGACGGCTATTTTACTGAATTTTCCGATTCTCGGCATCTTCAGCAGTAAAATGCTGGTATGGGGTTTACCGCTTTTATATTTATATCTCTTTATAATATGGATTTCAACCATTATTTTTACTTGGCTGATTGTCAGAAATTTTGAACCAAGAAATCGTTAACTTACATGAGTGCAGCCGTTGTGATTAGTACGTCGCTGGCTTATTTGTTATTGTTATTTCTTATCGCGTATTATGCCGAGCGACGGGAAGCCCAGGGCAAAAGCATTGTGCGCAATCCGTTTATTTACGCGCTTTCATTGGCGGTGTATTGTACCGCCTGGACGTTTTATGGGAGTGTGGGTAGAGCCGTAACGGTTGGGGCAGGATTTTTACCGATTTACCTGGGTCCTACTTTGCTGGCACCCTTGTGGATATTGTTGTTGCGCAAAATGATTATTATCAGCAAGCAACAGCGGATTACCTCGGTCGCAGATTTTATTTCGTCGCGCTACGGCAAAAGCACGAGCCTGGGCGTTATCGCCACCATTGTAGCGCTGCTAGGCATTATTCCTTACGTATCTATTCAGCTAAAAGCCATTGTAACCAGTTTTGATATTTTGACTGCCAGTAAAAACAAGTTCTTTGAAACGATTGATGTCCCGCTTTATTATGATACTTCTTTATATGTAGCCATCGCTTTAGCGATTTTTACCATATTATTTGGCACGCGGCATCTCGATCCCAACGAGCGACACGAAGGATTGGTCGCAGCCATTGCTTTTGAATCGGTTGTAAAGTTAGTTGCCTTTTTAGCAGTAGGTACGTTTGTTACTTTCGGCATTTTTAATGGCTTTGCGGATGTTTTTACACAGGGTTTAAAAAATGACGCCATTGCAAAGTTATATTCTCTCACCGAATCCGGCATCGACAGTATGGAATGGTTTTGGCTGACCATTATTTCTACGTGTGCCGTGCTTTTTTTGCCGCGTCAATTCCACGTTGCCGTTGTAGAAAATACCGACGCCAATCACGTCACCCGCGCAGCCTGGTTATTTCCATTGTATCTTTTGCTGATTAATATTTTTGTGCTGCCCATTGCCATTGGGGGGCTACTGATTTTCCAAAATGGGAATGTCGAGCCGGATACTTTTGTGCTAAGCATTCCCCTAGCCTACGGCAAAGACGTACTGGCATTATTAGTGACCATTGGCGGTTTTTCGGCAGCGACGAGTATGGTGATTACCGCGGTGATTGCGTTGAGCATTATGATTAACAACAATCTCGTGATGCCCGCTCTCCTGCGTTTTCGGTCAATGGAAGAAGTCAGCCTTACGCGGCATTTGCTCAACATTCGCCGGATTAGCATTATTGTGGTATTACTGTTAGCCTATTTGTATTACAAATCAGTAAGCCTGAGTTATTCCCTGGTTTCCATTGGGTTAATGTCTTTTACCGCCGCTGCGCAATTTGCGCCGGCTATTTTGCTGGGCATGTACTGGAAACGCAGCACCAAAACCGGCGCCATCACCGGGCTGAGCATAGGCGCGTTGATCTGGGCATTTACCTTGCCTTTTCCGAATTTGATCGAAGCTGGTATTGTGCCCTCTCATATTGTCGAACAGGGTTTATTCGGCTGGTCCTGGCTCCGCCCCTACGCGCTCTTTGGGTTGGAAGGCATGGACTACATCACGCATAGCGCCTTTTGGAGCTTATTGTTTAATACCAGCACCTTGGTTTTTGTCTCGCTCTACACGACTCAGAGCCCGCTGGAATTGGCGCAAGCCGATATTTTTGTCAATATTTACAAATATGCCCGGGGCGGCACCGATTACGAAATCATGCGCCGCAGAGCTAAAGTACAGGATATCAGGCATTTACTACATCGCTTTTTGGGCGAAACGCGTACCAAACGATTGCTGAACAAATATGAAAAATTGCATGACATTGACCTGAGTAAGGAAAAAATTGCCAATGCCGAACTGGTCAACTACGCCGAAATTCATCTCACCGGCGCGATTGGTGCGGCTTCCGCCAAAATTTTGATCAGCTCGGTTGCCAAAGAAGACCCCATCAGCCTCGAAGAAATGCTCAATGTTTTAGAGCAAACGCAAGAAATTATGCAATACAGCCAGGCATTGGAAAAAAAATCGGAAGAACTGGAACGTATGACGCAGCAACTGCAACACGCCAATGCACAATTGCAGGAACTGGATCGTATGAAAGCCGATTTCGTAACGACGGTCACGCACGAATTGCGCACGCCCATTACATCCATTAAGGCTTTATCCAAAATTCTATTGGATAACCCCGATCTCAATCTCGAAAAACGTAGCGAATTTCTGGAAATCATTACCACCGAAAGTGAACGCATTACCCGCTTGATCAATCAGGTGCTGGATCTCGAAAAAATTCAATCGGAAAAAGATAAAGGAACCTTACAAACCCTTGATTTTGTGAAGCTTGTAGAAAAAGCTTATCTCAGCTTACAGCCTTTACTAAATGAAAAAAACGTTCAGCATACTTTTACAATACATCATAATGATTTAAAAATAATGGGCAACGCCGATCGGTTGACGCAGGTGGTCGTCAATTTGTTAGGCAATGCGGTTAAATTTTGTAAAAACAGCATCAATATTATATTGGAATGTAATAATTCAAATGCCATTTTACACATTCAGGACGATGGGCGTGGCATTGCGATGCAGGATCAGGCGGCAATTTTTGAAAAATTTATTCAGGTGAACGACGTCCACGAAGGCAAACCGCAGGGCAGCGGCTTGGGTTTGTTCATTTCCAAAACGATTGTGGAGCAGCATGGCGGTACCATCACGGTTGAAAGCGAGCCCGATAAAGGCGCAACATTCACCGTCAGCATTCCTTTGCTGAATCGGCAAATGGATTAATGGATAAAATTTCTCAAGTGTATAAATTTTTTCTTTTATCAGAAATTCGTAATTTTAACAGCTCATGCGTTGTATAGGCGAATTCAATTAAATCGCAATATCACTATGCAAGAACACGAAATTATCCGGGTACTTTTAGTCGATGACGAACCGAATATTTTAACGGCGCTGGAATTTCTGATTCAGAAAGAAGGCTTCGAAGTGCATAAATCCATCAATGGCGAGGATGCGCTGGCAATGATGGAAAAGTACAAGCCACGCATCGTGGTGCTGGACGTCATGATGCCGCGTATGAACGGTTATGATGTAGCGAAGCGCATTCGCTCAAATTCCGCTTATGACCATACCCAAATTATTTTCCTGACCGCCCGCGGCACCCAGGACGATCGCTTTGAGGGCTATGGCAGCGGTGCAGAGATTTACCTCACCAAACCTTTTGATAATGAAGAATTAGTAAATACCATTAAAGAATTGGTCGAATACGGTTGACCAATTTTTTTAACCAAATTCATATAAGCATCTAAATATGTTCATTCTTAAAAATAAACCCCACCAATAAAAAAGTAAGCTCCCGAAAACCAAAAGCTGTTTTAAAATTGCTCATTTTGAGGTATTTTTATAGAAATTGATTTCAACCGCAGCGCTATGCCGACTGTGGGGATATAAAAAACTAGCTAGACCATGACGCAACGCATCAAAACCTTTGACGACTACCAAGCTGCTTATCAACGGAGTGTGCAAGACCCGGAGGGCTTCTGGGCAGCGCAGGCTTCCACTTTCCAATGGCGCAAGCCCTGGGACAAAGTGCTGGAATGGGATTTCCGCAACCTGGACGTAAAATGGTTCATTGGCGGTAAGCTCAACATCACCGAAAACGCCCTCGACCGCCACCTCGAAACGCGTGGGGATCAGATTGCCATTATCTGGGAACCTAACAATCCCAATAATCCGAATAAAACTTTCACTTACAAACAACTGCACGCGGAAGTCTGCAAATTCGCCAACGTGCTCAAAGCGCGCGGCG
>JBKBWT010000275.1:0-7522 GCA_046314415.1 Saprospiraceae bacterium
AAATTTCCACAACTAGCTGATTTTCTGGATTATTTATGGCGCGAAGGTAAAGATGCGTTTTACCAGGGTGAAATTGCACAGAAAATTGTCGAGGATTATCGGGAAAAAGGCGGTTTTTTAACCTTACAAGATTTTGCAGATTATGAAGTAAAAATCCGTCAGCCTTTGCATTTTACCTATCGGGAGCAAACCATTTTAACCACACCAGCGCCCAGTATCGGCGGGATGCTGGTGCAACTTGTACTTCAGCATTTAGCACAGCAATCCAAGTTTCCTTCGCATCGCAGCGCCGCCTATATCAAATGCTTATATGATATTTTTGTAAAAGTTAATCAAATCGGTAAAGTTCCGGAAAAACTCCACGCTGCCCTGCAACAGTGGCAACAAAAAGCCTGGGGCAGTACAACCCACTTCAGCATTGCCGACCGCTGGGGCAACATCGTAAGTCTGACCGTTTCTAATGGTGAAGGCTGCGGCTATTTCGTAGAAGGTACTGATATTCAATTGAATAACATGCTTGGTGAAGCGGTGTTGATGCCCAACGGATTTCATTCCTGGCAGGAGAATGTACGCCTGAATTCTATGATGACGCCAACCATTGTTTTGGACAAAAATTTACACCCGACCACAGCATTAGGCACCGGCGGCGCAGGTCGTATCGCATTTGCCATTGCTCAAATATTACATTTATTAATTGATCATAAACACTCTCTACAAGAGGCAGTTGCAGCTTCCCGTTTACACCTCGAACACAATACCTTTCATATCGAAGCTGGTTTTGAAGCACTTCCTCCAACCGACCAATTACCCCATGAAGTAAAATATTGGCAACAGCGTTCTTTATTTTTTGGTGGAGTTCATGCCATTCAACAACAAGGAAAACACTGGACAGGCGTAGGCGACGATCGCCGGGAAGGTGTCGCAATTACACTTACTTAAATACTTGAATTCCAACAGATTGCAAATAAAAGTTTGAACTTTAACACTTACCTCGAAGCAATAAGTCGCTCCAAAACGGCTACTTATTGTTATAATTTATTTTATTTGCAGCGAAACCGATTAAGTAACAGAAAAACAAGGAGTAATGAATCACACTATCTATCTCTCCCTTGCTATTGCTATTTTATTTATCTCACATTCCATCACTTACGCGCAAGAAATTACCAGATTAGTACTAGTGAGTGCAACGACGCATCAGGACATCCGAACTTTGCAAGAACGAGACACCATTAATTTGGCAGAAACCGGTACCGATTTAAATGTAAGAGCAGAAACCTCCCCTACTTTGGTAGGCAGTGTACTATTTGAGTATGGTAGCGTTTTTAATACGCGCACTGAAAATATTGCACCGTATGTAATGACTGGTGATAATAATGGGAAATACTATGCTTGGAAGCCTGCGGTAGGCACTTATACGTTGAAAGTCACTGCATTTTCAGCGGCAAATCGCCAGGGTACGCAAGGCACCACTAAAGTAGTCGAATTGGTGGTTATTAATCAATCCAATAGTGGAACCGACATACCGCTGCCCAGCAATCCTGGTACCGGTAAAGTGAGTATCAATGGGGAGTTGCGCAAATGGCACACGATTACCTTATCGTTTAATGGTCCTTTTTGCAAAGAGACAGATAATAGTCCAAATCCATTTTTGGATTATCGCCTCACGGTAAGTTTTTCTAATGGTAAGAAAACCTATGTAGTGCCGGGATATTTTGCAGCTGACGGTAACGCCGCCAACACCGGAGCAAGTGCTGGTAACATTTGGCGGGCACATTTTAGCCCCGATGAGGTAGGCACCTGGACTTACCTGGTCTCTTTTCGCCTGGGCAAAGACGCAGCTGTCAACGAAAATGCCGCTTATGGCGCCAGCGTTAAACCATTGGATGGCTTGAAAGGTGCTTTCGCGGTGGATGCAACGAACAAGACCGGGCGCGATTTTCGAGGCAAAGGACGCCTGCAATACGTGGGTGAACACTACCTGAAATTTGCAGAAACCGGAGAATACTTCTTAAAACAAGGCGCGGATTCGCCAGAAAATTTTTTAGGTTATGCAGAGTTTGATGGGGACTTTAAAACCGACAAGATCAAGGATGAATTAGTGAAGACCTGGCAGCCGCATGTACAAGACTGGAAATCCGGTGATCCCACCTGGCAAAATGGCAAAGGCAAAGGCATCATTGGAGCAGTCAACTACCTGGCTTCCAAGGGTTTGAATGCATTTTCCTTTCTAACCATGAATGTCAACGGCGACGACCGCAATGTATTTCCATTTTTAACCTATCAGGATTTTACCCACTATGATTGCTCCCGGCTCGACCAGTGGGAAATTGTTTTTGAACACGCGCAGCGACGTGGTATGTATTTACATTTTAAAACACAAGAAACTGAAAATCAGACACTTTTAGATGGAGGCAATACTACCCGCCTGCGAAAATTATATTATCGTGAACTCATTGCCCGGTTTGGGCATCATTTGGCGCTCAATTGGAATTTAGGTGAAGAAAATGGTCAATGGGGACGCATTACTGCTTTCCAAAATACGGAACAGCGTAAAGCCATGGCAGAATATTTTTTTGATCATGATCCTTATCACCATCATATTGTGATTCACAATGGCTTGCGACCAGAGGACTTACTCGGTAAAGATTCCAAATTAACGGGTTACTCGATGCAAACGGACAATCGCGATTTCAGCGAAGTACATGGCAATGTCAAATACTGGCTGCAAAAATCACGAGAAGCCGGCAAACCTTGGGTGGTTGCGTGCGACGAACCTGGAGATGCCAAATATGCTGTACTGCCCGATAGCATTGACAAAGAGCATAATGATGCCCGTAAAAACGGACTTTGGGGTACCCTGCTGGCTGGCGGCGGCGGCAATGAATGGTATTTTGGTTATGCCAGTGCACATTCCGACCTCACTTTACAAAATTATCGCAGCCGTGATTTGTGGTGGGATCAGTGCCGCCATGCCTTGCGCTTTTTTGCCAATTATAAAATTCCTTTCTGGAAAATGCGCAATAACAATGCTTTGACAAGTAATGATTCTGATTATTGTTTTTATGCTGACGGGGAATATTATGTAATTTTGATAAAAGAAAATGGAACGACGTCGCTGAATTTGCCGACTGGAGAATATTCGGTCTTCTGGTATAACCCAAGGTCAGGCGGCAGTTTGCAAAAAGGCAGCCTGGCAACAATTGCCGGGGGTACAAAAGTTTCGGTAGGTACCGCTCCACGCGAGCAAACGCGCGATTGGGTAGTTCTGTTGCAGCGTATTGTAAAGTCGCCACTTCCTGATGGCGTGCTCAATATGAATGCTGAACATTTTAATATTTACCCTAATCCAACCTTCGATCAACTAACGGTTGATGACATGCCAACCGGTATTCATCGCATTCTAATATTTTCAGTGCAGGGTACTTTGGTCAAAACCATTGCCCTGGAGCCGGAACAAACCACTGCTGTGTTGGATGTATCTGACCTGACAGCAGGCACTTATTTCCTTCACTTAGAAGGAAGTGAACAGGTGAGAACCGGGAAATTCATAAAAAAATAATTCCCGCGTGTTGATATGATAATAATAAGCGCTTAGGAAAACTTTAAAATACCTAAGCGCTTATTACACATTTAATTTACTTTTGCTAATTTCATGATACGTTCCTTACCACTATCATTCATTTTTATCACCAGTGAATCGGGGGTTAAATGAACAATTTCCACTGCCTTTTCGGTTGTTGCCTGGTTGAGGGTATCTGTGGTGTACAAATAATTGGCATTTAGATGGTACGTTCCTGCCTCTTGATAATTAAGCGTGCCATGATACTGATATTGGTTATTCTCAGCAAAATAAAAACGCACTACCTGAATATCCGCTTCCAGCGGTCGTCCGTTCTCCAGTAATTCCGTTCCCTGCCAATTCCCTACCAAATGATTTTGCTTTATATCCGCGCAACCAAACGCATTCAAAATAATTATTACTACGATCAAGTTTCTCATACCTGCATTTTAAAACTGCAATCACGTGCCTTTTTTTCATAAATAATACTGTCAAAGTATTAATTGTTTGTTAAAGCATTTGCTAATAAATGAAGCTGCTCCTGGTAGCGAATGCATGCTCTCATTCTTTAGAAAATGGATTCAATGGCAATGAATGCCAGAGCGCCTGCTATAAAACCGGCAGCTGCCAGCCAGGTATATTTTTTTAAATACCAGATAAAATCGATGCGCTCCATACCCATAGCCGCTACGCCCGCAGCCGAACCGATGATCAGCATACTACCGCCCGTTCCCGCTGCATACGCAATAAAATGCCAGATGGAACTATCCATTGGAAAATCATACATTCCCATGGAAGCGGCTACCAATGGCACATTGTCAATTACTGCCGAAGCAACCCCCAATAGAATGACCACCATATTTTGATTCGGAATCGCCCGATCCAGTTGTTCCGCCAAATAACGCAGCGTACCTACCTGCACTTCTTTGCCATCTGCCATAATGGTGCCAAATACCATCGTTTCCAGGGCGGCTACTGCCATCAGGATACCCAGGAAAAATAAAATACTCGAAAATTCAATGCGCGAAAGCGCTTTATGCGCCGAATACATCTGCCGACGCTCTTCTGAAAAGTCTTCTTCCGGGTGAATGTATTCAGACACCAGCCAAACAAATCCCATGCTTAGCATCATCCCCACATATGGCGGCAGGTGCGTCAGCGTTTTAAAGATCGGCACAAAAATAATGGCGCCCAAGCCCAGGAAAAGCATGGTACGACTACTCAGCAGTTTTTTGGATTTATTATCTTCTAACGGATTGTCCAAAATATTACCACGAAAGGCGGGCATCATGGAGGCAATCAACGTAGGTACAATAAAGCAAACAATGGAGGGGATAACCAAATATTCAATTAAACCTAATGCCGACACTTTATCCCCAATCCACAGCATGGTAGTCGTCACGTCTCCAATTGGCGACCACGCTCCACCGGCATTTGCAGCAATGATAATCAGTGGTGCATACCAGATGCGTTCTTCGCGATCTGGTATCAACTTACGCAAAATCGTGATGAGTACAATTGTAGCGGTCAGATTATCAATAATAGCGGACAGGAAAAATCCTAGAATACCCGTGATCCAGAGCAGTTTACGCTTGCTTTTGGTTCTGACGTAGCCCTTAATGACTTCAAAACCCCGGTGCAAATCTATAATTTCGACAATTGTCATGGCACCAATCAAGAAGACTAAAATCTCCGCGGTCTTTCCAAAATGATGCAACAGCGTATTCTCAAAGCCCTCTTCTCCGGCGTGATGCGCCTCTTCTCCCGTTACACCGATCAGACTAAATACATGATCGTGCGAATCTATAATCGAAATCCAGCCATTGTAATAAAAAATAGCCAATAATGCCCAGCACAATGCACCCATGATAAGCGCAGGTACGGTTTTGTCCAGTTTTAATGGATGCTCAAATACAATCACCAGATACCCAACGATGAAACAAAGAATAACGGTTGCTAACATTGCAATTCAAGGTTTTAGAGTGTTTAGAAAATAGGCATAAAATAATATGCTACGAATGTCGTAAAAATAAAATAATATTTTTTCTGAAGCGGCAATTACTAGCAATATTTCACAAATTCTTAATCTGCGGGAACTGTACAGGCGGCTTTGGGTTTTAAGAAGCAGGCAGTTTCGTACATTTTGTCTATTTTTGCAAACAGTTAACATCAACCCTGGGTTGGTGATGATTTTAAAACACAAAGCCGGATACTTTATTCACCGGTATGCTCAGTAGCATGATAAAAATTGGTAACGTATCAATAGCAGAATTCCCTTTGTTACTCGCGCCGATGGAAGACGTGAGTGACCCGCCATTTCGAGCTTTGTGCAAAGCGCAGGGCGCAGATATGATGTACACGGAATTCATTTCCTCGGATGGATTGGTGTATGAGGCGGCTTCCAGCCTCAAAAAGCTGGAAATCTTTGATTATGAACGCCCTATCGGCATTCAATACTTCGGCGGTCAGGTCGAAAGCATGGTTAAAGCAGCTGCCATCGTAGAAGCGGCGAATCCCGATGTCATTGATATCAACTACGGCTGCCCGGTGGCTAAAGTCGCTTGCAAAATGGCTGGTGCCGGCTTGTTACAAGATATTCCCAAGATGATTCAGTTGACCAAAGCGGTGATTGACTCTACGCAAAAACCGGTAACGGTGAAAACCCGCCTAGGTTGGGACGAAAACTCCATCAACATCGTTGAAGTTGCCGAGCGCCTCCAAGATATTGGCGTTCAAGCAATTACCATTCATGCGCGCACCCGCAAGCAAATGTACAAAGGCGAAGCCGATTGGAGCTGGATTGCTAAAGTCAAGGAGAATCCGCGTTTACACATTCCGGTTTTTGGCAATGGCGATGTGGACAGCCCGCAAAAAGCGCTCGAATACCGCAATCGCTATGGCGTAGATGGCATTATGATCGGACGTGCCAGCATTGGCTACCCTTGGGTCTTTCGGGAAATCAAACATTACTTTGCTACCGGCGAACTGCTGCCCCCGCCTACGGTACACGAGCGGGTAAACGCGGCACGGCAGCACCTGCAACATTCTATTGACTGGAAAGGCGAGAAACTTGGCGTGGTGGAAATGCGTCGGCATTATACCAACTATTTCCGGGGTTTTCCAAACATCAAACCTTATCGCAGTCAGTTGGTTACCCTCGACAACGCCGCTTCGCTTTTTGCCGTCTTGGACGAAATCGAAGCCGTTTACAGCAAAGAATGGGATGTAGCGGTGGTATAATAACAATACCAGCTGATTATAATATTTCCAGAAATGCCCTACCAGATTTGAAAATTATTCAATAATCTTGCGAATCTTAAGGATTCAATACTGGTACGGGCTGAGAAAATTCTACTTCCTTAATTGTAAATTGTACGTCAGATCGTGGTTTTTAATATACAAGCGGACGAACGACAAATTTTTCAGGTGATCAGTGAAACCGCAGCCGAGCTGGGTTATCCGGCTTACGTCGTGGGCGGTTATGTACGCGACCGTTTGCTGGCACGCCCTTCCAAAGACATGGATATTGTGTGCGTCGGTAGCGGCATTCGCCTGGCAGAGCATGTAGCATTCAAACTGCGTCCCATTCCCCGTGTCACGGTTTACAGTCGTTTTGGCACGGCTATGTTGAAGCACGGCGATCTGGAAATTGAGTTCGTGGGTGCAAGACGCGAGTCTTACCGGCATGATTCCCGCAAACCCACGGTAGAAGAAGGCTCCCTCGAAGACGATCAGAACCGGCGCGACTTTACCATCAATGCCCTGGCGGTGAGCCTGAATGAACGCGACTTCGGCGCCATCATAGACCCTTTTGGTGGTCTGGAACACCTCGAAATGAAGGTGATCAAAACCCCGCTCGAACCCGGTAAAACCTTCTCCGATGACCCCCTGCGCATGATGCGTGCCATCCGCTTCTCGGCACAACTGGGCTTTACCATTGAACCCCAAACACTCAAAGCCATT
>JBKBWT010000275.1:7532-8505 GCA_046314415.1 Saprospiraceae bacterium
ATTGAATAAGATCATTTTGTCCAATCCGCCTTCGACAGGTTTTAAACTTCTGTTCGATACCAAACTACTCCACGTTTTCTTTCCGGAAATGGCGGCTTTACAAGGCGTGGAAATTAAAAATGGCAAAGCGCATAAGGACAATTTTTATCATACGCTGCAAGTACTCGATAATTTGAGCCGCAAAACCGACAATCTCTGGCTCCGCTGGGCGGCCATTCTGCACGATATTGCCAAACCACCGACCAAACGTTTCCACCCCGAACACGGCTGGACCTTTCATGGGCACGACGCGCTCGGTGCCAACATGGTGCCCAAAATCTTCCGTCGCCTCGGCTTGCCCCTCGATCATAAGATGAAATTTGTGCAAAAACTGGTGCTGCTGCACTTGCGCCCTATTTCGCTGACCAAAGAAAATATTACCGATTCGGCGATCCGCCGACTGCTTTTTGAAGCGGGCGACGAACTGGACGACCTCATGCTCCTCTGCGAAGCCGACATTACTTCCAAAAACCCGCTCAAAGTCAAAACGTACCTCGAAAACTATGAACTGGTGCGCCAGCGCCTCAAGGAAATCGAGGAAAAAGACCACCTGCGCAACTGGCAACCACCCGTCACCGGCGAAATGATCATGGAAACCTTTGGCATCGAACCCTCCCGCGAGGTGGGGCTTATTAAAAATGCCATCCGCGAAGCCATTCTCGACGGCGAAATTGGCAATAACTACGAGGAAGCCTACGCGCTCATGCTCGAAAAAGGTAGGGAGTTGGGGCTGCAAACGGTCAGCAATTCTTAAACCCTACCCAGCTATTTTCAGCCGCCGTTTCACGCTATGCAGTTTGTTTTTTACTTTCCGGCAGTCGTTCCGAATGACCGGGCTATTGAATTTTACCGGCATTTTTTAGTTGTCAACTTCAGCTTTCAAGTTTTGAACTTCAGTTTTGATGTTCTGAACTCAAGTAGTTAAGCTCCCAAG